>NZ_JBTLMO010000005.1:0-288535 GCF_054462255.1 Streptomyces sp. SD15 | reverse complement strand
TCGGCAACCGACGACAACGCCGCAGATCGGCGTGCCGGACCCCGCGTCTCCGGCATGATCCGCCGGACAGGCCCTAGTGATCGGAGACTCAGGTGTCAGCGATGAACATCAGTTTTGGACATCAGCGGTCCATTGCAGGGCGCCGAGGAGATGCGCCCTGAAGGTCGGGTCGGCATAGGTCTCGGGAGCATGGCCGAGTGCGGTGTAGAAGCTGCGCCCGCGGCCGTGGTGCCGGTACCAGACGAGGGGGTGATCGGCCCCCATGCCGCCGTCGGTGTAGGTCGTCTCGTCCACGGTGGCCAGCACCGTGACGTCGCGGGGCGGTGTCCTGAAGTCGTACCACTCGTCGGTCCAGTGCCACTGCCGCGGAAGGTGTGCGGTGGCCGGGTGCGAGCGGTCGACGGTGAGGACGGCCGGCTGCACCGGCGGATGCCCGGCGAACCGGGCGCCGAGGAGTTCACCGTAGGCGGGCCACTCATACTCGGTGCAGGCAGCGGAGTGGACCCCCAGGAATCCGCCACCGCCCGCAACGTGGTCCAGCAGCGCCGACCGGCCCGGTTCGTCGAGGACCTCGCCGCTGGTCGACAGAAACACGACGGCGTCGTACCCGTCCAGGGAGCGCAAGGGCTCCTCGGTGGCGTGGACCTTGAACCCGTGTTCGGCGCCCAGTTCGCCGAAGGCGGCCACGCCGGCGGGTATGGACGCGTGCCGGTAGGCGGCGGTCGCCGTGTACACGAGGATCTGGCTGGCGGACATGCATGCTCCAGTGAGGGGAACGGACTTCGGCGCCACCCTCTGGATGGCGCTGTGATCAGCGGCGGGTGAGGGACACACGGCAGCGCAGGATGTGCTCGCCGGGATCGAGTACGCCGCGCAGCGTCGGAACGGCTGTGCGCGGGTGCAGGAGGTGCGAGCCCGGCAGTGGCAGTACGACGACGCCTTCGCGTGGTGATGCGTCGGCGGCGAGGCAGACGATCTCGCTGACGGCGGTGTCGGCCGTCGCACGGGCCAGGCCGGGGTGCTCCGTGACGTTGTGGGGTGTCGCTCCGAGACCGGTCTTCGGGACGGAGAAGGCGCCTTCGGCCGTGTACAGCCGGCGCCCGGTGGTGATGCGGTGCTCGCGCAGGTGCCCGCCGTCGGTGTGCCGCAGGCGGGTCTCGACGGCCACGTCCGGCCATGGCTGCCAGCGCACGACGAGCGTCTCGCCGTCGATCCGGGACTCTCCGGCGGAACGCGTACGCCAGCGTTCGCCGTCGTCGGACAGGGCCAGCGCGCTGTCGAAACCTCCTTGCTCCAGGGACGGTTCGCCGGTGGGCACACTGAATCCGGCGAGAGTGGAGTAGGCGAACTTCGCGTACTTGGCGGTCCCGCCGCGGGGGTTCCAGGCGGGCGCGTTCTGCCCGGCGAGCGCGACGACGTCCCCCGCCCTGTCCCGCGCGAGAATCATCGCCGCGGCAGGCTGCTTGCTGATTCCGGGAGGCGGGGCCGGCGTGGGCGTCGCCGTCCAGAACGGATGGTCTTCGGTCGCGGCGAGGCTAGCGAAGACCTTCGTGCCCCAGTACGGCGAGCCGCCGGCCAAGTACTGCTCGACGACGCCGGTGTTCGGGTAGGCGTAGCCGACGGTCAGGGAGCCGTCCTCGGCGAGGACCGGCCGCTGCCACCACCAGGTGAGGTTGCGCTGGGCCAGCGTGCGTGCGGTGCTCCAGCCGACGGCGGGCTGGTCCGCCGCAGCGAGGGCCGACCAGAAGGAGCCCTGGGCGAACCGGTAGCCGAGGCTGCGTCCGAAGGGCAGCGCTGCTCCGTCGGCGGCGAACCAGTGCTGGAACTGCGTGGCGAACTCGGCGGCACGCTGCCGGTAGCGCCGGCTCCGCTCCTCGCCGACCGCCTTCAACGAGGCCAGCAGCAGCCCATAGAAGTGGAATCCGAACGGGACGTAGTAGTCGCGCGAGCCGAGGCGCTCCGGCGTGCCGGCCCCGTCGGCGTACCAGCCGTCGTTCAGGGCGAAGTCCTCGATACGGTCCAGATGCGCGGCCATCCGTGTCTCGTCCGCGGGCACACCCACCGAGCGCAGCCCGACAGCGGCGAGCACCGGGAAGAAGCACCAGTTGTTGTCCCACGGCGTCGCCGACGCCGCCGCCGACAGCCAGTCGGCGAGCTGCTGCCGCTGCCGTTCGGTGAGCGGGTCCCAGAGTTGGTGCCGTGCGACGGCGAGCGCGTAACCGACGGCGGCGGATTCGACGAGGCGCTGGTCCATGTCGGCCGGCCGTCCGACGTACCACGGGTGTTCGGGGTCGACGGCGGAGGTCAGCGCGTGGCGCACCTCCTCCCACTGCCGGTCCGCGCCGGACAGGCCGCTGGCAGCGTGCGCGGCGAGTCCCCACAGGGGACGGGCGACGAGCTCGAACCAGACCGCCTGGTGATCGCTCATGCTCGGATGCACCGGCATCCGTCCGGGGCCGGCAGCCGCCGTGCGCGTGGCGGGTGCGACAAGGGCGAGCAGAGCGTCGGCCCAGCCTTCCCGGGTGGTGGGGGCTGGGCCGAACAGCTGTGACGGGGTGGGCATGGCCGTCATCGTAGAGATCGATTATGGGCTGTGCAATCGGTTTCCTTTGTTTCCTAAAACCCACTCAACCAGTGATGACCTGCAGGAACGGCTGGTTGGTGGAGCTGCTCCGGCTGGCCAGGAGAATGGCGACGCCGGCCGCGCTCTCGGCGAGGGCTATGGTCGCCGTCCCGTCGCCCGCGTTCTGGGTCTGGAGGTGGCCGGTGACCCCGATCGGGATCCAGTCCTTGGCGTTGCCGATCGGGCCGGAGGACAGCGCGTCGCCGAGCGGCGGCTGGTTGTTCCAGGTCAGGCCGGTCTCCGTCCAGCTGTCGCTGCTCACCGCGTACCCGGTGAGGGTGGCCTGGGTGCCGGTGGAGTCGGAGGTGGCCCCGCGCACCCACAGCACCGCGCGCCTGGGTGTGCCCGCCAGGGCGGACAGGTCGAACTTGAGGAAGGACCGGCGGTGGTAGCCGGTGCCTGCGTTCTTGACGACCAGGTCGGTGGTGCTGCCGTAGTTGGTGTCGGCGTAGGAGCCGTCGCGGACGTAGGCGTCGGCGGTCGGGGCGAGTGCGGTGTACGTGCCGGCGGTGACGGTCGTGCCGGTGCCGAGCGTGATGGTGCGGGAGGCGCCTTGGGCGCCGCCGACCTCCACGACCAGGGTGAGGGGAGCGAGACCGACGACGCTGACGCCGTCGTCCGCGGTCGCCGTGGTGTATCCGCTGCGGTCGATGGTGACGGTGACGGTCGCGGCGGCGCGGGTGGGGTCGGCGACGCTGACCGACAGCGTGCCGTCGGACTCCCGCACGAGGACGGAGCAGGGGGCCGAGACGGTGATCGGGCCCGCGCTGCCGGCGGAGAAGAAGTTGGCGGCGGTCACACCGGTGGCGGTGTCCGTGATCGCCTGGACGGAGGCGGTGTTGGCCAGGACGGTGACCGTCGGGTCGGCCGCGCGGGCGGCGGTGAGGCTCGGCGTGGCGCCGGGCAGGAGGACGTAGCTGTAGGAAGCGCCGGTGGGGTCGGTGCCGTGGTCGACCCACAGGGTCAGGTAACGGCGGGTCAGGGAATCCGTCGAGCTCTCGGTGTTGATGTCGCTCCAGGCGCCGGTGCGGGCCCCGCGCAGCGCGTTCAGGGTGGCCCCGCCGGGGAAGACGTAGCCGCCGACCCCGGTGATCGACGCCCAGGAAGCATCGGTGAAGCTGCCGGACCAGCCCAGTGTGGTCGACTGGGCGGTCCCGTCGACGGTCAGCGCGTTGGCGGCGACGGAGCCGAGGTTGCGGTTGTCGACGGTGGTCTCGACCGCGTATCCGTCGGTGGCGGTGATCCCGGCGCCGAGGCAGACGACCTGGTCATCGAGGCAGAACCAGGACTTCTTGGCGGCCAGTGTGGAGCCGAGGCCGCGGGCGTCCTGGCCCAGCGCGCTGTACGTTCCGTCGGTGGCACCTCCGGCCCAGACGGCTCCCGCGGGCGGGGTGGGCCGGGAGGCTCCCTGTCCGTCCGTCAGCGGGATGCGGGACACGGTGGTACCGGGCAGGCGGTAGGGGTCGACGGTCGGCCAATAGGCGTCGGAGTACTGGCCGTTGCCGTAGGTGCCGCCCCACCAGTAGGTCATTCCGGAGCCGGTGTGCCAGCCGCGCAGGTTCTCGCCGTTGATGCACTCGTAGAACGCGGTTCTCGCGGAGCACATGGAGACGGCGAGGGCCCAGGAGCCGCGACGGTGGGTGGCCCGGTCCATGCTGCCGAAGACCCGGGAGGCGACCGGTTCGGCGACCGCAGTGATCGAGGTGTCGTCGAGGACGGACTGGCCGAGGGCCAGTACGGGCAGCGTCTGGTAGAAGTCCTCCAGGAACGGGGCCCAGTAGTCGCGCTCCAGCCAGCCTTTGGCCATCGCCTTCCAGGTGGCGGCCTCGTCGGCCGAGGCCGCGTCCGCCAGCATCAGGATGCTGCCGATGATGAGATGGCCGCGCACATGGTCGTCCTGCTGGATGCCCAGCGGATTGTCCACGGTCTTGACGCCGCGGCTGGTCGCCCGCCCGGACACGCCGTCCATCATCAGCCCGTTGAACAGGAACGGGGCGAAGGCGTCGGTGACGGCGTCGAGGACGAGCTGCCGGCTGTCGTCGGTCACCTCCCAGCTCGATCCCGCCAGGAGCGAGAGCAGACCGGCCAGTCCGCTGATCAGGACGGAGCCGTAGGACCCGGTGTAGGGCACGTTGGTGTGCTGGATGAACGATCCGTCGGCGTAGAAGCCGTCGCCGCTGCGGACCAGCGGGAACACGGGGGAGAGACCGGCGACGCCCGTGGCGATCTTCGCCGAGCTCTTGGCGAGGATGCCGCGCAGGATGAGCACGCGGCACAGGTCGACACGGTTGGCTCCGGTGCTGACCCCGCTGTAGGTGGCGACCGCGGAGTCCGGCACGAAGGCGTCGATCGCCGCCAGGTAGTTGGCGAGTTGGCCGCTGCTGAGCTCGGCGTGGACCAGGCAGGCGATGTCGAGCGAGAGACGCGAGGCGCCGATCTGCCAGTCCCACCAGTTGTCGTAGGTGGTGGTCGTCGGTGTGTACACGTTGGCGTACATCCAGTCGAGGCCGGTCAGGACGGCGGCGAGGAGGTCGGCGTCCCCGGTCAGCCCAGTGCCGTCGAAGGCCCATGCCTGGGCCATCCACTTCAGGCGCACGTAACTGGAGGTGACGTTGCCGCTGACGTCGCCGATCGGCAGGTCGTCCCAGAGAGAGGCGGTCGACGGGTTCATGTCAGAAAGGAAGCCGGACGCGGTGCTGCCCGTGCGGGCGAGCAGGGTGGCGAACGGCTCCTGCGCGGCGTCGTAGCCGCTGCCCAGCAGGGTCCTGTCGATCCAGCGCAGGCGAAGGGTGTCGTACTCGTCGGCGGCGAAGGCCGGCGGTGAGCCGATCGCGGCCATGCCCAGGGTGATGCCGGCCGTGGCGGTGGCGAGGTGCAGCAACTGTCGGCGAGTGAGCATCGGGGATCTCCTCTGCACCCCGTGCGGGGCGCGGTCATACGGACGTGGGCGCCCGTCGTCGGGTGGTTGTCCAGCTGCCCCGCTGGCCGGGTGGGTCAGTTGGGCGGGGACGGTAAACCGGTTTCATCCAAGGAGGCAACCCATCGGACTCAACTCGCCCCGGACTCACAGCTTGCTGACCGGTGGAGGGCCATTTCTGTGGAGGAACTCTTGACGGAACGTCTCGACGCTCAATAGCTTGACGGCCATCTCACGTGAAACCGGTTGCACATCATGAAGCAACCCCATCCCACACCCAAGGAGCAGTGAATCGGTGAGCCGTCGCATGACCGTCGCGATCGCGATGCAGCCAGAGGTCGCCGCCCTCGCCCTCACTGAAGAGCTCACCGCTCGGCTGGACAGGAGCGTGGACGTCCAGCCCGGCATCATCGTCGACTTCGCGGACCCGGCCTCCCGCAGAAACCTGGCGGACGTGAACGTGCTGCTCACCGGCTGGGGCTGCCCGCTCATCGACGGCGCCGTCCTCGACGCGGCTCCCCGGCTGCGCGCGATCGTGCACGCCGCGGGATCGGTCAAGCACCACCTCACACCCGAGGTCTGGCAGCGCGGAATCCTCGTCTCCTCGGCGGCCTCCGCCAACGCCTTCCCCGTCGCGCAATACACCGTCGGCGCGATCCTGCTCGCGGGCAAGCGTGCCTTCCGGCTGGCCCGCGACTACACACGGGGCCAGTACAAGAACAAGCTCGCCGACGACACCGGCAACCATGAGCGCGCCGTCGGGATCGTCGGCGCGTCCCGCACGGGCCGTCTCGTCCTGGAGCTGCTCGCCCCGCACGGCTTCCAGCTGCTGGTCAGCGACCCGACCCTGGACGCGCCCGCGGCGGCCGGGCTGCATCCGGCCGGACAGGTGGAGCTGGTCGAGCTGGACGACCTGCTGCGCCGCAGCGACATCGTCAGCCTGCACGCCCCGGCCCTGCCCGAGACCCACCACCTGCTCGACGACCGCCGCCTCGCCCTGCTGCGCGACGGCGCCGTCCTGATCAACACCGCACGCGGACAACTGATCGACACCGAGGCGCTGCTCCGGCACTGCGCAGACGGCCGGATCGACGCCGTCCTGGACGTCACCGACCCCGAGCCCCTGCCCGCCGGCCACCCGCTGCTGTCCCTGCCCAACGTCATGGTCACGCCCCACGTGGCCGGGGCGATGGGCACCGAGATACGCCGGCTCGGCGAGTTCGCCGTCACCGACATCGAACGCCTCACCACAGACGAGCCCTTGCACGGGGGCATCCGCGCCGACCAGTTGGCGCTGCTCGCCTGAGCCGGCCTTCCCCGTGCCACCCCTCGCACAGCGAACCCCGTCGCACAAAGGAGCACCAGTGAACACCCAGCCCCCGACGTTCTCGAGACGATCCCTGCTGAGAGCGACAGCGGTCGCCGCTTTCGCTGTGTCCGGCTCCGGCCTGCTGGCGGCCTGCGCCTCCGCCGACGGCGATGCCGACGCCGGCTCGGCCAAGGGCAAGGCCAGCGCCACCAACCCGTTCGGCATCGACGAGAGCGCCGCGCTGGACGTCGTCGTCTTCAAGGGCGGTTACAGCGACGAGTACGCCAAGTTCGACGAGAAGCTGTACGCCGAGAAGTACCCGAAGGCGAAGATCAGCCACTCCGGGATCACCGAGATCCAGACCGAACTGCAGCCGCGATTCGTCGCCGGCGACCCGCCGGACGTCATCGACAACAGCGGCGCCAAGAAGATGGCGATGGGCACGCTGGTCGCCGACGGCCAGCTGGCCGAGCTGGCCGACCTGCTGAAGGCCCCCTCGGTGGACGACCAGGACACCACGGTCGAGGACACGCTCCTGCCGGGCACGCTGGACGCAACCACGTTCGACGGCAAGGTGATGGGCCTTCCGTACGTCTTCACCGTCAACGGCTTCTGGTACTCCAAGGCACTGTTCGACAAGCACAGCTGGACCTGGCCGACCTCCTGGGACGGCCTGACCGAACTGGCCGCCAAGATCAAGAAGGCGGGCATCGCCCCCTTCGCGTACGGCGGCACGACGGCGCCCGACTACTTCTTCAGCCCGCTCATGGCCCTCGCGGCCAAGCAGGGCGGCGTCGACGTGATCAAGGCGATCGACAACCTGGAACCCAAGGCGTGGCAGGCCGAACCGGTCAAGGCCGCCGCGGAGGCGATCGCGGGGCTGGCCTCGTCCGGGTACTTCCTCAAGGGCAGCGAGGGACTGGACCACACCCAGGCGCAGACCGCGTGGGTGCAGGGCAAGGCCGCGATGTACCACGCCGGTTCGTACGTCGAGAACGAGATGAAGGCGATCACCCCGGACGGGTTCGACATGGTCTTCGGCCCGGTCCCCCCGCTCTCGTCGGACGGTGCCCTGCCGCAGAGCGCGCTGCACGCCACCGCCGGGGAGATCTTCGTCGTCCCCGCCAAGGCCAAGAACCTCCGCGGCGGCATGGAGTTCCTGCGGATCATGCTCTCCAAGGAAGCCGCGTCCAACTTCACCGAGACGACCCATGCCCTCACCGTCGTCAAGGGGGCCACGGGCGACAACGACTTCGGTTCCACCGCGCTGGGCTCGGTACTGCAGGCCGTCACCGCGGCCGGGGACGACCTGTTCAGCTACCGGTTCACCGGCTGGTACGCCGACCTGACCACCACGCTGAAGTCCGAGTTCGCCAACCTGCTCGCCGGGCGCATCGACGCGACCGAGTTCCTCTCCAAGATGCAGGCCAAGGCCGACGCCATCGCCGCCGACTCCGCCATCACGAAGTTCAAAAGCTAGGCCCTGTCCGGCGGATCACGCCACAGGCACAGAGGATGCGCCGTTCCTCGCCCCGCAGGGACGGCGGATCCCATCTCCCCCATCCCCGGAGTCGTTCGTGAACCACGGAAAAACCCGCATCATCCTCCTCTTCCTGGCACTGCCGCTCACCTTGTACGGGGCGCTGGTGGTCTCTCCCTACGCGCAGGCGTTCTCGATCTCGCTGACCAGCTGGTCGGGGTTCACCGCCGACAAGCCCTTCGTCGGGTTCGACAACTTCCAACGCCTCTTCCAGGACCCGGACTTCTGGCAGGCCCTGGGGCACAACGGGCTGCTCCTGCTGGTGGTCCCGCTGGTCACGATCGTGCTGGGGCTGTTCTTCGCCGCCATGCTCAATGTGGGCGGCTCGGGCGGCAAGGTGGCGGGAGTACGGGGCTCGGCCTTCTACCGCCGGGTCTACTTCCTTCCGCACATTCTCCCTGTGGTGATCACAGCGATCCTGTGGCAGTTCATCTACAACCCGCAGATCGGGCTGCTCAACGGCGGACTGGAGGCGACCGGTCTGGGCGGGCTGGCACGCACATGGCTCGGCGACCCGGCCGTCGCTCTGTGGTCACTGATCGCAGTGATGGTCTGGGCCGGTGTCGGTTTCTACGTCGTGCTGTTCAGCGCCGCGATGCAGTCCATTCCGAAGGACATCTTCGAGGCCGCCGAACTGGACGGTGCCGGACGCTTCCAGACGCTGACCCGCGTCACCCTGCCGCTGCTGCGGGAGTCCGTCCAGGTCGCCTGGATCTACCTGGGCATCCACGCGCTCGACGCGTTCGCGCTGTTCATGGTCCTCGCCCCAACCGGCGGCCCGGACAACTCCACCATGGTGCTCTCCCAGTACCTGTACCTGTCCGCGTTCGGGAACGGCAAGTTCGGTTACGCCACGGCGATCGGCGTGATGCTGAGCCTGCTGAGCCTGCTGCTGACGGCTCTCACCTTCCGCGGCTCCCGCAACAAGAACACGATCGAGTTCTGAGGCCCACCACGATGAAGACTTCGTCTCACCCCACGCATGCCGGCGCGAGCCTTGCGCACCCCCCGCGACAAGAGCACGACCGAGTCCCGAAGCCCACCACGACGGCAACTCCGCCGCGCCTCACCCGCGTCGGTGCCCCCCTGGCCACCGGCGCGACCCATGCCCTGCTCGTCTTCTGGGCCGTGCTGTCCACCGTGCCCCTGCTCTGGGCCCTGATCAGCGCGTTCAAGGACAACCGAGAGCTGTTCGGCAACCCCTGGCAGCTGCCCGGCACCTGGCATGCCGACAACTTCACCCGCGCCTGGTCCAAGGCGAGCATCGGCGACTACTTCGTCAACACCCTTGTCGTCGTGTTCGGTTCGCTGGTCCTCACGATGGTCCTGGGCTCCATGGTTGCCTACGTGCTGGCCCGGTTCACCTTCCCCGGATGCCGACTGATCTACTACGCGTTCGTCGCCGGAATGGCGTTTCCCGTCGTGCTGGCCCTGGTCCCGCTCTTCTTCGTTGTCAAGAACCTCGGCCTGCTCGGCAGTTACCACGGCCTGATCCTCGTCTACACGGCGTACGCGCTGCCGTTCACGGTCTTCTTCCTGACCAGCTTCTTCCGGACGTTGCCCACGGCGGTGGCCGAGGCCGCCCTCATCGACGGCGCCTCGCAGGAGGCCATCTTCTTCCGGGTCATGCTGCCCATGGCCAAGCCGGGCCTGCTGTCGGTCGGCATCTTCAACTTCCTCGGCATGTGGAACCAGTACCTGCTGCCGGTCGCGCTCAACACCGACCGCGACAAGTACGTGCTGTCCCAGGGGCTGGCGAACCTGGCCAGCCAGCAGGGCTACGAGGCGGACTGGAGCGCTCTGTTCGCCGGACTCGTCATCGCGGCGGTCCCCGTGATCGGCCTCTATCTCGCACTCCAACGACGCATCCAGGCCGGCCTCACCGTGGGGATGCTCAAGTGAGCCCGTTGTCCCCGGAGGAAACAGACAGGCAACCGTATACTTCAGGCATGCACGACCCCCAGGACGCGCCTCCACGAGCCGCCACCATCCGCGACGTCGCTGCAAGAGCCGGAGTCTCCCCAGCGACCGTCTCCCGGGTTCTGACCGGCAGCCGCCCGGTGTCCTCCGCGGCGCAGGCGCGCATCCAGCGGGCCATCAAAGAGCTGGACTATGTGGTCAACGCCCAGGCACGCGCCCTGTCGGCCCCGCACTCGCGCACCGTGGCGATCCTGCTTCCCGCACTGTCCTGGCAGTTCCACAACCGGGTCGCCAGCGGTATCGAACAACAGGCCGTCAACGAGGACCGGCTCTGCATCGTCTGTTCCACCAGAAGCAACCCGGACCGGGAGATCGCGCTGCTGGAGACACTGCGCCAGCACAACACCGAGGCCGTCGTGCTCATCGGCGGGACGGTTGTCACACCCCACTACGCCGAGCGCATCTCCCGCTTCGCCAGGGTCCTCGACGCCAGCGGCTCCAGGCTGGTGCTCTGCGGACGGCCCGCCCCGGCGCCCGACCTGCCGATCACGGTCGTGAACTACGACCATGAAGGTGGCGCCCACGCAGCTGTCAGCCACCTGTTGTCCCTCGGCCACCAGCGCATCGCCCTCCTCGGCGGCCCGCGTGACCACACCACGACCGACCTGCGCGTCGCTGGATACCGTCGCGCGCACCAAGACTACGGCATCACTCCGGATCCGGGCCTCCTCCACATCGGAGGAGCCGACCGGACGTTCGGCTACGAGACCGTGCGGTCCCATCTGGCAGCCGGGCGCCTGCCGTATACCGCGGCCTTCTGTTTCGACGACTACCTCGCGGCGGGCGCTATGGCCGCCGCCCGTGAGGGAGGTCTGTCACTCCCGGACGACCTGTCGCTCATCGGCTACAACGACGAGCCGATCTGTGCCGATCTCTACCCGCCGCTGAACTCGGTGCACGTGCCCTTCGACGAACTGGGCCGCGCCGCGGTGCGGATGGCACTGCACCGCGACGACCCGATGTACAGCGAGCAGAACGTCATGCTGGGCACGCACCTGGTCATGCGCCAGAGTGTGCGCTCCGCCCGTGCGAGACCGTAGGCAGTCACGTGGGCCGCCCCTGGCCGATTGGATCTCCGGGGCCCGCCGGGCCGGGACGCCGCCGGCTGACCAAGACGACGAACTGCTCCGGATCGCGACCTGGATCACAGACTTCCACAACGCTCGACGGCTCCACAGCGTGTGTCGCTTCAAGAGCCCGATCGACTACAACGCCGCAGATGTGCGTGCCACACCCCGCGTCTCCGCCGTGATCGACCGGACAGGTCCTAGTGGGCCGGCGTCAGCGAGGGGCTGGCTGCATGGGAAGGTCTCCACGATGCGAGGGGATTGACAGTGCCCGCCTTCCCCCGGAGTTCCTCGTGGATGTGCTGTCGCAGTAACAGAACTGGTTCCCGGACGAAACACGGAGCCGCCAGGCTGACTTCATCGCGCATGGCCCCTGTCGACGGGGGTGTGCCAGCCCACGGCGCCGGGCCCACGAACGGGTCCGAGGCCGACCGTGCCCGCGGACCTCTGTGTGTCCGCGGTGGGGGTGCAGGGGCGGTGACTGCACCTCGTAGGACTCGGAGAACACCACTCCGACGTACCCAGGAGTACTTGCCGCGATGACTGACATCACGACGCGTGCTGTGCCGCACACGACGCCTCAATCGACGTACGGCCTCGCCGAACTCGACAAGGAGACCCGCATGGGCGGGGCCGGAACCGAGACCACGGCGCGGGAGATCCGCCGCATCGACCTCTCCGACTTCGAGGCCCGCAAGGCCGAGATCACCGAGGAGCTGTGGGCGGCGGCCACGGACATCGGGTTCTTCCAGCTGGTCAACCACGGCATCGAACAGGCCCTGGTGGACGAGGCGTTCACGAACGCCGAGGGATTTTTCGCGCTGCCCGAGGCCCACAAGGCCCGGCATGGGCTGAAGAAGGGCCTCAACTCCGGGTGGGAGTCCATGACCCAGGTCAGGCCGTCCGTCGGGACACCGGACCAGAAGGAGTCGTACCAGGTCACCCGCCCTCACATGGAGGGGCTCTGGCCCGACGACGTCCTGCCCGAATTCCGGCTGCGCGCCCTCGACTTCGAGACGCACTGCCGCGAGGTGGCGATGCGGGTCCTGTCCTGCTTCGCCGACAAGCTGGGCTTCGCCGGCGACTTCTTCGCCCGCGCCCACGACCCTCAGAGCATGCACTATCAGTCCACCCTGCGGATGCTGCACTACTTCGCGATCCCCGAGGACGCCGAGCCCGATCCGAACGTGTGGCGGGCCGGTGCGCACACCGACTTCGACTGCCTGACGCTGCTCTTCCAGCGGGACGGACAGGGCGGGCTGCAGGTGTGCCCGGGGAAGGAGGCCGAGGCCCAGGAGTGGACCCCCGTGGTGCCGTCGGCCGACGCCATCACCTGCAACATCGGCGACATGCTGATGCGGTGGAGCGACGACCGGCTTCCGTCCAACTTCCACCGGGTCAAGTCCCCGGGCCCCGGCGAGGACCGGGGCGCCCGCTACAGCATCGCCTTCTTCGCCCAGGCCGACCGTGACGTGGTGGTCGAGGGGCCGGAGGGCCGGTATCCGCCGATCACGGCGGAGCAGTACATCCAGCAGCGCATCGCCGCCAACTTCGCACGGTAGAGGGGACTGTTGTGATGATGTCCGCGAAGCGGCGGGCGCCGTTCGGGCGGCTCGCGGTGCTGGGCCTCCAGCACGTTCTGGTGATGTACACGGGCTGTGTCACGGTGCCGCTCGTCTTCGGCGCGGCCGCCGGGCTCGATGCCTCGACCATCGCTCTGCTCATCAACGCGGACCTGCTGGTCGCGGGCGTCGTCACGATGATCCAGGGCGCGGGCGTCGGGCGGGTGCTCGGCGTCCGTATGCCCGTGATGGCCGGCGCTGCCTTCACCGCCGTGACGCCGATGATCCTGATCGCCGGTGAGTACGGGCTCCAGGCCGTATACGGTTCGATGCTCGCCGCCGGGATCTTCGGCCTGCTCGTCGCCTGGCCGTTCGCCAAGGCAGCGCGCTTCTTCCCGCCGCTGGTGAGCGGTGTGGTGATCACCGTGGTCGGCCTGGCGCTGATCGGTGTCGGCGTCAACCTTGTCGTCGGCAGCGACCCCAAGGCGGCGGACTACGCGGCGCCGTCGCGCCTCGCCCTCGCCGCCCTCGTCGTCATCGTGATCCTGCTGGTGGCGAGGTTCGGCCGGGGCTTTCTGGCCCAGACCGGCGTCCTGCTCGGGCTGCTGGCCGGTACCGCGGTCGCGGTACCGCTGGGTCTGGTGGACCTGTCCGCCGCCCGTGGCGCCGACTGGATCGGGGTGAGCGCTCCGTTCCACTTCGGGGCGCCCGAGTTCCCGCCCGTCGCGGTCATCTCCATGTGTGTCGTGATGCTGGTCCTGTTCGCCGAGTCGACCGCGGACCTGATCGCGGTCGCCGAACTCACCGGCAAGGAGCTGACGACCGCGGACATGGCGCGCGGGCTGGCCGCCGACGGCCTGTCCGGGGTGCTCGGCGGAGTGATGAACGCCTTCATCGACACCGTCTTCGCCCAGAACGTGGGCCTGGTGTCGATGACTCGGGTGCGCAGCCGCCATGTGGCCACCGTCGCGGGCGCCATCCTGGTTGTCCTGGGCTTGGTTCCCAAGCTGGGGGCGGTGGTGGCCGGGCTGCCCGGACCGGTCGTGGGCGCGGCGGGACTGGTCATGTTCGCCACGGTCGCTGCCGTCGGCATCAGCACACTGCGGAAGGTCGAGTTCGAGGGAACGCACAACCTGCTGATCGTCGCCGTGTCGATCGGCGTGGGCATGGCGCCCGACGTGGCACCGGACCTCTACTCCCGTTTCCCGGACGGTGTGCGCATCGTGCTGGGCTCACCGGTGACGAGCGCGACCCTGATCGCGTTCGGGCTGAACCTGGCCTTCAACCGGACCCACCCGGCACGCACGGGGGACGACGAGACAGAGGCAGAAAAGCAGACCCGGCCGACGTCCACCACCCCGGCGGAATACGTCCCATAGCGCGGGTGCCAGGGCGACCGCGCACGTCATCAGCGCGGGCTCGGGTCGGCGGGGTGCTGGTCGTCGGTGCCGGGTGTGTTCTGGACCGCGAGCTTACGGACGCGGTCGCGGTCGCCGAGGGCACGCCGGCGGTGCGGGACGCCACCCGGGTAGACGAGGCTGTCGCCCGGATCCAGGCGTTCGAGACGCGGGCCGGACGGAGTCTGCAGCTCGACTTCTCTCTCGCCGTCCACCACGTGGACGAACTCGTCACCGGGGTGCCCTCTACCCCTGTCGCTCTTTGGTCGGCGTTCTAGGGCCTGTCCGGCGGATCAGGTCGCAGGGAAGCAACGGCGCCTGATAATCGCCGGTGAGCGGGGCCTGGTGCGTGCAGCTGCAAGGCGGAGGAGGGCGTCGACGCGATGGGGGTCCCCCCTGTTCGAGCGAAGCCGAGAACTTGGGGGAGTCGGCAACCGACGACAACGCCGGAGGGGGTACCTCCCTGCTCGAGCGAAGCCGAGAGCTTGGGGGCGGGCGTGCCAGGCCCCGCGTCTGCGGCATGATCCGCCGGACAGGCCCTAGCGAGGGGCGTTCTGTACGGTGAGGACGTGCACCTCGGAGAGATCCTGATTGTCCGTCAGAACCCGCCAGCGGTGCGGGGTTCCGCCTGGGTAGAGCAGGCTGTCACCGGCGTGGAGGCGGTGCAGTTCGCGGCCGCCGGGGCCCAGTAGGTCGACCTCGATCGCGCCGTGCACCACGTAGAGGAACTCATCGCCCGGGTGGTCGTAGTACTCCTCGAAGTCGGTGGGTCCTCCCGTGTATTCGACCGGATGGACGGCGAATCGGGGTGCCCCGAGCATCCGGGCCGAGCCGCCGCTGTTGGCGACGGGGGTGCCGGTCCCTTCCCGTACGACATGGATGTCGGCGGGGGAGGTTGCCGAGTGTGCCAGCAGCGCCTGTTGGGTGGTGCCGAGCGCCTGGGCGATCCGGTGCAGCGAGGGCATGCTCGGGCGGGTCAGCCCGCGCTCCAGCTGACTGAGGAAGGGGTGTGAAAGGCCTGCGCTGCTCGCGAGTTGGACAAGGGTGAGGCCGCGCTTCTTGCGTAGCCGACGGATCGCGTTACCGAGCTGCTGGTCCGGATCGGCGGGGGTTTCGGTGGGGCGGTCTGCCATGGTGGAAATCCTAAGCGGTCACTTCGGAGGGGGATTTACTCCCGCGAAACACATGTCTCCTACGCTCAATGTTGATGTGACGAACATTCTAAGCGAGGAGCCCGAATGACCGCGACCACAGCCGACCGACCCGCCGCGGCCGGATTCCTCGATGCCATGGCCGCCCTCGCAGGCGGCGTCTGCGTGGTGACCGCCGCCGCAGCCGATGGCACACCTGCCGGATTCACCAGCACCGCCGTGATGAGCCTCAGCCACACGCCGCAGCTGATGGCGATCGGCGTCCAGCGCGGCAGCCGCACCCTGCCGCTGCTGAAGGACGGCGGCAGGCTCGCCCTCAACATCCTTGCCGCGGACGGCGAATCCGTCTCGCGGCGGTTCGCCGATCCGGCCGCCGACCGGTTCGCCGAGCTGGAGTGGACGACGGGAGAGGGAGGTGTGCCGCTGCTGCTCGCGCAGAGCACGTACGCCGTTCTGTGCCGCGTACGGGAAGAGGTGGCGGCCGGGGACCACCTGCTGCTGATAGCCGACATCGAGGAGATCATCCCCGGCCAGGGCGGGGTCAGCGCTCTCGTCCACCACGCCCGCCGCTACCACGCCATCGGCGCATGAGCGGGCGCGACTGGTTCTCCGTACAGGAGACCGCACCCGGGACCTTCCTCATCGCCGAGCCCGGGCACGTCAACAGCTATCTCGTCGTGGGCGACGACCTCGCCCTGCTGTACGACACCGGGATGGGTATCGGGGACATCGGGCGCGAGGTGCGCGCACTGACCTCGCTGCCGCTGCTCGTCGTCAACTCCCACCACCACTACGACCACCGGGGCGGCAACGCCTCACTCGTGGGCGAGGCCAAGGACTTCGCCGTCCACGAGGCGGGCGCAGACCTGCACGGCGAGCCCGCACCGCGCGAGTGGCTCGAGACGTACGAGCACATCGCCCAGGACATGCGACAGCGCTACATCGAGCTGAGCGCACTCTCCGCCGAGGGCTTCTTCCTCACCGACTCGCGCATCGAGGTGCGGCCCGTCCCCGAACTGACCCAGTGGCGTATCGACGCGGTGCGCCCGACCCGGCTGCTCAGGGAAGGGGAGCAGATCGACCTGGGCGGGCGGAGGCTGCACGTCCTGCACACCCCCGGCCACTCGCCCGACGGCATCTGCCTCTGGGAGCCCGGGAGCGGCCAGCTCCTCGCCGGCGACACGCTGATCAGTGGTGCTTTCTTCGCCCATGTGCCGGGCGCCGATGTACCCGCCTTCGCCGCATCGACTCGGCGATTGGCCGAACTCCCGGTCAGAACGGCCCTGTTGGGACACAACCTCCGCCACCGTGAGGACCATTACTTCGTGGGACGGGTCGCTGAAGCTTTCGACCAGGTGGTACGCCGACGGACCCGCCCGGTCCGCCGCCAGGACATGTTCGGCGCGCCCGCGATGTGGCACGCCTTCGACGGCTTCGCGGTGCTCACGGCACCGGAGAGCGGAGACACGCGATGACGGCGACGGCGCTGCTGCTGCGCGGGGCGCGGCTGCCCGAAGGGCAGGTCCGGGACGTACTGATCAAGAACGGGCGGGTGTCGGCCGTCGCGCCGGCCGGTCAACTCCTCTCCTCGTGCGAGGAGATGGACCTCTCCGGCTTCCTGTTGCTGCCCGCCCCCGCTGAACCCCACGCCCACCTCGACAAGGCCCTCACCTGGGACCTGGCCGGTGCACCGCCCTGCGACCTGCCGGGGGCGGTCGCCGCCTGGCGCGGCTATGCCGAGCAGGTGACGGAGGAGGACGTGCTGGTCAGGGCCCGCCGTGCCCTGGACGAGCTGGTCGCCAATGGTGCGACCGCCGTCCGCACCCACGCCGACGTCCTGCCCGGGCCCGATCCGCTCCGGGGGCTGCGGGCGCTGTTGCGGCTGCGCGAGGAGCTGAGCGAGCGGGTTGCGCTGCAGATCGCCGTACTGCACATCGAGGCGCCCGACGAAGTCCTTGACGAGGCACTGGAGTTGGGGGCCGATCTGCTCGGTGGCTGCCCGCACCTCTCCGACGACCCGCAGGCCGCTGTCGCCCGCGCCCTGGCCATCGCCGAGCGGCACGGCGTCGGCGTCGATCTGCATGCGGACGAGCATCTCCGTCCGGACCCGAAGGATCTGCTGCTGCTCGCCCAGGCGGTACGGGAGCGGGGCTTCGCCCACGGTGCGACCGCCAGCCACTGCGTGGGACTGGGCGGCCTGGACCCGGCCGAGGCCGCCCGGATCGCCAAGGAGGCGGCGGCATCCCGGATCGGGGTCGTCGCACTGCCGCTCACCAACCTCTACCTCCAGGGCCGCGACACCCCTGCCCGCACCCCGCGCGGTCTGACCGCCGTACGCGCCCTCCTGGACGCGGGCGTGCCCCTGGCCGGGGGTGGCGACAACATCCGCGACCCCTTCAATCCGGTGGGCAGGGCCGATCCCCTGGAGACCGCCGGACTCCTCGTCGCGGCAGGTCACTTGACGCTGCCCGAGGCCGTCCACGCGGTGACCACCGGCGCCCGCACGGTCCTCGGGCTACCCGCGGCAGGGCCGTACGAGGGTGCGATCGCCGACCTCCTCGCGGTACGGGCCGACTCGCTCTCCGGGGCTGTCGGGGCCTCGTACCCGGACCGGATCGTCTTCAAGGGCGGGCGAGCGGTGAGCCGTACGACGGTGATCCGCGAAGCGCTCTGACTGGTCCAGGGCGTAAACGCCCGGGACATCCCCCCGAAACAAAGAATGTTGATGCTACGAACATCGGTGAACGCACCACAGGCCCACAGGAAGGAGTTGACGTGGCGACAGCAGTGCAGACGGCGCTGAGCTTCGTAGCCGTCGACAAGCGTTTCGACAGCGGGACCACCGCGCTCTCGGGAGTGGAACTCCACGTCGGCGCAGGGGAGTTCGTCGCAGTCGTCGGCCCCTCCGGTTGCGGAAAGTCCACCCTGCTGCGGCTCGCCTCCGGTCTCGACGCCCCCAGCGCGGGCGAGATCAGTACCCCCGGCGGGGACATCGGCTACGTCTTCCAGGACGCCACCCTGCTGCCCTGGCGCAGCGTCCTCGCCAATGTGGCGCTGCCGGCCGAACTGGCCGGCCGTCCCAAGGCCGAACGGCACGAGCGCGCCAGGGACGCCATCCGTCTCGTGGGCCTGGACGGCTTCGAGGAGCAGTTGCCGGGACAGCTCTCGGGCGGGATGCGGATGCGGGTCTCGCTGGCCCGCGCGCTGATGATGCGCCCCGCGCTCTTCCTCTTCGACGAACCTTTCGGCGCGCTGGACGAGATGACCCGGCTTCGTATGCAGGAGGAGCTCCAGCGGATCTTCGCCGAGACGGGGTTCGCGGGTCTCTTCATCACGCACTCGGTGACCGAGGCGGTCTTCCTGGCCAACCGGGTCGTGGTGATGTCGGCCCGACCTGGACGCATCACCGCCGCATTCGAGGTCCCGTTCGCCCACCCCAGGCCCGCGTCGCTCCGTTACGAACCGGAGTTCGCCGCGATCGCGGGCGCGGTCTCCGGGGCCCTGCGAGGAGACGCCCAGTGACCGCGAACATCCCGGCCGCCCCGGCCGCCGACGCGCCGACTGTCCGCGCAACCACGGCCGCCTCGGTCACCGTCGGCCCGAGCGGCGAACCGTGTGCCGCTTCCGAACCGGCCGTCACCGGTTCGGGTGCTGCCGCTCCGGCCGACGAGGGGAAGACCCCCGTGCATCAGTCCGATGCTGCCGCCGGCGTCACGGCCGAGACTTTCCCGGCCGCCGAGGTGTCTGTCCGCACACGCCGGGGCCCCGTCGCGCTGCTCGCCCCCATCGGCTCGCTCGCCGTCGCCATCGGCCTCTGGTACGCGGTGAGTTACCTGCTTCTCGCCCCCGCCCGCCGCTTCCTCGTGCCGCCCCCGCATCAGGTCCTCCAGGTCGCCGTCCTCGACTGGACTCACCTGCAGCCCATGCTCCAGGCCCTCGCCCTCACCGCGCAGGTCGCTCTCGCCGGGCTCGCCATCGCCGCCGCCCTCGGCATCACCGGGGCCGTCGTGATGAGCCGCGCCCGCTGGCTGGAGCGCTCCCTCTATCCGTACGCCGTCATTCTGCAGACTGTTCCGATCCTCGCCATCGTCCCCCTCATCGGCCTCTGGTTCGGCTTCGGCTTCACCAGCCGGGTCATCGTCTGCGTCCTCATCGCCCTCTTCCCGCTGATCGCCAACGCCCTCTTCGGACTGCAGTCCGTGGACCGCGCCCACCACGACCTCTTCACCCTCCAGAAGGCGAGCCGCTGGGACCGCCTGCGCAAGCTCGAACTGCCCGCGGCGCTCCCAGCCATCTTCACCGGGCTGCGTACCTCCTCCGGGCTCTCCGTCATCGGCGCGATCGTCGGCGACATGTTCTTCAAGCAGGGCGCGCCCGGCATCGGCACCCTCCTCGACGTCTACCGCTCACGCCTCCAGTCCGAGGACCTCTTCGCCGCGATCATCCTCGCCTCCCTCTTCGGGGTCGCCGTCTTCGCGCTCTTCACGCTCCTGTCCCGCCTCGCCATCGGTTCCTGGCACGCGTCCGGCCGCAGCTGAGCCGGCCCACCCCCTCTCCGCTTCCTCGTCAGAGCCCCTCCCGGGAGACAGCCATGCCAATTTCCGTCAGAAGAAGCCTTGTTGCGGGACTGAGTACCTCGCTCATCCTCGCCGCCACCGGCTGCGGCGCCGGCGCCACCACAGCCGGGTCCTCTGTCGACCTCGAGCCCGCCCCCGCCGCCCAGCGCCTCGACAAAGTCTGCCCCGCCACCATTGTGGTCCAGGCCGACTGGGAGCCCGAGGCCGAACACGGCCCGCTCTACAACCTGGTCGGCCCCGGCTACACCGTCGACACCGACAAGAAGCGGGTCACCGGCCCGCTCGTCATCGGCGGCAAGGACACCGGCGTCAAGATCCAGGTACGGGCGGGAGGTTCGGCCGTCGGGTTCCAGAGCCCCGCCTCGCAGATGTACATCGACCAGTCCATCACCCTCGGCATGGTCACCACCGACAGCGCCATCCAGGCGGCCGGCAAGCAGCCCGTCACCGCGGTTGCCGCGCTGATGAAGAAGAGCCCGCAGGTCCTGATGTGGGACCCCAAGACCCACCCGGACTGGCAGACCGTCGCCGACATCGGCAAGAGCGACGCAAAGGTCGTCTACCGTGACGGTGAGATCTTCGCCCCGATGCTGGTGTCGAAGGGGCTCATCAAGAAGAGCCAGCTGGACGGGAGTTACGACAGTGCGCCGTCCCGCTTCGTCGCCGACCCCTCCATCGCCCAGCAGGGCTTCGCGACCGCGGAACCGTACCTCTACGAGCACGAGATCGCCGCCTGGAAAAAACCGGTCAAGTTCCAGCTGCTGGCCGATGTCGGCTACACCGTCTACCCGCAGGCACTCTCCGTCCGCACCGGCGCACTGAAGAAGCTCAGTCCCTGCCTGAAGAAGCTGGTCCCCGTCATCCAGCAGTCGGCCGCCGACTTCGCCGCCGCACCGGACACAGCGATCACGCTCATCGACGACATCGTCAAGCAGTACGGCACGAGCTGGGTCTACTCCAAGGGCACCGGCCAGTACGCCGCCAAGGAGATGGTCAAGCTCGGCATCCTCGGCAACGAGGCCGACGGATCGATCGCGAGCTTCGACAAGAAGCGCGTCGCCGACTCCCTGAAGACCTTCGGACCGCTCCTCACCAAGGGCGGCGTCAAGATCCCGGCCGGCCTGAGCGCCGACGACCTGGCGACCAACGCATTCATCGACACCAAGATCGGAATGAAGTGATGGCCGTCGACCCCAAGGGCACGACCCTGTCCGCCGCCGAACTGCGCCGGATGACCGAACTGGTCGTGGACGACGCGATGTTGGGCGCCGGCCCAGGTGCCACGCACCGCACCCCCGGCATCGACGCATTCTGTACGGAGGCCGCCGCACTCCTGGGCGAGGAAGCCGTCGTACGCGAGGACTCCGCCCTCGACAAGGCGTCCCGCGACTGGGCGCACATGTCGCCGATCCTCGCCGCCAAGCTCCCCGCCGGTCGCGCCGAGGTGGTGCTGCGCCCGTCGTCATACGAGCAGATCCAGCCCCTCGTCGCCCTCGCCCACCGCCTGCGCATCCCGCTCACCCCGCGCGGCAAAGGCACCGGCAACTACGGCCAGGCGATCCCGCTGCACGGCGGCGCCGTCCTCGACCTCACCGGATGCGGACGCATCCTGGGCGCGGGCGACGGGTGGATCAGGGCCGAGGCGGGCGCGAAGATGTCCGACCTGGAGGCGCATGCGCGCACGCTGGGCCAGGAGCTGTGGATGTTCCCCTCCACCTTCGGGACATCGCTCGGCGGCTTCCTCTCCGGTGGGAACGGCGGCACGGGATCGCTCGCCAACGGCACCAACGGGGACGGTTTTGTACGTGAGTTGACCGTCGTTCCGTGCACAGCGGAGGCCGAGCCCTTCACCGTACGCGGCGAGGAAGCACTCCCGTACATCCACGCCTACGGCACCACCGGCATCACCACGACCGCGACCGTCGCACTTCAGCCGGCCCGCGTCTGGACCGGCCTTTTCGCCTCCTTCGACACGTGGGCCTCCGCCACCGCCGCGCTCAGCGACCTCGTACGACTGGAGCCCGCCCCGCGCCTGGTCTCCCTCGACGAGCCCGGCCTCGTCGAGACCTTCGAGGCCGACCCGGCCCTCGACCCGGCCGAGCTGAGCGTCCGCGCGATCATCGAGGAGCAGGCCGGAGACGACGCTCGGGCAATCATCGAGAAGCGCGGCGGCCGGGTGACGGAGGTACGTCCCGCGCCGCGCGGTCCCGCCCTCATCTCCTCGCTCTCCTTCAACCACCCCACGTACCACCTGATGAAGGCCAAGGACGGCTACTTCCACCTGGAGATCGGCGGCGACGTACTGCTCGGCGACCCGGCGGCGGTCAAGGCCGTCTTCCCCGGGACGGTGCTGCACCTGGAGGGGATGCGCTCGGGGACCGTCGGCATGCTGATGGCGCACTACCAGGACGAAGCCACCGTGTACGAGGGGATCGGCGCCCTGGAGGCACTGGGCGTCGGCGTCCATGACGTCCACAACTGGTACGTCGACCGGCGCCTCGACCTCGTCCGTGCCACCGCCCGCACCGCCGACCCGCTGGGGTTGCTCAACCCCGGCCACCTCCTGGGAGCGCGCTGACCATGGCCTTCACCCGCTTCACCGACCTCAGCGGACCGTCGGTCACCGACCTGTCCGCCGACACCGTGGCCGTCCTTCCCGTCGGTGCGATCGAACAGCACGGGCCCCATCTTTCCGTCGCCACCGACTACTTCATGGCGGAGGCGATAGCGGAGGGCGCCGCCCTGGCCGCATCCGACGGCTGCGACATCACGCTGCTGCCGGGCCTCGCGTACACCAAGTCCGACGAACACGCCTGGTCGCCCGGGACGCTGTGGCTCAGCGCCTCGACGCTCCTCGCGGTACTGGACGACCTGGGACGCTCTCTCGCCACGGGGCCCGTCCGGCGGCTCGCGTTCCTCAACGCGCACGGCGGCAACAGTGCGCTGCTGGGAGTGGCTCTGCGCGAACTCCGTACCAAATACGGTCTGTTCACCTTCCTGCTGCACGCCGCGCTCCCTGCGGACCAGGGCGGCGCGTCCCCGTCCGGCGAGCTGGGTCTGGGGGTGCACGGCGGGCTGAACGAGACCGCGGCGATGCTCCACCTCCACCCGGAGACGGTGGACATGTCGCTGGCCGAGCGGAGTGTCCCCGAGCACCTGACCGCCTACGAGCACATCGGCTTCGGCAAGTCCGTCTCCTTCGGCTGGACGAGCGACGACTTCGGTACGGGCAACGGCGTCATCGGCGACCCCACCGGAGCCACGCCCGAACTCGGCCGCAAGCTCGTCGACACCGCCATCGCCAACAACGCGGCCGCACTGCGCGAATGCGCCCGCTTCCTGCCTTCCGCCTGACCGCCTTCCGCCTGACCACCTTCTGCCTGAACGCCTGACGTCGAGGACACCCGCCATGGCCATCCCCCCGCTCCACACGCCGCTCAGCAAGATCACCGCCCACCACATCACCGCGGGCGACACGGTCAAGCTCGCCGTCCTCACCGGACCGGCCGACGGCTCACCGACCACCGTCGTCTTCGAGGTGTGGGAGCCGGGCGGCGCCCAGCCGCTCAACTGGCACCCCGAGTCCGTGGAGACCTTCGTGGTGCTCGCGGGCGAGGGCCGCGCGGTCAGCGACGAGCACGAACGCGACCTCGCACCGGGTGATGTCCTCGTCCTGCCCCTCGGCTCCAAGCACCGGATCACCAACACCTCGGCCACCGAACGTCTCTACACCCTCACGATCATGTCCCCCGACGAGGGCTTCGCCGACCTGATCCAGCGCGGCCCCTTCGCGGTGCTCGACGACGCGGACCTGGCCGTCCTCGGAGCCGCCCGATGAGCACTGTGCCTTCCCGGGGGGCAACCCCCGGACCCCCGGCCGGACAAGCCGGTCGGCCCGCCACGCCCCACCGCCCTCGCGGGGCGAACCGCAGCGAACTGCTCGACGCCTTCTGGTCGTACGAACAGGCCCTCGGCGCCAATGACGTGGCGGGCCTCGACCACTGGTTCCTGGACGCCCCGGACACGGTGCGCGCCGAGGGTTCCATGGTGCTGAGCGGGCACACGGCCATCTCGGACTTCCGTCGCGGCCGCAGCGGGGGAGCCCCGGCCCGTAGGGTCGAGCGCGTCCATGAGGTGCGGATCGCCGAGGACGTCGCCGTACTGACCGCCGAAACGCTACGGGCCGACGGGTCGCGCGGGATGCAGACACAGGTGTGGCGGCTGACGGGGGAGGGCTGGCGGATCGCGGCCGCGCACGTCAGCGCGGTGCCGGACCCGGTGGCGGACGAGGCTTTGGACCCCGCGGTGTGGCGGGTCGTGGGCGAGCCGCTGGTCGCCGGGGCGGAGGAGGGGCCGCTCGCCGGTGTACGTACGGCCGTCAAGGACCTCTTCGCCGTCGCCGGACAACGGATCGGCGGGGGCAACCCGCAGTGGCTGGCCGATGCGCCGATGGAGCACCAACATGCCGACCCAGTAAGGGAATTGCTCAGCGCGGGCGCTCAGCTCGCGGGAATCGCCCAAACCGACGAACTCGCCTTCAGTCTCGCCGGGACCAACATCCACTACGGCACCCCCGTCAACCCCGCCGCCCCCGGCCGGATCACCGGCGGCTCCAGCAGCGGCCCGGCGGCGGCGGTCGCCCGCGGTTGGGCGGATCTGGGGCTGGCCACGGACACCGCGGGCTCGATCCGGGTCCCCGCCTCCTACTGCGGCCTCTACGGCTGGCGCCCCACCCACGGAGCCGTCCCCACCGGCGGCCTGCTCCCGCTGGCCCCGTCCTTCGACACGGCGGGACTGCTTGCCCGGGACCCCGACCTGCTGCGTACAGCGGCGAAGGTGCTCCTGCCCCGGGACGACGAAGCCCCGATGACCGCGCTTCTGGTCGACGACGCCCTCACCGCGCTCGCCGAACCCGAGGTCCAGGCATCCTTCGAGGCGGCATGCCGGGCGCTCTCCCTCCGTATCGGCCTGGAGCTCGTACGGACCGACACCGGTATGGCCCCACACCTGGAGGAGTGGCTGCCCGCCTTCCGTACCGTCCAGGCTGCCGAGGCGTGGGCCGCGCACGGGGAGTGGATCGAGAAGCACCCAGGCGCGCTGGGGGCCGACATCGAGGCCCGGTTCGCAGGGGGGAGCCAGGTCGCGGAGGGTGAAGTGCGTGACGCCACCTCCGGGCTCCTGTCCGCCCGTTCGGTCATCGTCGAAGCCCTTCCGCCCGGCGCCGCGCTCCTTCTTCCCGCCACGAGCAGCCCGGCCCCCCGCGCCGATGCGACACCGGCCGAGGTCGAGACCGTACGAGCCGCAACCCTCCGCCTCACCTGCCTTGCCTCGCTCGCCGGGCTGCCCGCCGTCACCATGCCACGGCTGCGGGTCCGCGACCTCCCGGTCGGCCTCTGCGCGATCGGCGCACCGGGCACGGACCACGCCCTCCTGGAGCTGACCCATGCATGAAATCGGCCCCAACTCCCGCAACTCCTGGAGCGCGGACGCCACACACGTCGACCTCCGCCGTCCGCAGCGCCCGGCCCGCCCCGTGACCGTGGAGGCCCAGCCCCAGATCCTGACGCTCGACCTGGCCTCAACGGCGATCGTCGTCATCGATATGCAGAACGACTTCTGCTCGCCCGACGGCTGGCTGGCCTCGATCGGCGTGGACGTGTCCCTGGCCCGCACCCCCATCCCCGTACTCCAGCGGCTCCTCCCCGCCCTCCGGGCGGCCGACGTCCCCGTCGTCTGGCTCAACTGGGGCAACCGCCCCGACCGCGCGAACCTCCCGCCCGGCGTCCTCCACGTCTACGACCAGGAGGGAACCGGAGGCGGCCTCGGCTCCCAACTGCCCACCGGGGCCAGGGTCCTGGAACGCGACAGCGCGTCCGCCGGTATCACCGCACCCCTCGTTGCGGCACCCGGCGACCTGCACATCGCCAAGTACCGCATGAGCGGCTTCCAGGACACCGAACTCGACAGCGTCCTGCGTAATCTCCGCGCCGACACGCTTCTCTTCGCCGGAGTCAACGCCGACCAGTGCGTCCTCGCCACCCTCATGGACGCAGCGAGCCTCGGCTACGACGTGCTGATGCTGGAGGACGCGGTGGCCACCACCTCACCCGCGTACTGCATGGACGCCACCGTCTACAACGTCCGCCAGTGCTTCGGCTTCACCCTCACCGCCGCCGACCTCCAGGAAGCCCTGTGACCCTGCTCCAACCCCACCGGGGCCCCGTCGACGGAGACCACTACCTGCCCGCGGACCCAGCCGCAGTCCACTGGGGTCTGCTCCCCAACGCCCGCTCCAAGCCGGCCCTTTCGGTCCTCTCCGGCGCGGTCGTCAGCCTCGACACCATCAGCCACGAGGGCATCCTCGCCGACCAGGGCCGAGACCCGGCCGCCTTCTTCGCCGCGGCCGGCATCCACGGCATCCTCCACGACACGGCCGAGCTCGCCGCTTCCACCCGCCTTCACGACCCCGCCGCCCACGGCCCGCACGTTGTCACAGGACCCGTCCACATCCAGGGGGCCGAGCCCGGCGACGTACTCGAAGTGGAAGTCCTCCGCCTGCGCCGTCGCGCCCCCTACGGCGTGATCAGCAACCGCCACGGCAAGGGCGCGCTCCCCGGCGAATACCCCCAGGGCCCCGGCCCCGACCCGGTCAGCCTGGTCGCCACCGTCGACGACGACGGCCGTGGCCGCCTCCCCGTGGGCGACGGTCGCGACATCCGCTTTCCGCTCCGTCCCTTCCTCGGCATCATGGGCACCTCCCCCGCCACCGAAGCCCCGGTCCACTCGGTGCCTCCCGGTCCGCACGGAGGCAATCTCGACGTACGCCACCTCGGCGTCGGCGCCCGCCTCTTCCTCCCCGTTGCCGTCGAGGGCGCCCTCTTCTACGCCGGCGACCCGCACTTCTCCCAGGGCGACGGCGAAGTGGCCCTCACCGCCTTCGAAGCCCCTCTGCGCGCGACCCTCCGCCTCACCGTCCACCGCGACCCCGCCCTCCGCCGACTCGCATCCCGCCTGCGCGCCCCCTTCGCCGAGACCGACACCGAGCACATCGTCATGGGCCTGGACACCGACCTCGACGAGGCGATGCGCCATGCCGTACGCGATGCCCTCACCCTCCTCGACGAGCGCTTCTCCGTCCCCGGCCCGGTTGCCCTCGCCTACCTCAGCGCGGCCGCCGACTTCCAGGTCTCCCAGGTGGTCGACATCGTCAAGGGCGTCCACTGCCGCATTTCCAAGGCGGACCTGACCTTCTGACGCCACACTGCTCGCGCTCTGCCAGGGGGAGCGATCCTGGATCTCAGGTCTCGACTTCTCCCGCCCCGGCATCCGTCCGACCCAGCCGGTCTGCCTTGCGCAGACCGGCGTGACGGCCGAGTGGGGAGCCAAGTCGGCTCTGGTTCCGCCGGTGGCGCAGTGACGATGGGCACGCCGACACGAGGCCGACGGCTGATCTCCGATTGCCCGCTCACCCGTGAGGTGTGACAAGTCCTTCCCCTGCCCATGCCGAGCCAGCGGCTGGGCGGCGGCATACAGTCACAGTGCCCCTGAAGCTCATCGGGAATTGTTTACGCTCGTTCGACGCTCATCGGCCTGCAGCGCTTCAGTTGCCTCAGATCGGGCAGGCCGCGGCCGAAGGCGTTGGTGTCGAACACGACTGCGTGCAACTGCGCTCGAGCCGTGGCATCGAGCGGTTGGGGCGACGTTGCGTTCATCCGCCTACCACCTCGTTTCCGGATGGACGCGAGTGGCCGTCCTGAGGCAGGGAGTTGCGGTGCGCTGCGGGAAGGAGCATTCCTGTTCTGCGCCAGCAACAACCAATACTTGAGGGGAACTTGGGGAGTAGAAAGCCGGAGGTGTTTCGCGAAACCGGCGAGGGTTCCCGCGGGTGGCCGACGGGAACCTCCTGATGGCGCGGCCCACGGAACGCGTGTGGCTGCCCGCAGTGAACCGCGCGTTGTCGCGGACAGCGGAGTTTGACGCCCAGTCATCGGATCGCTGCGGGTGATTGGTTAATTGCTGTATGTAGCCCGACATTCGCATGGCGCCCGAGGAGGGCATGCGCACGCACCTGGACCTCCAGGGCGGGCAGCCCGGCGGCGTGATGCTGCCGATCCATTGGGGCACCTTCAATCTGGCCCCGCATGCCTGGGCCGAGCCCGGCGAGTGGACCAAGGACGCCGCCGCGGAGGCCGGCCAAGCGGTGGCGCTGCCTCAGCCCGGCGAGCCCTTCGAACCCGCGGGAACGCTCCCCACCGATCCGTGGTGGCGAGCCGTCTCCGCGCCTCTCGCTCATCCGTGGCGGCGTACGAAAGGGCCGCACGTCACACCGGAGGCCACGGATGATTTCGACCTTGTGGGCGAGCGGTGACGCCCGCCTGGACGGTCTCACCAGGCTTGCGCGGCTGCTGGTGACATGCCGCACCAGGTGGTGACGACCCCGTAGGGCCGCGCCCGGATGGATCCCGGGCACGGCCCTACGGGGGTGTCAGTCGGTGGCCGTGGTCCTACTTCCGGTGGACGCCGACGTGGATGGTGCCGTTCGTCCTGGTCCCGGTGAGGTTGTCGTAGACGATGTGGCCGGTGGATTTCTTCCACACCTCGATGTGGAAGGTGTCCGGGCCGTCAGTGGCGGTGATGCGGAAGCCATAGCCGCCGCTGCCGTTGACCGTGCCGGAGCCCTGGATGACGGCCCGGGAGTCGGTGACCACGAGCCAGTCGGTGCCGGTGGACCGGAAGGCCAGTCGTGCGGGACCGAAGTCGAAGGCGGCCCGTCCGGTGGGGGCGGTGGCTTTCTTGGCGTACCGGGCGGTGAAGGAGAAGGCGGCCTTGCCGGTCAGGGCCGGCTTGGCCGGGTAGGCCCCGGCGGGCGAGGTGAGCGTGCCCGCGCCGTCGGCGGCGCCGGCGGCACGGTCGTAGACGATGAGCTCGGGCAGTGTCGAGCTGTCACCGGCACCGTCGTCGTCGGTGACGGTGATCACCGGGCGGTGGATGCCCGCCGTGGCGAACTCGTGCTCGGCGCGGCAGCCGGAGGCGGTGAGGGCGCCGGTCGTGGGGCCGGTTCCGTCCTGCCAGTCGACCGCGCAGGTGTGGCTGTCACCGATGCCTGGGTCGTCGAACACCGCGGTGACGGTCACGCGCCTGCCCACCGGGACGGGGGAGCGGGGGCCGGTCGCGGAGGTGATCGCCGGGGCCGCGTTGGCGACCTTGACGCTTGAGGTGTCGCTGCTGCGGCCGCCGGTCAGAGTGACCTCGAAGGTGCCGTCGTCGGTGCAGGTGAGAGTGGTCCGGGCTGCCCCGGGGGCCGCGACGGTGCAGGGCGCTCCGTCCTGAACGGTCCACTTCGGGGTGCCTGCCCCCGAGACGCTGCCGGCGAGCGGGATCTCGTCGCCTTCGGCGCCGCCGGCGTCCGGGCCCGCGTGGACGACCGTGACGGGGTCGATGCCGGTGAGGGTGGGGACCACCTTCTCGATCAGGCCGTCGACACCGAACTCCAGCTTGTCGACGGTGGTTTCGCGGTGTGTGCCGTCACCCGCCGGGATGGCGAAACGGTGGTAGGTGATGTACCAGTCGTCGGTGTTCGGGACGTGGACGACGGAGTGGTGGCCGGTGCCCCTGATGCCCTGGGAGAGGTCCTTCTCCAGGATCACTCCCCGCTTGGTCCAGGGACCGGTGGGTGAGGAGCCGGTGGCGTAGGCGACGCGGTAGTTCTCGTCCCGCGTGTCGTTCTCGGACCACATGAAGTAGTAGGTGCCCTCACGCTTGATGACGAAGGCCCCCTCGTTGTAGCCGCTCGGGGTGATGTCCTTGACCTTCGAGGCGTCGATGGAGGTCATGTCCTCGTCCAGCGGGACCACGTACGCGTGGCCGTTGCCGAAGTACAGATACGACTGGCCGTCGTCGTCAGTGAACACCGCCGGGTCGATCATCTGGCCGCTGAAGTCGCCCGCCTTGAGCAGCGGTTGGCCCAGAACGTCCTTGAAGGGGCCGGTGGGCGAGTCGGCGACGGCGACACCGATGTTCGCGTCGGCGCAGAAGTAGAAGTAGTACTTCCCGTCCTTCTCGGCGATGGTCGGCGCCCAGGCCCGGCTGTCGGCCCAGCTGACGTCCGGACCGAGGTCGAGGATGACACCGTGGTCCGTCCAGTGGACCAGGTCGGTGGAGGAGTACGCCTTGAACTGCGTGCCGCTCCACCCTTCGAAGCCGTCGGTGGTCGGGTACATGTAGAACGTGTCGCCGAAGCGCACGATGTTCGGGTCGGCGTTCAGCCCCGGCAGGACCGGACTCTTCATGATCAGAGCCGAGACGGTCCAGGAGCGCTTCGTCCCGTCGGAGCCCGTCACCTCGTACGTCACCGGCTTGGTGAAGTCGTGGACGCTGCCTGAGGCGGGGCTGATCGCCGCACCGTGGGCGAGGGTGAACTCCGGTGCCAGGGTGGTGAGATCAGTACCCTCGGTCAGGGGCAGGGTGATGCTGCTGTCGGCGTCGTCGACGAGGGCGTCGACCTTCAGTGCCGGATGTGTCGCCCTGGCGATGCCGGTGGTGTTGCCGCTGAGCTCCAGGACCTCCGCGGCCGACAGGGCGCGGCCGTAGATGCGGAAGTCGTCGACCTCACCGGCGAAGTACGGGTCGGCCGAGTACAGGGACCTGCCGATGTAGCCGCTGTAGTCCTTGCTCGCGTCGTACAGGTCGGACGGCTCGATGGGGACACCGGTCGCACGGGCGGCCTCGACGCCGTCCACGTAGAGGACCATCGTGTCGGTCGCGCCGTCGAGTGTCACCGTGACGTGCCGCCACTCGCCCGCGGTGAGCTGGGAGCCCGCCGTCAGTTTCGACTCCGCGGACCAACTGGCCTTCGTGATGGCCGAGTACAGCTTCGAGCCGCCGTTGGAGGGGCTGGCGAAGAGGTACTTGTCGCTGTCGGGCCCGAGGCCGAACAGCCACTGCCAGTTGTCGCCGCCCTGCCACTTGGCGTACGTGGAGACGGTGACGCTGCCGGCGCCGTCGAGAACGCCGTTAGGGATCTTGACGTACGGGGATGTGGCGGAGTCGCCCGACATCTTGAACGAGCCGTCGTTCACCCCGTTGCCGAAAGCGGGCGTACGGACGTACGTCCCGTGGTAGCCGTGACCGCTGGAGTCGCGGACGGTGGCTGTACCGGTCTCGTCGAAGCCGTAGTGCACGAGCAGGTCGGCCGGAACGTCGGGCCCCTCCTCGGAGACCGTGACCTCCGCGCGCACCGGGATCGCGATGCCGTCCGGCAGAGTGCCCGTCACCGTGAAGGTCCCGGCCTGCGCGTACGCCGATTCCGGGACGTCCTCCCAGGTGACGGAGACGGGCCGCTCGACGCCGTCCGCGTACTCGGCGAGGACGGTGGCCGGCAGCACCGGGGCGTCACCGACCCGGGTCGTGACCGACACGTCCTCGACGCTCTGCACGAGCTGGTCGGGCTGGTAGGAGCGCAGCAGACGGTCGTACTCGGCCTGGGTGACCGGGAGTACGGTGCCGTGGCGGGGCTTGGCCGGCAGGTCGTAGCCGGTGGACGGGGTCCAGGCCCCGGAGCCGAGGTCGGTGGTCTCGAACGGTATGTAGCCGCGGCCGCCGAACTCGTCGAGGAACGCGTACCACTTGTCCTCGGTGTTCGACTTGAACACCAGCGGGCCCTCCGCAGCGCTCATCGCGCCCTTGCCGATGCCCTCGGCGACGGCGTCCCAGGACGCGTTGAGGAGCGAGTCGCTCTTCTCCTCGAAGATGAACTTGCTGTTGGGCGTGGAGGAGGTGTTGTTGCGCTCGTCCTTGGACAGCCGGTAGTAGGTGTCGTCGTGCTGGATCATCGTGGAGTCGATGACCGAATAGCCGCGGTCGATCCAGACCTTGGGCTCGCTGAAGGTGTAGAAGTCGCGGGTCGTGGCGTACATCATCCGGTTGTACGTGTCGCCGGAGTGCGCCTCGTTGTCGTACAGCTTCGAGGCCCAGAACACCACGTACTCGCCGAGCTTCGCGTCGTAGAACGCCTCCGGAGCCCAGGTGTTGCCCGCACTGTCGGGTGAGACCTTCACGAGGCGCTGGTTCGTCCAGTGGACCAGGTCGGTGGACTCCCAGACCATGATGGACTTGCTGCCGGTGCGCTGGGAGGCGTCCCAGTCGCCGTTGCCGTAGATCCTCAGGTCGGTGGCGATCTGGTAGAACTTGTCGCCCTCCGGGGAGCGGATGATGAACGGGTCGCGCAGTCCCTTCTCGCCTAGCGTGGAGGTGAGGACCGGCTTGCCGTCGTTCAACTCCCGCCAGTGCAGCGGGTCGTTGCCCTTGCTGAGGGCGGCGTACAGCTGTTCGCCGTCCGCGGTGCCCTCACCGGTGAAGTAGCTGAACATATAGCCCTTGAGGGCTTGCTTCTCGGGGAGTTCGGGCACCTGGGCGGTCAGGGTGCGGGTCGCCGTGGCGTCGCCCTTGGTGACGGTGGCGGTGAGGTCGACGGCGGTGGACCCGTCGCCGTGCGCGGGGCGGCTGACCGCGCCGTCGGCGGAGACGACCTCAGGCTTCGCGGAGGACCAGGTGACGGTGGTGCCGTAGGCGCCGTCCGTGGGGAGGGTCAGGTTGCCGCGTACGTCGTCGAGGTTGTGGACGGTCAGTGCCTCGGCGGCCTGCCGGGTGGCGGTGGTGTCGTCGAACGCGGCAAGGACCGTGACGTCGAAGGACCTGGTCTCGGTGACGGTGCCCTTTTTGAGGGTTGCCGTGAGCGTGGCGTGGCCGTCGGGTTCGCCGGCGGCGGGTCGGGTGACCTTGCCGGTGTCCGACACCACGGAAGGACGGTCGCTGGCCCAGCCGATCGCGGAGCCGCCGGCCGTGCCGGTCTTCGGCAGGTCCAGATCGGAGGTGACGGCGCTGGTGTCACCGAGGCTCAGGGCGGCCAGGTCGTCGGCGACGCCCTGCGTGGCGACGGGGAGGGAGAGCTGCTCGACCTCCGCGTCGGCCAGTGCCCGGTCGTAGACCCGGAAGTCGCGGATCCGGCCCTTGAAGAGCTTGTCGCCGGAGTAGACGGACTTGCCGATGTAGTTGGCGGTGGTGGTGCCGGAGCCGATGTCGCCGGGGGTGCTGGTGACCGACGTGTTGCGGCCGACCTCCACGCCGTCCTCGTAGAGCACGCCCGTGGTGCCGGTCTGGGTGTAGGCGAGGTGCTTCCACACCGAGCGGGCGAGGTTGTGGGAGTCGGACGGCTTGGTGGTCTGCTCGGTCGACCAGTTGCCGGTGGCGAGGGAGGTGCGGAGGGAATTTCCGGTGGTGAACAGGTAGCCGTTGCCGTTGCTTCCGCTGGAGTTGCCGAAGCCGTAGATGAAGTACGGCGTGGTCTGGGCGGAGTCGATCAGCACGTCCATCGACACGGTGATCGAGGCCATGCCCTTCATGACGTTGTCCGGCACCTTGATGTAGGTGTCGGAACCGTTGAAGGCGAGCCCCTGACCGGACGCCGACCAGTCGGCGGTGCCGTTGACCGTGCCGTCGCGGCCGTTTCCGGAGGCGTCGCTCACGGTGCTGCCGGAGCCGGCGTCGAGTTCGTACCAGAGGGCAAGGCCGTCGGTGATGTCCGCGGCCTCGGCTGTCTCCGCCGCGCGGGCGGGAACGGCGGGCCCGGCGAGGCCCAGGAGCAGCGAGGCGGCGGTCAGTCCGGCGAGATGACCCGCGAGGCGTCTTGCACGGCTGCGAAGGCGTGCGATGTGCGTCATGTGGAGGTTCCCTGCTGAGGCATGGCTGACGGCGGAGGGGAGGCGGAGGCGGAGGCGGACGGCGGGCGTGCTGATCCGACGGCGGGAACCGTGGCCGAGGGCTGCCCGCCGTAACGCTTGTGTGACGTCGTGTTGCGAGAGTGTCAATCGGTGTGTGGCGCACCGTCAAGAGTTTTCGAACAATGTCCGACGGGTCGAACACTCGGTGGCGGCTGGGTTGTCCGTGGGGTCGCGCGCGGGTCGCCGTGCCGCTGGACGCGGCAGCGTGCGGGACTTCGCCTCGTCTGCGTGGTCGCCCCTGCGTTGCTCGCCCGTGTGCTCCCCGCACCCAAGTCGGTCACCGGGACCGGTGTGGGCGTACCACTTCGAAGGATGTGTCGTACACGGTCGGTTGGTCATCGTGGTCGTCGGCCCGGCGAGCGAGCGGAGACGCTGGGAAACGGCCAGAGGGCACCTCAGGACAGGACAACGCGGCCCGACGGACGGACCGGTCGGCTCTCCCGATCCGCGTACGCGCAGAAAAGCTGGGATGCTGAGTGGGGAGTGCCCTGACCGTGACCTGACGGACAGTGGTGGTGAACGCCGTGGCTGGGATCGACGAGAACGGCCCGGGACCGACGATTCCGCACGTCGATCCCATGGGAGACCCGTTTTTGCGCACACGGTTCGCCCTGCCGACGAGCCCCGCCACGTTCCTGCGACGGGAGCGGCTGGCCGAGCACCTCGACCAGGCTCTGCTGACTCCGTTGACGATGGTCAACGGAGCGGCCGGCGCGGGCAAGACCCTGCTGGTCGCCGACTGGGCCGCGGGCCTGGGACAGCCGGTCGCCTGGCTCACCACCGACGCGGCGGACCAGGGTTCCGGGATGTTCTGGGCCTATGTGCTCCAGGCCCTGCGCACCGCCGGTGTGCCGGTGCCCTGCGAGATCGGCTGCCCAGCGGACGCGAGCCGGGTGGACCACAAGCTGCTGGCACGGCTCGCCGCCCATCTGAGCGGGGCCGACCCGCCTGTGATCGTCGTGCTCGACGAGTTCGACCGTGTGACCGCTCCCGAGATCGCGGACCAGCTGGAATTCGTCCTGCATCACTCCGGGCGGGGGATGCGCCTGATCCTCGTCACGCGCACCGAACCGCTGTTGCCGCTGCATCGCTACCGGGCGGTCGGTGACATGACCGAGATCCGGGACGCGGAGCTGGCCTTCACGCCCGAGGAGGCTGCCGCGTTGCTGGAGCGTCACGGTCTGAGCCTTCCCGTGCAGGCCGCTCGCGCACTGGTGGACCGGACCCAGGGCTGGGCCGCCGGTCTGCGCCTGTGTGCCCTGGCCGCGCAGCAGAGCCCCGATCCGGAGACCTATCTGAAGGAGTTCGAGGCAGGGCGGAGTACGGTCGCCGACTTCCTCCTGGCCGAGGTGCTCAAGCGGCAGACGGCCGAGACACAGGACCTTCTGCTGCGCGTCAGCGTCCTGGACCGCTTCTGTCCCGAGCTGGCGAACGCGCTCACGGAGCGGACCGATGCCGAGCCCATTCTGGCCGAACTGCACAGCGAGAACGCGTTCGTCGAGGACCTCGGGCACCTCTGGTACCGCCTCCACCCGCTGTTCGGGGAGATCCTCCGGGCCCATCTCAGGGTGCGCTGTCCCGGACTGGAGCCCGAACTCCACCGGCGGGCGGCGCGGTGGCTTCGGCGTTCCGGATCGCTCCCGGAAACGCTCGCCCATGGTGCCGCCGCGGGCGACTGGGAGTTCACCGCCGGTGTCTTCGTCGATGACCTGGCGATCGGGCAGCTCTTCACCGGCCTGCGTTCCGACGACCTGGCCGAGCTGTTCTCACGGATGGGGCCCGAGGTCTCCAGCCCCGCGACGGACCTCGTACGCGCGGCCCATGACCTGTTCCAGTGCGACCTCGACCGTGGCCTGGCCCATCTGCACCGTGCCGAGGAGAGCCTGGCCGCGGACGTGCCCGACTTGGCGGCGGCCCAGCTGAGCTGTGCTCTGCTGGAAGCGCTGGTGGCCCGGCTGACCGGTTCTCCCGCAAGGGCGGAAACGGCCGCGAAGGCGGCTGAAGAGCTACGGCAGCAGGTCCCCGCCCATCTCCTCGACAAGCATCCCGAACTCACCGCTCTCCTGCTGACCCATCTGGGCTCGACGCGCCTGTGGGCCGGGCGTTTCGAGGATGCGCGAGCCGTCCTGTCCGTGGTGGTCGGACGTTCCGACGAAGCCTCGACGGCGCTCCCCCGACAGGAGTCGTTGGGCCTCCTGGCGCTGATCGACTACCTGGACGGCCGGCACGGCAAGGCCGAGCGGAAGGCATGGACGGCGATGGCCGAGAGGGAGCGGTTCGGCCTGTCCGGGCCGTCCGGCCTCGACTCCGGCATCTGGCGGCTGGTCCTGGCCGCCGTGGCCGTCGACCGCAATGAACTGGGACAGGCCCAAGCCCTTCTCGACGAGGAGGCCGACTCCCGTGCCGCGATTCAGGACCCGGTGACGGCGGCGGGCCGGGCCATCGCGACGGCGCGTCTGCTGCTGGCCCGAGGCAACGCACGGGCCGCCCTGGCGGCAGCGGCCCCGGCCGTTCGCGCCGAAGTGGTCTCTCCCTGGGCGGAGGGCCAGGCGGCCCTGGTCGCCTCCGCCGCCCACCTCGCCGAAGGCCACCCGGAAAGCGCCGCCAGGGTGCTGCGAGAGGTGCCCGACGACCAGCCGGCGTATGCCGTGGAGGCCGCCCGGGCCCAGCTTGCCGCGGGGAATCCCCTGGCGGCGATCGACACGCTCGACCGTCTCCGCACCGAGGGCCGCACCGGTCCGGCGGTCACCGTCCGGGCCATGCTGGTGCGGGCGCAGGCCGCAGACGGGGTGGGGGACCGTGCCACCGCCCACAAGCTCGTCGCCCAGGCACTCCTCGAGGCCCGGCGTGAGCGCCTGCGGCGGCCTTTCCTCGAAGCCGGACCGTGGATCCGCCCCCTCCTGGGCACGGCGTCGCTTCAGGGGCTGGCCGAGGACTGGCTGATGCCCGGTCCGCCGAGACGCGGCCAGCCGCCTCGGGCCGAGGCTCAGCCCTCGTCGCTCGTCGTGGAGGAGCTGAGCGGCCGCGAGCGCGATGTGCTCCAGCGGCTGGCCCAGATGATGTCGACGGAGGAGATCGCCGCCGACCTCTATGTGTCGGTGAACACGGTGAAGACCCACCTCAAAAGCGTCTACCGAAAGCTGGCGGTGAACCGCCGCAACGACGCGGTGCGCCGTGCGCGCGAGCTGCGTCTGCTGTGACCACGCGCAGGTGAGTGCCCCAGAAGCCGGTGCCCGGAGGGCTTTCGCCCGTGGCGGGTGAGGCACCGGGTGACGTCCTCGGATGTGATGGGCGGTGGCGGTCGGGTGCCGGACGACCGCCGCCCGACCGCCTCCGCCGGCGTCCCGGGCCGACTCATGAGGTGGACACCGTGAAGCATCGGCGGGCTCTGATCGTCCTTGGCACGGCCCAGTTCGCGCAGCTCGGAGGCCTGAAAACGGCGATCCTCGCCACCGGGGGAATCACCCTCGCCAGTTTCCTGGTCACCTCGCACCTGCCGACCGGCCGGGCGAGCCGTCCCGAGCAAGCGGGCGCCGGTGCTCCGGCCGACGCCCTCGGTGCGATGCGCTGAGTGCGAGGTGAGGCCGTGATGTCCGAGACCGACCGCACGACGGCCGAGGCGCGCCGTGCCGAGCGCCGGGCCAACGCCGACTACACCGGCGGTGTCTACGGCTCCATGCTCGCCGCCTCCGTGGTGGTCGGCGCCGGCACGCTGGGCTCGTTCCCCCTCATTCAGCTGGTGCTGCTGCTGTTGCTCACCGGCCTGGTGTTCTGGGCCGCGCATGTGCACGCCCAGTTGTTCGGGGCGCGCCTGGCGCAGTACAGCATGGACCGCCTGATGGTGCTGGACGTGTGCCGAGAGGAGTGGCCGATCGTCAAGGCCGCCGTCCCGCCGGCCGTGGCCGTGGCCGTCAGCCCGCTGCTCGGACTGGATGCGCAGGGCGCCGTCTGGCTGGCGCTCTCCGTCGCCGTGGCCGGGCAGGTGGGCTGGTCGGCGGCCGCGGCACGTCGTGCCGGTGCCTCCTGGCGCATGGTGGCCATCAGCGCCTCGGTCAACCTGGTGATCGGCCTGCTGATCATCCTGTTCAAGATTGTTCTGACGCACTGACACAGGTGGTCCGCGTGTCGACCGACGGATCACCTTTTCAGGGTGAGGCCGGGCGACGCGCCGAGGCCGACGATCGCAGGGAAGGGCTTAGTCCGCCTGCCCCCAGACCGCCCGCGGGAGGCAGCTCATGCGCTACGAGATCCGCGTCAACGGACTTATGTCGGAGACGCTGGCCAAAGCCTTCCCGGAGCTTGATCACGTGAGGATGTCCGGTCAGACCGTCCTGTTCGGTCCGGTCGTCGACGAGGCCCACCTGTACGGGCTGCTGGCCCGCTGCCGTTCGCTGGGATTGCGCGTCGTGGAGATGCGCCAACTGCCGGAGTGACCGGCCGCCACGACGACCGGCGGTCGCCGCGCGGGCGCCGCGATGACACGGTGGGACGGACCGGGCGGGACGACCTCGAAGGAGCTCTGCCTCAAAGGCGCACTACGGCTGTCGCGTCAAGGCGCGCCCGCTGTCGCGAAGCCGGTCGCCGGCTGTCCCCGTTTGCACCGGCCGTGGCACGAACGCCCTGCGCGCTTACGTGCGTTCCTGTCGTACGCCGCTTTCTCGGCCGGTGACAAGGAGGCGGCGACGGTGAGGGCGGCTCGGGCAACGACCACGACCCGTCGCCACCGGCCGGGACGGAGCTGCCGACCTGCCGGAAGGGCCCTGCCCGGCGTGCTCCGTCCGGGCAGCCTCTGGGCCCTTCAGGGGCGGATCACCCGCTGTGGGTGATCCGGCCGCCGTCGGCGCGCGGGACGGTGGCCGAGCGGCCCCGTCCACCGTCCCGCCGGTGGTCCGGGCAGCGGCCCGCTCGATCGCGCGAGGAGGAGCCATGACCGTACCGCTTGGTTCGGTACCGAAATCCGGACCGGAGCACCTGCCCGACGAGGCGGCCGCGACGTCGGCTGTCGACCCCGCGGACGTGCTGGCGGCGCTCGGCAGCTCATGGACCTGGATCCTGGGGTCGGCGGTCACGACGCTGGTGCCGGGCATCCTGATCCTGGTCTGGCCCGACGAGACCCTGCACGTCCTGGCGGTGCTCATCGGCCTGTACCTGCTCGTGACCGGGGGGTTCCGCTTCGTGGCGGCCTTCGCCCGGCAGGAGCACGGCGAACGGCTTGCCGGGCTGCTCCTCTCGGTGCTGTTCGTCCTGGCCGGGGTGCTCTGTCTGCGCAACCCGATGCAGACCATCGCCGCGCTCTCGCTGATCGTCGGAGTCGTCTGGCTCGTGTCCGGCATGCTGACCGCCTACACGGCCCTCGCCGCCAAGGACCTGCCGCACCGCGGCTTCGTCTTCGGCGCCGCGGCGCTCGGCATCGTCGCGGGGATCGTGGTGCTGGCCCTGCCGGCGGAGTCGGCCCTCGCGCTGACCCGGCTGCTCGGAGTGTGGCTCGTGCTGCTCGGTGTGGCCGAGCTCGTCCTCGCCTTCGCCTGGCGGGCCGCGCTCCACAGGTCGCACACCGCAGACCGGCGCGGCACCTCAGGGACGGTCTGAGGCCCCGCGTGGAGCTCTGACCGGCTGTTCGCGGTCCGGTGTCGGCTGCTCCGGCTCATCGTCTCGACGGTCGTCCCCCTTTCAGGCGCCGCTGCCCAGCGGCGCCTGAAAGGGGAGTGGCCCCCGGGGGCGGGCACGGTGGTCTCGAGTCGGACCGTCCACATGCGTCTGCCACCACGCTCACGATCACCCGTCTCGGGTGAGGTCGCCCGCTCGTTGCCGTGTGCACGCTGAGGACGGCACAGAACGGCTGCCGAGCGAAGGCTCGGAACGGAGGACGGACATGAGCGCGCAGATGTACCTCGCGTACGACTATCCGCTGCTGAGCGCCTTCTGGACGATGCTGTGGTTCTTCCTGTGGATCCTGTGGTTCATCCTGCTCTTCCGGATCATCGTCGACATCTTCCGCGACGAGGACATGGGCGGTTGGGCCAAGGCAGGCTGGCTGGCGTTCGTCATCCTCCTGCCGTTCCTGGGCGTCTTCGTCTACGTGATCGCCCGTGGCAAGGACATGGGTCGCCGCGAGGTGGCGCAGGCACGCGAGCAGCAGAAGGCCTTCGACTCCTACATCCGGGAGACCGCGGGCGGCAAGGGCGCACCCAGCAGCGTCGACGAACTCGCCAAGCTGTCCGAGATCCGCGCCCGCGGTGACATCACGGACGACGAGTTCCGCAGGGCGAAGGAACTGGTTCTGAGCGACTACGGCCCGCCGGCCGACAAAGGCTCCGTCACCTCCACCTCCGGTCGCTGAGCACACCGGACGACACGAAACGAGGCGTCACGATGACCACGTCACACACCACGCACGCGCAGCCGACGAAACAACACTGGGCGAGCGGCCTGATGGCCTTCGGGGCCGTCATGCTCATGATCGCCGGAGTGCTCGACATCTTCCGGGGCATCATGGCGATCGCCGAGGACGACGTCTTCGTCGCGACCCAGAACTACGTCTTCCAGTTCGACCTCACCGGGTGGGGCTGGATCCACCTCATCCTGGGCGCGGTCGCCGTGATCGTCAGCCTCGGACTGTTCCAGTCGGCGATGTGGGCGCGTGTCCTCGGCGTGGCCATCGCCGGACTCATCATCATCGCCAACTTCCTCTCCCTGCCGTACAACCCGATCTGGTCGGTCGTGATGATCGCCTTCTCGGCGTTCGTCATCTGGGCTCTGTGCGTGGCACGGCCCGAGGAGTCCCCCGACGCGTACGCGCGTGCGCCGCGCAACGTATGAGGGAGTACCGGCGCAGGTGGCGGTACGGCGCCGGAGAGGATCGGCGCCGTACCGGGACCGCGGTGGGAGGCACCCCCAGGTGGGACAACACGGCAGAAACACGAGCGGACCCGGAGAAGGAGCCGCGGCCACCGCCCGCAACTCGGTTCCCAGGCCGCCGTGGCCGATGTCGAAGGCAGGTCGGCGGGAGTCCAGCGGGTGGGGCGCGTACGGAGAAGGCCCCGGCTGGACGGGGGAGACCAGCCGGGGCCGTACAAGGTGACTGGCGGAGGGCGGTCGCCGCTCGGCGGAAGGCTCCATGGGGCTTCAGCCGGACGATCGTCCCCATGGGCTATAGGTGAGGCCCGGGGACACTGTCCCCTCCGCAGTCACATGGTGAAGAACGGTCGACTGCCGGGGGTTGTTCCCCGCCCCGCCCGGCAGCCGCTGTGAGGTGGCACACCCATCGACCCCGGGGGAGGGTCAGCCGAGGAAGTCGGCGACGAGCGCGGCGAACTCGTCGGGGGCGGCCAGCCGGATGCCGAGGGATTCGGCCTTGGCACGCTTGGATCCGGCGCCTTCACCGGCGACGACCAGGGTGGTCTTCTTGGAGACGCTGGAGGAGGCCCGGCCGCCGGCGCGCTCGATCAGTTCGTTCATCTGGTTGCGGCTGAGCTTCTCCAGTACGCCGGTCATCGCGCCGGTGACGACGACCGCCATCCCGGCCAGCGGCCCGCCCGCCGCCTCCACCTTCTCCTTCTTCTCCTCGCGCTGCGCGCTGCCCTCGGCGTCGCCGGCCGCTGGGTCGGGCGGGGTGGCGCCGGGCTCGGTCATGTTGACTCCGGCCGCGGCGAGTTTGTCGATGAGCGGGGCGAGTTCGGCGAGTTCGGCGACGATGGACGGGGCCTTCTCGGTGCCGATGCCCTCGACCTGCCGCATCGTTTCGGCATCCGCGGCGCGGAGGTGGTCCATGGTGGCGAAGTACCGGGCGATGCGGCGGGACATGGAGCGGCCGGTGCCGCGCACACCGAGCGCGCACAGCACCCGGGACAGCGGCTGCGCCTTGGCCGTGCTGATCGCGGCGAGGAGATTGTCGGTGCTGGTCTCGCCCATCCGGTCCAGGCCCAGGAGCTGCTCGCGGGTCAGGGCGAACAGGTCGGCGAGATCGGCGACCATACCGGCTTCGACGAGCTGGACGACGCGGGTGTGGCCGAGGCCTTCTATGTCGAGCTGGTCGCGGCCGGCGGCGTAGGAAAGGGCGGCGACCAGGTGGCAGTTGCGGCCGTTCTCACAGCGCCAGCGCTGCTCGCCGGTGTCGATGCCGGAGCCGCACCGAGGGCACACCTCCGGGAAGACGATGGGCTGTTCGTCGCCGGTGCGCAGGTGAACGACCGGGGCTTCGACGCGGGGGATGACATCGCCGGCGCGGTGGACCATGACGTGGTCGCCCAGACGCAGGTCGCGCCGGGTGATGTCGCCCGGGTTGTGGAGGGTGGCATAGGTGATGGTGGAGCCGTCGATGTCGACCGGCTCGAGCACGGCGCGCGGGGCGATGATGCCGGTGCGGCCCACGTTCCACTCCACCTCCAGCAGCCGGGTGATCTTCTCCACGGCCGGGAGTTTGTAGGCGATCGCCCAGCGCGGGGCACGCGAACCGGATCCGGCGGCCTGCTGGTCGGCGGCCAGGTCGGCCTTGATGACGATCCCGTCGATTCCGAACGGCAACTGAGCCCGCAGCGCGGCGATCTCCTTCACCCGGACCAGCACCTGCTCGGCCGTTCCCGCGGTGGTGCCGGGGACGGCGGTGGTGGCGGTGGTGTTCACCCCGTACACGCCGGCCTGGGTCATGAGGTTGCTGTGCGCGAGTTCGCCCAGTCGCGCGGCGAGCGTCGACTCGGTGCCGGGCAGCGGGAGGAGGCCGTAGCCGAAGAAGGTCATCGGCACGGTGTAAGCGCGGTCCTTTGCGCGCAGGGTGCCCGCAGCGGCGTTGCGCGGGTTCGCGAACGGCTGCCCGCCGTGCAGGGCGCGCACCTCGTTGGCGTGCTCGAACTGGGCCGTGGTCATCAGGATTTCGCCGCGCGCCTCCACCGTGACCGGCTCGGCCAGCTGCTGCGGGAGTCCTTCGATGGTGCCGATCGCGTGCGAGACGTCCTCCCCGGCCGTCCCGTCGCCGCGGGTGATCAGCCTGGTGAGGCGGCCGCGGGTGTAGCGGGCGGCGATCGCGAGGCCGTCGAGTTTCGGCTCGACACTGAAACGCTCCACGTCGTGGCCGATCCGCCGGGCCAGTGAAGCGGTCCAGGCGGTGAATTCCTCGGGCGAGAACACGTTGTCCAAGCTCAGCATCGCCACGGTGTGCGGGACGTCCCCCTCCACTGCGCCACCGGCGACCTTCCCGATCGGTGAGTCGGGCAGCACCTCGCCGGGATGGTCGGCCTCCCACGTCGCGATGGAGCGCACCAACCGGTCGTAGGCGTCGTCGTCCAGCACCGAGGTGCCGCCCGTGTAGTAGGCGGCCGAGGCCTTCACCGCGTCCTCGACCGCCTGCGCGTAGGCGGCGGCATTCACGATCACTGCAGCTGCTGTTGTCATGCCGGTCATCCTGCACGCCACCACTGACAACGCCCTGCCGGTCGCCCTGGAGCCTGACCGACCGCGGTCACCGCCGTCGGCCGATACGCCGGGTGACGTCGGCGTCGAGACCACGGAAGACGCCGGAGAGCCGGGGAGGAGGCGCCGGCGGGCTGAATTTCCTGAATGTCCGATTGGCGGAGGAGGTCGAGGAGCGAACCGCTCCTTCGCCCCTGCCGTACGACCCCGACCGCTTCTGACCAGCTCTGATCGAATCCACGCCCCAGGGGAACGCATGCCCGAGTGTGTTATCGGTCTGCAGTGCGACGCCTCATACCAGAGCGGGACGCTGTCCGTGGGAGTTTGTCAACTGCCCACCGCACATGATGCGTTGCCGACTACTGTCAGTTGCCGTCGGGCGACGCAGGGCCGAATTTTTCGGCTCGCGCGACCGGCACCGCGATGGCGCACGCCCGAGTCGCGCAGACCCGCGGGAGCCCCGTGCCCCCGACGCACCAGTACGAGGACGCAGATGTCTCACCTTCGCGCACCGGCCGCACGCGCAGACCGCCGTGAGGGCGGGCGGCACGGGCGACCGGTCGCCCGCACCGTCCCCCCGCTGCCCGAGAGCCACCTACGGCCCCAACTGCTGCGCCTGGCGGTCCTGCCGCCGATCGCGGTGGCCCTCAGCGCGTGCGCGGCCGTGCTGTTCACGGTCCGCTCCACCGGCGCACGCCCCGGCCTCACCCTGTGGGCGGTGCTCGCCGGCGCTACGGGCGTGGCCCTGGCGGGCATCCTGATCGCCGCCGTGGCCGCCGACCGCGCCGCCAAATCCGTACGGGAACGCCTCGGAGCCCTGCGTCGCGCCAGCGCGCGCACGGAGGCCGACCTGCGCACCGTCGTCGAGGGCCTGCGGCGCGGTGAGAGCCCGCCCGCGCCCAAGGCGCGCCGCCAACCCCCCGAGGACGCCGACGACTTCGAACTGCTGGCCGCCGATCTCTCCCGTGCGCACGACGGCGCCGTCACCGCCGTCGTGCAGGCGTCCCAGCTCTCCAGCCAGGCCGGCAGTGAGCAGAAGGTCGAGGTCTTCGTCAATCTCGCACGGCGGCTTCAGTCCCTCGTGCACCGCGAGATCTCGATCCTCGACGAGCTGGAGAACGAGATCGAGGATCCGGACCTGCTCAAGGGCCTCTTCCACGTCGACCACCTCGCCACCCGCATTAGACGGCACGCCGAGAACCTCGCCGTCCTCGGCGGCGCCGTCTCGCGCCGCCAGTGGAGCAACCCCGTCTCCATGACCGAGGTGCTGCGGTCCGCGATCGCCGAGGTGGAGCAGTACTCGCGGGTCAAGCTGGTACCGCCGATCGACGGCACCCTGCGCGGGCACGCCGTCGCCGACGTCATCCATCTGCTGGCCGAACTCGTCGAGAACGCCACGGTGTTCTCGGCCCCGCACACCCAAGTGCTGCTGCGCGCCAACCTCGTCACCTCCGGGCTCGCCGTCGAGGTCGAGGACCGGGGCCTGGGCATGCCCCTGGGCGAGCAGAACAAGATGAACGCGCTGCTCGCCGACCCCGATCAGGTGAATGTCGCCAGCCTTCTGCAGGACGGCCGCATCGGACTGTTCGTGGTCTCCCAGCTCGCGCGGCGCCATGGCATCCACGTCCGGCTCCAGACCAACATCTACGGCGGCGTCCAGGCCGTACTCGTCGTGCCGCAGGGGCTGTTGGGCACGATGCCGGGCGACCCCGGGGACGTAACCCAGGCGCAGCCCCAGCAGACGGCGGGCGCACGGCGTCCGCCCGCGAGACCGCCGGCGCCGCCCACATCTCCCCGAGGGCCTGGAATGTCGTCCGTGCCCTCCGGCGGCGGGGTGCCCGCCGCGCCGGTGACGGGCGGCAGCGGGCCCACGCCACTGCCGATACGCGGCGCCCGCGCGGAGCGGCCCAATCCGGCGGACGCCGTCCCCGGCATCCGTCCCGAGGACCGGCACACCGCCGAGGAGAACGCGGGCATGCCGCCCACGCCCCGCAACGGCGCGGTCCGCGGCACCATGGGCAAGCCCCAACTGCCCAGGCGACGCGCCCAGGAACACATCGCACCCCAACTGCGCGACGGGCCCGCACCCCGTCCCGAGACGGAGTACGTCGTCGGCCACGACCCGGGCCTGATGGCGGCGTTCCAGCGGGGGATCGGGCTGGCGGAGGCCCAGCACGCGGAGAGCCCGCACGCGGAGGCACAACCCAGGCAGGCGGCCCACGTGGAGGCCGTTCCCATGGAGGCACCGCACCTGGGCCGGGCGCACACCGATCGGTCTCACCTCGATCCGGGGCACATGGACGCGTTGCCGCCGCTGGAGGTGGTCCGCGTCGACCAGTCGTCCATGAGCGCACCCCGCATGGACGTACCGCCTCTGGACGTACCACCGATGGGCGCGCCACACATAGCCGAGCCGCACACGGCGCATGCGTCGGCCCCGCACGAGTCGCAGGGGACGCGGGATGCCGCGCCCGGACACGACCTCACCGCCCGGCGCGACGGGAGCGCATCGGCCGGATGACCATCCCCCTCACCACCCCCACCCTCACCCCCTCCGCTCCCGCAGACCTTCGTACCTCAAGGAGTCGATCCACCATGGCGAGCGATGCGCCGACCGCCCAGGTATCCGATCTCGACTGGCTGATGAGCGGCCTCGTGCAGCGCGTGCCGCACACCACCAGCGCGGTACTGCTTTCCTGCGACGGGCTCGTGAAGTCGGTCCACGGCCTCGACCCGGACAGCGCCGACCACATGGCGGCCCTGGCCTCCGGCCTCTACTCCCTCGGCCGCAGCGCCGGTGTCCGCTTCGGGGACGGCGGCGACGTACGACAGGTCGTCGTCGAACTCGACTCGACGCTGCTGTTCGTCTCCACCGCGGGCTCCGGCACCTGCCTCGCCGTGCTCGCCGGACGCGAGGCCGACGCGGCGGTGCTGGGCTACGAGATGGCGATGCTGGTCAAGAGCGTCCGCCCGTATCTGATGACCGCGCCCCGGCAGGCCTCCGTCGAACCGCCGGCGATGAGGCCTTGAACGTGGCCGCGGCCGGCGACGGGCCCTGGCTCGATGATGCCGCGGGGCGCCTGGTGCGCCCCTACACGGTCAGCAACGGGCGGACCCGGCCGACGACCGCGCTCGACCTCCTGTCGCAGGTGATGGTCACCGGGGCCACCCCCCTCGGCTACCTCGGACCGGAGTACACCCAGGCGCTCGAACTGTGCCGGGCGCCCGTCTCGGTCGCGGAGATCGCCGCCCAACTGAAGCTGCCGGCGGTGGTCACCAAGGTGGTGCTCTCCGACCTCGTCGACTGCGGGGCGTTGACCACGAAGCCCCCGGACTTCTACCACAACCCCACTGACCGGTCTCTGCTGGAGGCAGTGCTCGATGGACTACGACGACAGCTCTGACCCCTTCCCCACCGCGCTGAAGATCTTGGTGGCGGGAGGTTTCGGGGTCGGCAAGACGACCTTCGTCGGCGCGGTGAGCGAGATCGCGCCGCTCAGCACGGAGGAGCTGCTCACCACGGTCAGCGCCGCGACCGACAACCTCGACGGCGTCGAGAACAAGGTCGAGACCACCGTGGCGATGGACTTCGGCCGCATAACCCTCGACCCGCAGCATGTGCTGTACCTCTTCGGCACGCCCGGGCAGGAGCGGTTCTGGTTCATGTGGGACGAGCTGTCCGAGGGCGCGCTCGGCGCGGTGATTCTCGCCGACACCCGTCGCCTGGAGGACTGCTTCGCGGCAGTCGACTTCTTCGAGCAGCGCGATCTCCTTTTCATCGTCGCCGTCAACGAGTTCGACGGCGCCTACCGGTACGACCCCGAGGAGGTGCGCGCGGCCATCGGCCTCGACGCCGGGATTCCCATCGTGCGCTGCGACGCCCGGATCTCCAGCTCGGGCGTGCAGACCCTGCTGACCCTGGTCCGCCACCTCCTCGCCCACGCACCGACGCGCGCCCCGAGCCATGGAGCCCACACATGACGTACGCCCCGAGCCATGGAGCCCACACATGACGTACGCCCCGAGCCATGGAGCCCACACATGACGTACGCCCCACATCACGGAGGACATGGATGAGTTACGACCCGCCACGCCCGGCCGGTCGTCTGCTCCTGACCCCGGAGGACAAGGACGCTCCCGCCCGGGTCCGGCGGTTGCGCCGACTGGGCCTGGGGGAGCGTGCGGAACCCGTCCTCGACGCCTTCGCGGACCGGCTCGCCGAGGTCGCCGCGGTGCCGTACTCGATGGTCAACTTCATCGACGAGAATCGCCAGTTCTTCGCGGGTCTGCACACCCCGGACGGAAATTTCTCGGTCGACCGACCGCTCCCGGCCGCCGTCGCGGACGGTACCGACGGCAACGCCCCTGGTGCCGGCCGCTATATGGCCCGCGACTACGGCTTCTGCCCCTATGTGGTGGTCCGGCGCAGGGCACTGGTGCTGGAGGACGTCTGCGACTACCCGCGGTTCGCCGGGAACCCCGTCGTCGACGAGATCGGCGTCCGCTCCTATCTCGGCGCTCCGCTGATCGACCACACGGGCATCGCCCTCGGCACGGTCTGCGTCGTCGACCTCGAGCCGCGGCCGTGGGGAAGGGCCGGGCTGGAAGCCATGAAGTCGATGGCGGCGGAACTGGTCGAGCAGCTCGAACACAGAGAGGGCGGCGGGGGGTTCTGAAGCCCTCGGCCTGGAGACTCCTGGAGGAAGCCCCCGGCGTGTGAAGGAAAGCTGCGGCGGCGCTTAAGAAATCCTCGATGGACCAAGAGCGCCGCCGTACGGCAGATTGCTAGGGGATTTCACCCCTCTCCCCGGTACGGGCTCCTTCGGCGTGCCCTGCTCCGGGATCTCACCCACAGGAGCCACAGCTTGAAGGCGCTGGTCAAGGAGAAGGCGGAGCCCGGGCTCTGGCTCGTGGACGTCCCGGAGCCGGAGGTCGGCCCCGGCGACGTACTGATCAAGGTCCTCAGGACCGGGATCTGCGGCACCGATCTGCACATCCGCAACTGGGACGGCTGGGCCCAGCAGGCCATCCGGACGCCACTCGTGCTCGGGCACGAATTCGTCGGCGAGGTCGTCGGCACCGGCCGCGACGTCATCGACATCGGAGTCGGCGACCGCGTCAGCGGCGAGGGCCATCTGGTGTGCGGCAAGTGCCGCAACTGCCTGGCCGGGCGCCGCCACCTGTGCCGCGCCACGGTCGGCCTGGGCGTCGGCCGCGACGGCGCGTTCGCCGAGTACGTGGCTCTGCCCGCCGCCAATGTGTGGGTGCACCGGGTCCCTGTCGACCTCGATGTCGCCGCGATCTTCGACCCGTTCGGCAACGCCGTGCACACGGCGCTCTCCTTCCCGCTGGTCGGCGAGGACGTGCTGATCACCGGCGCGGGCCCGATCGGTCTGATGGCCGCCGCGGTGGCCCGGCACGCGGGGGCCCGCAACGTCGTGGTCACGGACGTCAGCGAGGAGCGTCTGGAGCTCGCCCGAAAGATCGGCGTGAGCCTCGCCCTGAACGTCTCGGACGCGACGATCGCCGACGGCCAGCGGGAGTTGGGGCTGCGCGAGGGCTTCGACATCGGCCTGGAGATGTCGGGGCGCCCCGAGGCCATGCGCGACATGATCGCCAACATGACGCACGGCGGCCGGATCGCGATGCTCGGTCTGCCCGCCCAGGAGTTCCCGGTCGACTGGTCCCGCATCGTCACCTCGATGATCACGATCAAGGGCATCTACGGCCGTGAGATGTTCGAGACCTGGTACGCGATGTCGGTCCTGCTCGAAGGCGGCCTCGATCTCGCCCCCGTGATCACCGGCCGCTATGGCTTCCACGACTACGAGGCGGCGTTCGCCGACGCGGCGAGCGGCCGCGGCGGCAAGGTCATCCTCGACTGGACACTTTGATTTTTGGCTCGGTTCGCCTCCGGGGCGCCTGAGCCCCTTCGGCTCACTCGCCCACCGCATCCTATGGAGCCCCTGATGTTCGATTCCGTACGCGACGACCTGCGCACCACCCTCGACGAGATCCGCGCCGCCGGCCTGCACAAGCCCGAGCGCGTCATCGGCACCCCCCAGTCCGCGACCGTGAGTGTCACGGCGGGCGGCCGCCCCGGCGAGGTCCTCAACTTCTGCGCCAACAACTACCTCGGCCTGGCCGACCACCCCGAGGTCGTCGCCGCCGCCCACGAAGCTCTCGACCGCTGGGGCTACGGCATGGCCTCCGTGCGCTTCATCTGCGGTACGCAGGAGGTGCACAAGGAGTTGGAGGCGCGGCTGTCCGCGTTCCTCGGCCAGGAGGACACGATCCTGTACTCCTCCTGCTTCGACGCCAACGGCGGCGTCTTCGAGACCCTCCTCGGTGCCGAGGACGCGGTCATCTCCGACGCCCTCAACCACGCCTCGATCATCGACGGCATCCGGCTGTCCAAGGCGCGCCGCTTCCGGTACGCCAACCGTGACATGGCCGATCTGGAGCGGCAGTTGAAGGAGGCATCGGGTGCCCGACGCAAGCTGATCGTCACCGACGGCGTCTTCTCCATGGACGGCTATGTGGCCCCGCTGCGTGAGATCTGCGACCTCGCCGACCGCTACGACGCCATGGTCATGGTCGACGACTCGCACGCCGTCGGCTTCGTCGGCCCGGGCGGCCGCGGCACCCCCGAGCTGCACGGCGTCATGGACCGCGTCGACGTCATCACGGGCACCCTCGGCAAGGCGCTGGGCGGCGCGTCCGGCGGTTACGTCGCCGCTCGCGCCGAGATCGTCGCGCTGCTGCGCCAGCGCTCCCGCCCGTACCTTTTCTCGAACACGCTGGCCCCGGTGATCGCGGCGGCCTCACTGAAGGTCCTGGACCTGCTGGAGTCGGCGGGCGACCTGCGCGACAGGCTGGCCGAGAACACCGCGCTGTTCCGCTCCCGGATGACCGAGGAGGGCTTCGACATCCTCCCCGGCGACCACGCGATCGCCCCCGTCATGATCGGCGACGCGGCTGTCGCCGGACGGATGGCGGAACTGCTCCTGGAGCGCGGCGTGTACGTGATCGGCTTCTCGTACCCGGTCGTGCCGCAGGGCCAGGCGCGGATCCGGGTGCAGCTGTCCGCCGCGCACTCGACGGACGACGTGAACCGGGCGGTGGACGCCTTCGTGGCCGCCCGCGCGGAGCTGCGTGCCTGACGCGTAGCCGGGTTCCTGACGCGTAGCCGGGCGCCTGACCTGAGAGAATCGGTCGCATGATCGAAGCGCGGCGGCTCCACATCCTCCGTGCGGTGGCCGACCACCGCACGGTCACGGCGGCTGCCGCCGCGCTCTATCTCACGCCCTCCGCCGTCTCCCAGCAGCTGACCGCCCTGGAGCAGGAGACCGGCCACCGGCTCGTCGAGCGCGGCGCCAAGGGCGTACGACTGACTCCCGCCGGCGAGATCCTGCTCGGCCACACCAACGCGGTCCTGGCCCAACTGGAGCGCGCCGAGGCGGAGTTGGCCGCGTACAGCGCGGGTTCCGCGGGCACGGTCACGGTCGCCTCCTTCGCGACCGGTATCGGCCTGGTCGTCGCCCCCGCCCTGGCCCGGCTCGCCCGTACGGCACCCGGCATCCATGTCCGCGTCCAGGACGCCGAGGGCGATGCCAGCCTGCCGATGGTGCTCGACCGGCAGGTCGACATCGCGGTCGCCGTCGAGTACCGGGGCGCCCCGGCCGCGGACGACCCGCGCCTCGCCCACGTATCCCTGTACGCCGAGCCCTTCGACGCGGTCGTCCCGGTCACCCACCGGCTGGCCGACGCCGACGAGGTCCCGCTCGCCGAACTCGCCAAGGATCCGTGGATCGGTCCGTACCCCGGCAATCCCTGCCATGACGTGGTGGTCCTGGCCTGCGAGAACGCGGGATTCCAGCCCCGCCTCGAGCACTCCTCGGACGACTTCCGTGCCGTCGTCGCCCTCGCTTCGGCCGACGCGGGCGTCGCCCTGGTGCCCCGCTCGGCCCTGCGCGGCATGGACCTCACCGGCGTGCTCGTGCGCCCGGTCGACGGAGTCGCGCCCACCCGCCGGGTCTTCGCGGCCGTACGACGTGGCGCGGAGGACCATCCGCTGATCCGCCCGGTGCTGGAGGCATTGGCGGAGGCGGCGACCGTGGAGTGAGTGTCGAACGGGCGCCTACAGCAGGGACGTGAGGTGGCGCAGCTCCTTCACGAGGGGAGGCTGGGGGAGTGGGACCGTCCCGAGCTCGGGGTGGTGGGGGCGGGTGATGTGCGGGTGGACGTCGGCGATGAGCGGCGGGTTGACCACGGGCGCGGTGACGCGGTCGCCGCACATGTAGGTGGGTTCGAAGTGCTGGCGCACCAGCTGGGTACGCCAGAGGTCGGCGTCGTGGTACTCGCCGCTGTGGGCGTGTTCGAGGAAGAGGCAGTACTCGGCGACCGGGTGGCCGACGCCGGCCGCGAAGCGCCACCAGAACCGTGCTCCGCTGCTGTCGCCCGCCACATGCAGCAGGCACGCGAAGACCAGGGCGCCGGTCGTGTCGGCGTACTGGCTGTCGATGAAATCGCTCAGGTGGCGGTCGGCGTCCGGACCGAACAGCACCAGGAGGCTGACGGCGTTCAGGTCCCACCAGGCGCGGTCGGCATCCGGGGTGCGGTCGTCCTCGGGGGTGGTCCACTCGGCGTGCGCGAGGGCGGCTTCGGGGTTGCGCGGGCGGTGACGGGCTGCCTGACGGCTGCGCAGGCGGGCTTCGGCGGCCGCGAGGTCGTAGTTGTTGTACCGGTCCTGGGTGCGGGCCTTGGCCAACAGGTCGTCGATGGTGCGGCGGTCGGGCGGCAGGGTGCTCATCAGGGGGTCTTCCCGTCGGAGTGCTCCGGGCTGTGGAGTTTGAGCAGGGTGGCGAGGCGACTGCGTCCGGTACGGAGCTGGGAGCGGACGGTGGCTTCCTCGTTGCCCATCAGCAGGGCGGCTTCGGCGGCCGTGAAACCTATGCCGTAGTAAAGGAGGATCGCGTCGCGCTGGCGCTCGCTCAGGGAGGCGACCGCCCCGTACAACGCGATGGCGTCGGTGAGGGTGTCGTACGGATCCTCCGTGGGGTCCGCGAGGGCGGCCTCGAAGGCGGCGACCTCCATCAGCTCCGGGCGGCGCCTGCGCTTGCGGTGCATGTCGATGATGCGGCGCTTGAGGACCGTCCAGGCGTAGCCCTCCAGGTTCTCCATCCGCAGCATCCGTGGCCAGCGGTCCATGACCTGGTCGAAGGTCAGGTCCACGGCCTCTTCCGCGTCGGCGTCGGAGCCGAGCTGGAGGTAGGCGTAGCGCATGTAGTCCTGGCGTCGCTGATGGTGAAAGCCCCAGTACGCCATCTGCGTGGCGCGATCCCACTGGTCGATGGGTATCACCCGTGGCACACCGATGGCCCCGCCGGTCTCCTCCGGCCCGCTGTCGCCGCTCACGGGACGTCCCGGGTGGACTCGGAGCTGCGGGACGGGGCACGGGTGCCGGTCAGTCCGGTGATGCCGATGCGCACGCCGGCCGTCAACAGTCGGCGGCACGCACGGAGTACGTCCGGGCCGAACACCCTCAGGGCAAGCGCGATCTCGAACAACCACGCGGCAGCGCTCTGCTGCACGGGGTCCTCCCCTGTACCTGTTCTGTTTCCAGGTGCCGTGTCCCACCCCGGCACCAGAGGCACCATCCGCCTCCATCCATGAAGCGTCCATGGCGACCCGAATGTGCACTCGGGTATCGAAAAATATTACGTTCAGTATCGGTCTGATAGCAGCTAGTTCAATCATCGACCATTGTCGGCCGTCGGCCGTCGGGTGATTGTCGGTGCCATTGGCTACGGTGCGTCTCATGCCGGATGCCGAAGATGTACGTCGTATCGCCCTCTCCATGCCGGATACGACGGAGAAGATCGCCTGGAGCATGCCCACGTTCCGGGTCGCGGGGAAGATGTTCGCCACGCTCCCCGAGGACGAGACCTCCATCGCCGTGCGCTGCCCCAAGGACGAGCGCGACGAACTCGCCCTGGCGGAGCCCGGGAAGTTCTGGATCGCCGACCACGAGGCCGCCTTCGCCTGGGTCCGGGTCCGTCTCGCGGCTCTGGAGGACGGCGACGAACTCCGCGACATCCTCGCCGACTCCTGGCGCCAGTCGGCCCCGCCCCGACTGCTCGAGTCCTACCCGGAGCTGGGGCTTCCGGCGGTCGACTGAAATTCCGCCGGCGTTGTCAGTGCGCCGTGGCATGATCCGGAGGCAGGAGTGGAGAGTGGGACGCTCGGCTCGTCGGGGAGCCGTGGGGGATCGGCGGGGGGCACGGGCGGGATGTACGGGAGGTCGCCGGGCGGGAAGCCATCGCGGGCCGGGGCGTCCCCGCCGGCCGCAGAGGCCCCGACGGCGCAGGTGACGACTGAGCCGGGAGCACCCGGCGATATCGCACCGGACGCGGTCTCCCGCATCGTGGAGAAGCGGACCGCGGCGGCTCCCGGCGGCGACGTCCGGGGCCCGACCGGCCGAGCCGTCGGCTGGATCACGCCTCTGCGCGGGACCCCGGACCACGATGACGTGGCCACTGCGAGTGGCCCTCGGCCCGTCTGGTCCCGGGACTTCGCGCTGTTCTTCGTCGCGCGGGCCCTCGCCCGGCTCGGTGACACCATGCTGCCGGTGGCGCTCGCCGCGGGACTGCTGCAGCACGGGTTCGGGGTGGGGGCGATCGGCCTGGCGATGGCCGCGTCGGCCGCCTCCTTCGCCGGTCTGGTGATCTTCGGCGGGGTCATCGCCGACCGGTTCAGCACACGCAAGCTGATGATCGGCGCCGACCTGGTGCGGCTCGTCACCCAGTCCCTCGCCGCCGTGCTCTTCTTCGCCGATCACGTGGTCCTCTGGCAGATCTGCGCGATCGGGGCCGTCAACGGCGTGGCGGGCGCGGTCTTCCAGCCCGGAGTCGCCAGCACGGTGCCCCGCCTCGCCACCGACGTCCAGGGGGCCAACGGCGCGATCCGGATCGCCGAGTCCGCCGCCCAGCTCGCGGGTCCCGCCCTCGCGGGCCTGCTGGTCGCGTTCTCCTCGGCCGGTGGTGTCTTCGCGGCTCACGCGGCCACGTACGCGCTGAGCGCTCTGTGCCTGCTGCTGCTCCGTCCGCTGCCCGTCACGCCCACGAACCAGGCGCACGGCAGCAGCTTCAAGGACGATCTCGCCGTCGGCTGGCGGGAGTTCAGGACCCGGACCTGGCTGTGGGGCGTCATCGTCATCTGGTGTGTGTACATGATCTCCATCTGGGGCCCGACCGTCCCCCTGGTGGCGACGCAGGTGGTCCAACAGCACGGCCCGCGCGCCTACGGACTGCTCAACTCGGCCCTTGGTGCCGGCACGGTCATCGGCGGACTGATCGCGCTGCGGCTGCGTCCCCGACGCATGTTGCGGGCCGGTTCGATCGCCCTCTTCTCCTTCGCCTTTTTCCCGGCGTCGGTCGGAGCCGGGCTCGGGCTGACGGCCATGTCGGCCGGAGCGGTGATCGCCGGGGCGGGCATGTCGTTCTGGAGCGTGATGTGGGCGACCAGTGTGCAGACGCAGGTCGCGCCGGACGTCCTCAACCGCATCCACGCGTACGACGTCGCGGGCTCCCTGGCGATGATGCCCGTCGGCCAGGCCTTGGCGGGCCCGGCCGCTGCGGCTCTCGGCGCGGGCAATGTCCTGCTCGTCGCCGGCGCGATGACCCTGGTCGTCTCGACGGCCCTGCTGTCGGTGCCCGCGGTACGCGACCTGGTGCGCGTCGACCCACCCGCACCCCTGCCCCGTACGACCGCGGGGATACGCGAACCGGCGCGGCGCGGCAGCCAATGAGCCATCGGCGGGTGCGGCCGGTTGCCGCAGGCGCGCGTGGCGCGCGGGCCGCCGACGGTCACACGCGCTCCGGGGCTCCCAGGAAGCCGCCGATCCGCTCCCGCAAGGCCCCCGCGTCGAGTCCGTTCGCGGCCAAGTGCTCGTCGACGCTTCTGTACCGGCGCAGCTCACGGCGGCCGACACCGAGACCGAGGACCCACGGCCACGTCGCCGGGTGCGCCGGGACTCCACGAAGCCGTCCGCGCCGATCTCCGCGAGGACGACTGCGACCCGCGGGTCCTCACGGAGCAGCCGCGAGGCGACGGAGGCGAAACGGTCACGCATGGTGTCCATGGGAGGAGTTCCTTTCAGGGTCGTACGGAATGCCGGGCGGCACCTGTGATGGGCGGCCTGCCTCAGGCGGATTTCGGTTCGACCTGGGCGACCACCACACGCGGACGGCCGGGGCGGGGTGCGGTGAAGGCGGCGTACAGCGCGTCGTGGTCACGGCCGTCGACGGTCTGGGCGGATCAGCCCGCGGCCTCGAACCGGGCGGCGATGCCACCGGGCCGGGCATGGCTGGCGGACGAGTTGTCGATCACGACGGTGTGCAGCCGGTCGAGACCGGTCGGCCCGGCGTAGGCGATCGCCTCGTGATGGCTGCCTTCGTCCAGTTCCGCGTCGCCGACCAGCACCCACACGCGTGGCGTGCCGAGCCCCTGTGCGCGCAGGCCCAGCGCGGTGCCGACGGCGATCGGCAGACCGTGCCCGAGCGATCCGCTGCCGACCTCGGCGCCAGGCACGTGTACCCGGTCGGGGTGGTGCCCGAGCGGCGAGGCGTACGAGCCGAAGCCCGGCAGCCAGTCGACGGGCACGAAGCCCTTGGCCGCCAGCACCGCGTAGTACGCCATTGGCCCGTGCCCTTGGAGAGCAGGAACCGGTCCCGCTCCGGATCGCCCACCCGCTCGGGCCCGACCCGCAGCACCCGGTCGTACAGCACCCACAGCGCGTCCATCGTGGACGTCGCCGCCGGCCCGTGCTTCTCGTCGCCGGTCATGAGCCCCATCAGTCGGGGCAGGTCCGTGTACTCGTAGTCGCGTTTCTCGGTGATCGTCATGCAGACGATCCTGCAACCTCAACCAAACTTCGGGTCAAGTGCCCGCCAATGCCCTCCGTCGGCCCCGCGTAAACGAGTGCGCGATCACCGGCCCGAGTGCGGTATTGTTTCGATGCGCGTTCGGCCAGGGGAAACCCCAGGTCAAACGGGCAACGGGACGTGGCGCAGCTTGGTAGCGCACTTGACTGGGGGTCAAGGGGTCGCAGGTTCAAATCCTGTCGTCCCGACCAGCTTCACCGCAGGTCGGAGGCCGCTTTCTCAGCGATGGGAAGGCGGCCTTTGTCGTGTCCGCGGGGGTGGTGGTCGCAGTGTGGTCGCGGTGCTGTATCCGCTGTCAGGTCGCGAGCCGCAGCACGTCTGCCAGGCCGCGTTCAGCGGTGCGGTGTTCCGACGGGAGGATGTAGGCGCGCAGGCCGCAGGCGGTCGCGCCGCCGTCACGGACCGGGTTGTCGCCGACCATGAGGGTGGCGCGGGGGCCGGTGCCGAGGTCGGCGCAGGCTTTGAGGAACAGTTGCGGGTCGGGTTTCTCGCGGCCCTGTTCGTAGGAAATGACGCAGGTGTCGATCAGGGCGTCCAGTCCGTGGTGGGCGAGGCGGGTGCGCAGGTCCCAGGCGAAGTCGCTGACGATGGCAATGGGCAGTCCCCGCTCACGCAGGGCGCGCAGGACCGGTTCGGTGTCGGGGTAGGGGACCCAGGCGTCCGGGGCGGTGAGTACCCGGTAGGCCGTCTCCTCCGCGCCGCGCAGGAAGTCCACCTGCTCCCACCATCCCCACATGGCGCGACGGTGCTGTGCGGCAGAGAGGCCGCGGCCCTCCTGGAGGGCGACGACGGAGGGCAGCCGGAAGGCGGCGCGCAACTGGTCGGAGATCTCGGCCACCGCGCCGAGCCCGTCCAGCACGGCGAGGCGCCCGGAGGCGGAGCCCACCCGGCGCGGCCACGTTTCCAGGTCGATCATCTGGAAGATGGTGTTGCTGAAGTGGAACAGCACGGCCTGGACCGGAGGAACGGGCGTGGCCATCTCGGCATCGCTGGGGTGGTAGGCGCTCGGTGTTTCGAACAGGGTGTGGATCACGAGGAGCGCTCTTCGGGTTCGATCGTCTCGACGGGGACTCCGAGGTCGCGGATGGCCGCGAGTTCCGCCTCGGGAGTGCCGGTGTCGGTGATGACGGCGTGGTAGTCGGCCACGGTGCCGTACGCGTACGTGGCGGTCTTGCCGAACTTCGAGTGGTCCACCAGGAGCAGCGCCTGTTCGGCGGAGCCGAGCATGGCCGGCTTCACCTCCACGTAGTCGTTCACGGGGGGAAGAGCCGGCCCTCCAGGACGGCCGTGGCGGACATCAGGGCGAGGCTCGCGGTCCATCTGCACGGCCTGGCCGGCCTCGTCGACGGTGCGCCGAGCTGATGGTCGGGGAGAGGCACTTCCGCGCCCCCGATTTGCCTCAGAGGCAACTCTGCGTGCGCGGAACACCACTTGGCGTGAGGGCTCCGTAACTCCGCTTTATTCCGGATGACCTCGTTCGGTAATTCCCGCTGGCTGAAGTGGTCGTCACAAGCAGCGGCGAGGTGTCAAGACCTCGGCGCCTCGCATGGAGGACTTTCATGCCTGAGCTGTATTTCCATGTGCGCTGGCCCGACGGAGAGACCCAGCGCTGCTACTCACCTTCCACGGTAATCGAGGACTACCTCACCACCGGTGGCGTGTACGAGCTCGGCGACTTCGTGGAGCGGAGCCGGACGGCGCTCGGTATCGCGAGCGACCGGGTGCGCGAGAAGTACGGGTTCGCGTGCACGGGGGCGTCCGACCAGCTGGCGCAGATCGAGGAGACCGCGGCCTCGTACGCCTCCCTCGACGGGGCCAAGGTCACCGTCGAGGCCCTGCACAACGCCGACGGGAGCGCGCGGTGAGCGCGCGGCGGCTGGCCGGGGCCCACTATCCGGTGGCGGTCGTCGGTGGTGGTCAGGCCGGTCTGTCGGTCAGTTACTGCCTGCGCGAGCGCGGCATCGAGCACGTCGTCGTCGAGCGGAACCGGGTCGGCCACGAGTGGCGCGCGCGCCGCTGGGACTCGTTCTGCCTGGTGACCCCCAACTGGCAGTGCAAACTGCCCGGTTACCCCTACCAGGGGGACGACCCCGACGGCTTCATGGTCCGCGACGAGATCATCCGGTATCTGGAGGAGTACGTCGCCTTCTTCCAGCCCCCGCTGGTCGAGGGCGTCGCCGTGACCGGACTGCGCCGGTGCCCCGGCGGCGTCTTCGAACTGACAACCAGCGACGGGGAGTTCACGGCCGACCAGGTCGTCGTGGCCACCGGTCCCTACCACACCCCGTCTGTCCCGCGGATGGCCGAGCGGCTGCCCGCCGACGTAGAGCAGATCCACTCCTCCCGCTACGGCAACCCGGCCCAACTCCCCGACGGGGCCGTCCTGGTGGTCGGCACGGGACAGTCCGGCTGTCAGATCGCCGAGGACCTGCACCTGGCCGGCCGACAGGTCCATCTGGCCGTCGGCAGCGCGCCCCGCGTCGCCCGCTTCTACCGCGGCCGGGACTGCGTCGCCTGGCTCGACGACATGGGCTACTACGCCCGCAGCATCGACGAGTTCGACGACGCGGGTACCGTCCGGATGCGGGTCAACCACTACGTCACCGGGCGCGACGGCGGCCGCGACATCGACCTGCGCGCCTTCGCCCGCGACGGGATGCGCCTGTACGGGCGGCTGACCGGCGTCGACGGTACGCGGCTGGAGTTCGCCGACGACCTGAAGGTCAACCTCGACCGGGCGGACGCCGTGGCCGAGGGCATCAAGGACAGCATCGACGCCCACATCACCGCGCAGGGCGTCGAGGCCCCCGACGAGCCCCGGTACATACCGGTGTGGGAGCCCTCCGAGCAGCCGGCCTCACTGGACCTGGAGACCTCCGGCATCACCTCCGTCGTCTGGTCGACCGGTTTCACCCGAGACCACCGGTGGGTCGAGATACCCGCCTTCGACGGCCGCGGCTACCCCATGCACTGGCGGGGCGCCACCAGCACGCCCGGCCTGTACTTCCTGGGCCTGCCCTGGCAGTACTCGTGGGGCTCCGGGCGCTTCGAGGCGGTGGGCCGGGACGCCGAGTTCCTCGCGAACCACATCGACGCCTCGCGCCGCATGGCCGACGTCTGCGGCACCCTCACCGGCGCCCCCAGCGAACTCGCCTCCGCGCTCCCGATCGGATGAGCAAGCTTTAAGGACCCAGAAACATGGTCTACGACGCACACCGCCATATCGGCGTCCTGCCCGCCTACCCCTTCTACGGCGGCCCGCCCGTCAACCCCGACACCACCGCCCGTGCCACCGTCAAGCAGCTCGTCGCCGACCTGGACGCGGAGGGCACCGAACGCGCCCTGGTCATCCCGAACTACGGCGTCCCCGACCCCGGTATCGCCTTCTCCTTCAACGAGTTGGCGATCGAGGCCGCCCAGAGCGACGACCGGATCCGGGCCGGACTGTGGGTCTCGCCGCGCCCGGAGGACTCGGAGCGTACCGAACTCGCCCTGGCACTGGCCGGCGAACGGGGCGTGAAGGCGCTGAAGCTGAGCTTCCTGTTGGGCGGGCGCCCGACCGACCCGGCCTGCCGTCCGGTGCTGGACCGGATCTTCCACGAGGCCGGCCGTCACGGCCTGGTCGTCCACGTCCACACGTCGCCGGGTGCGGCGTCCGACATCGACGAGGTCGGCCATCTCGTCGACTGGTACGCCGACCGGGTCCCCGTCCATCTCGTGCACTTCGGCGGCGGGATGAGCGGCCACATCAAGCTTGCCGGCTCCCGGTTCTTCGACTGGATCGAGTCCGGCAAGCGCGTCTACACCGACCTCTCCTGGGCCATCGGCTTCACGCCCCACTGGCTGGCCCAGGAGATCGAGCGCCGCGGCATCGGCCACGACCGGGTGCTCTTCGCCAGCGACCAGCCGTGGGGCGACTTCACGGGCGAGTACGCCCGCCTCGCCGAAGCGACCGGCGGCGGCGAACTCGGCGAACTCGTCTTCCAGGACACCTTCGCCGCGCTGTACGACTGACCACCTCCAACCACCGCCTCGTACAAGGAGACGCCATGTCCAAAACCGTTGAACTCACCGAGATCGAGCAGAAGTCCCTCAACGAGATCCCCCACCCCTCCCTCCCCGAGGGCACCAGCATCTACGGCGACACCAAGGTCTTCCCCGACTACAAGGCGGAGGACGGCGAGACGTACTTCACCCTCGTCCACGGCATCGCCCACGAGTCCTCGGTCTCCTTCGTCGCCGTGCTCCAGGCCACCCGCGCCCTGCGCAAGGGCTTCGAGACCGCCATCTACTTCTACGGCCCCGGTTCGCTCAACTGCCTGGCCACGCGCGGCTTCCCGACCGTCGGCAACTCCGCCTTCCCGGGCGAGCACAACATCAACAACCAGCTCAAGACCTTCATCGCGGAGGGCGGCAAGGTCTTCTGCTGCCGCTTCGGACTGTCCCTGCACGGCGCCCGCGAGGAGGACCTGATCGAGGGCGTCATCCCGACCCACCCCCTGGACGTCCAGGACGCGCTGATCCACTACGCGCGCAAGGGCGCCATCATCAACTCCACCTACCAGCTGTAAGGGGCGCACCGTGAGCGTTGGCACCAACACAGCGGTGGACGTGCGGATCACGACCCGCGCCGAACTCGCCCTGCACGGCGTTGCTTTGGACGCGCCCGTGCGGCGGCCGGACGGCGCGGGCCCGAGCGACGACGGACACGTCCTCGTCGAGGGTGCCAACGCCGCGCTGCCCACCAACCCCGACAGCCCCTACTCTGTACGCGACGGCAAGGTGTGGCTCGGTGACGAGGAGACCGGGCTCACCTTCAAAGCCGTACAGCGACCGAAGTTCTACGACCTGACGACCGCCGACGGCACCCCCTACGAGCACATCGCCCGTCTGCACGGCGCCGACGTCCTCGCCACCACCGTCGTCCAGACCTGTATCCGCTACGTCGAGTCCGACCGCTGCCGCTTCTGCACCATCGAGGAGTCCCTGCGCTCGGGGGCGACGGTGGCCGCCAAGACGCCTGCCCAGCTTGCCGAAGTCGCCGAGGCGGCCGTCCGGTTGGACGGCGTCAAGCAGATGGTGATGACCACCGGCACGACGACCGGCTCGGACCGCGGCGCACGCAATCTCGTACGCTCTGTCCGCGCCGTCCTCGAAGCCGTGCCCGGCCTGCCCATCCAGGTGCAGTGCGAACCGCCCGGCGACCTGGCCTGGATCCGCGAGCTCCACGAGGCCGGAGCCACCGCCATCGGCATTCATGTCGAATCCCTGGACGACGAGGTGCGCCGACGCTGGATGCCCGGCAAGTCCACAGTCCCGATGGCCGGGTACGAGGCCGCCTGGGACGAGGCGGTGCGGGTCTTCGGGCCCAACCGCGTCTCCACCTACCTGCTCGTCGGCCTCGGCGAGGATCCCGACGAACTCATCGCGGGCGCGGGGAAGTTGATCGAGCGTGGCGTGTACCCCTTCGTCGTCCCCTTCCGCCCGATGAAGGGCACGCTCGCCGCCCGCGACGGGATCGAGCCTCCCGGCGCGGAACTCCTGAAGTACGTCACCGAGGGCGTCGCGGCCAAGCTGCGCGCCGCCGGGATGAACGGTGCCGACCAGCAGGCCGGCTGCGCGGCCTGCGGCGCGTGCAGCGTGCTGAAGACGGCGGGCGGGTGATGTACGTGCACCTCGACGGCTCCACGGCACCGCCCACGGCGGACGGGTCGGTCGACATCCTGGCGCTGCTCGGCGACCGCAGCACTCTCGCTCGCCGGCCCGCGTTCCACATCGAACAGGCCACCGAAAAAGCCGAGTTGGCCGCCTACCACTGCCTGCGCCGGGACGCTTTCGTCCATGAGCAGGGCCTCTTCGCGGGCCACGACCTCGACGACCGGGACGCCGACCCCCGTACGCTCGTGCTGGTCGCCAAGGACCACGCGGGCGCCATCGTCGGCGGCGTACGGCTCGGTCCTGTCGCGGACGGTACCGACATCGGCTGGTGGGCCGGCGGGCGACTCGTCGTCGCCCGCGCCGCCCGCGGCCCGCACGGCATCGGCGCCGCACTCGTCCGTGCTGCCTGTGCCCGGGCGGAGGCCGAGGGCGCGCTCCGCTTCGACGCGACCGTCCAGGCTCGCAACCACGTCCTCTTCAAGCGGCTCGGCTGGCGCTCGGTACGGGGGACGACGGTCGCGGACGCGCCGCATGTGCTGATGCGATGGCCGATCGGGCGGATCGCGGATCTCGTGGCGGCCACCAAGTCGCCCCTCGGGCCGCTCCTCGCGGCCCTCCCCACAGCGGCGGCCCGTGCCCTCGGCCAGGACCCGGTCGGCGGTGCCCTGGGCGTGGGGGCGCGGGCCGTCCCCGGCAGCGTCGGCGTACCCGGTGGCGCCGACGCCCCGGGCATCCTGGGCGCTCCCGGTGGCGCCGGCTTCGTGGGCGATGACGGGGCCCCGGTCCCCGGCACGGATGTGATCGCCGCCTGCGACGCGATCGTGCCGTCCATGGTGGAGCGGGACCCCGAGTGGGCGGGCTGGTGTTCGGTCCTCGTCAACGTCAACGACCTTGCGGCGATGGGTGCTTCACCGATCGGACTGCTCGACGCCGTGGGCGCGAAGGACGCCGCACACGCCGCGCGCATCCTCGTGGGACTCGGGGAGGCGGCGCGGGCGTACGGCGTTCCGGTCCTCGGCGGGCACACCCAACTGGGTGTACCCGCTGCCCTGTCGGTCACCGCTCTCGGCCGTACGGACCGCCCGGTCCCGGGCGGCGGCGGGCGCCCCGGACATGCCGTACGGCTGACCGCGGACCTCGGCGGGAGCTGGCGCGCGGGCTACCGGGGCCGCCAGTGGGATTCGTCCACCCGTCGTCGTACGGACGAACTGCGCGCCATGACCGGCGCGGTGGCCGCCGCGCGACCCGCCGCCGCCAAGGACGTGTCGATGGCGGGGATCGCCGGGACCCTCGGCATGCTCGCCGAGGCGAGCGGCTGCGGGGCCGTCCTCGACGTGGCCGCCGTGCCGCGGCCGAGGACCGCGACGACGGGTGACTGGTTCACGTGTTTCCCCGGCTTCGCGATGCTCACCGCCGACGCGCCGGACGCGCCGCCGCTGCCCGCCGGGCCCGCGACGGGTGCCGTGTGCGGAGAGCTGACCGAGGGACAAGGTGTCGGGCTGCGCTGGCCCGACGGAGAGATCACCGAAGTGGTCACCTCCACGGTGACCGGGATGGGGACCGCATGAGCACGCTGCGTATGGCGGCCGCCGCCGCCGAGTTCGGCCGCGACCTCGAAGAGGACTTCGCCACCGCCGAACGCCTGATCAAGGAGGCCCGGGCCGAGGGCGTACGGCTCCTCGCCCTGCCGGAGGCCTGCCTGGGGGGCTACCTGCTCAGCCTCGACGACGACGGCGACCTGGACGAGGGACCGCCCCCGCTCGCTCTCGACGGCCCCGAGATCCGCCGACTTGCCTGTCTGGCAGGCGAGTTGACGGTCGTCGCGGGCTACTGCGAGGCCGCCGGCGACGCCCGCTACAACAGCGTGGTCTGCGTCAACGGCGACGGCGTGCTCGGCAACCACCGCAAGGTCCACCAGCCGCTCAGCGAGGACGCCAGCTACGCCTCCGGCGACCGCTTCCACGCCTTCGACACCCCGGTCGGCCGGCTCGGCATGATGATCTGCTATGACAAGGCATTCCCGGAGTCGGCTCGCGCGCTGGCCCTGGACGGCGCCGAGATCGGCGTGGTCGTCTCGGCCTGGCCCGGCTCACGGACCAACGCCGCCACGGATCTCGTCAATGACCGCTGGAAGCGGCGCTTCGACCTCTTCGACCGGGCCCGCGCCCTGGAGAACCAGATCGTGTGGCTCTCCGCCAACCAGGCCGGTACCTTCGGGTCGCTACGCTTCGTCGGCAGCGCCAAGGTCGTCGACCCCGGCGGCGAGATCCTCGCCGACACCGGTGTCGAAGCCGGCCTGGCGATCGCCGAACTCGACGTCGCCCAGGCCCTGGAGACCGCCCGCCGCTCGATGGGGCACCTGCGCGACCGGCGCCCGGAAACCTACACGTACGCAGGAGCAGTCCGCACATGAGCACGATCCGGATCGCGGCCGCCGCCGCTCACTTCGGCCGCGACCTGGAGTTCGACCTCGCGCGCATCGCGAAACTCATCGACGACGCGCGCGGCTCGGGCGCCGGACTGCTCGTCCTGCCTGACGCCGCGCTCGGCGGCTACCTCGCCGACCTGCGCCACCCCGACCCCGAGGCGCTGCCCCCGGCCCTCAAGCCGGACGACCCGCTGATCCTCCAGGTCGCCCGCCTCGCCGCCGAGATGGTCGTCTGCGTCGGCTACTGCGAGGACGGCGGCGACGAGCGCTACAACGCCGCGGTGTGCGTCAGTGGCGACGGCGTCCTGGGCCGCCACCGCAAGGTGCACCTGCCGGCCGGGGAGGTCGCGGCGTACGCGCCCGGCGACCGCTTCGACGCCTTCGACACCCCGGTCGGCCGGGTCGGCATGCTCATCGACTACGACAAGACGTTCCCGGAGTCGGCCCGCTCCCTTGCCCTGGACGGAGCCGAGATCCTCGCCTGCCTGTCCGCCTGGCCCACCAGCATCACCAACCGCGCCCCGCGCATGGCCCAGGACCGACAGGCCAAGCTCTTCGACCTCTACGACCAGGCACGCGCCGCCGAGAACCAGGTCGTCCTCGCCTCCTCCAACCAGACCGGCGCGATGGGCGGCATGCGGTTCCTCGGCCAGTCCAAGGTGGTCAGCCCCGGCGGCGACATCCTCGCGCGCACCTGGGCCAAGGCGGGCCTCGCCGTCGCCGAGGTCGACGTGGCCGCCGAGATCGACCGGGCCCGCCGCGTCCTGCGCCACCTGGACGAGCGCCGCCCCGCCGCCTACCGGGAGACTCCCTCGTGAAGATCGCCCTGCTCAGCTACTCCACCAAGCCGCGCGGCGGCGTCGTCCACACCCTCGCCCTCGCCGAGGCGCTGGCCGCGGCCGGGCAGGACGTCACGGTCTGGTCGCTGGGCCGGGGCGGCGACGACGGCTTCTTCCGGCCCGTGGACCCGGCCGTACACGTACGGATCGTGCCCTTCCCGGACGGGCCGCCGGACGAAACGGTCGGCGCCCGCATCCTGCGCTCCATCGCGACCTTGCGTGCGGCCTTCGACCCGGGGCCGTACGACATCGTCCACGCCCAGGACTGCATCAGCGCCAATGCGGCGGGCCGCTGCGTCCGTACGGTCCACCACCTCGACCACTTCACGACGCCCGAACTGGCCGCCTGTCACGAACGGGCCATCGTCGAGCCGTACGCGCACCTGTGCGTCTCTCAGTCGGTGGCCGACGAACTCGCCCAGGGCTGGGGGCTCAAGGCCGAGGTCATCCCCAACGGTGTGGCGTACGAACGCTTCGCGACCACGGCCTCGGCCGCCCGAGCCCGCTGGAGGGACCGGCTGGGCCGCTACGTACTGAGCGTCGGCGGCATCGAGCCTCGCAAGGGGTCACTGGACCTGCTGGAGGCGTACGCGCTCCTGCGGACCGACCATCCCGACGTGCGGCTGGTCATCGCGGGCGGTGAAACCCTCTTCGACTACCGTGCGTACCGGGCGAGTTGGGAGACTCGGGCCGCCGAACTCGGCATCGAACCCGTCGTCCTCGGACCGGTCCCCGACGACGAGCTCCCGGCGCTCGTCGCGGCCGCCGACGCCTTCGCCTTCCCCTCCCTCAAGGAGGGCTTCGGGCTCGCCGCGATGGAGGCGCTGGCCGCCGGGGTCCCGCTCGTCGTCCGCGACCTCCCCGTCCTGCGCGAGGTCTTCGGACCCGCAGCCCGCTTCGGCGCCACCCCGGAAGACCTGGCCGACGAGCTCGGCCAAGCCCTCACCCATCACGACCCGGCCCGGCAGGCCGCCGGCCGGGAACTGGCCGCCCACCACACCTGGGACACCGCCGCGCAGCGCCACCTGGACTTTTACCACGCCCTGAGCTGAGCGTCCCCCCTCGCAGGGGATCAGCTACTCGACGGTGACCACGACTTCCGCCGGATCGCACTCGGGTGCGGTGGCGAGGATGCGGATCTTGCCGGGGCCGGTCGGGCGGAGGACGGCGAGGGCGCGGCCTTCGTAGGTACGGCGTTCGGCGGCGTCGAAGCGTTCCTCGCTGGACGGGGCCGCACTGCCGAAGCCCAACAGGACGCCCGCGCCGGAGACTTCGAGGCGCACCGGGCGGTCGGCCGCGGTGTGGAGGGTACCGTCCGGGGCCGTCAGGGTGAGGGTGACGTAGGCGAGGTCGCCGCCGTACGCCTTGATCACCGGGCGGTCGGCCGCGGCACGCGGCCTCACCGGACCGGTCGCCGAACGACGGGCGTGGCGGCCGGTTTCGGCGCCGTCGCGGTAGGCGATCGCGAGGAGTTCGCCGGGCTCGTACGCCGTGTCGAACTCGGTGCGGAAGCGGTGGTCCTCGCCCACCGGTCGCCGCCCCAACGACCGCCCGTTGACGAGGAGGTCGACCTCGTCGGGGTCGCCGTAGACCTCGATCGTGACCGGTTCGCCTTCGAAGCCGGGCCAGGTCCAGGTGGCGACGGTGTCACTCCACGCCCACGGCGTCCCCGCGTACGTCTTGCCGTGGTGCTGCGGGCGTCGGACGGCGAGGTAGGGCTGTGTGCGCAGGCCGAAGACGATCTCGCGGTAGTAGGAGGCGGGGCGGCGGTGGCCGGTGATGTCGAGGTCGCCGCAGCCCGCGACCAGATCCAGTTCGCCGCACGAGCCACCTGAGCGCCGGCTCCGCCAGCACGCTGACGGAGCCGGCGCTCAGTTACTGACGCCGCTGGCCAAGGACACAGAACTCGTTACCTTCAGGGTCTGCCAATACAACCCACGATTGATCACCCTGGCCAATATCAACACGCTGTGCGCCATGAGCCACCAGACGAGCCACCTCGGCGTCCTGGTCATCAGGCCTGAAGTCGAGATGCAGTCGGCTCTTGGCCTTCTTGCTCTCATCAAGCCGGACGAAGTCCAACCCCGGCAGGCGATCCGGCTCCGGGCGGATCTCGAACTCCTCATCAGAGGAGTGGACCACAACCCAACCAAGAGCCGTGGCCCACCACTGCCCCAAGGCCACCGGATCTACCGAGTGAACAATTACTTGTTCCCATTCCAAGGTCATCCGCCGAGCTTAGACCTGCCAGGGCTTCGAAAACAGACTCGTATGAAGAGGGCCAACTGGCCTGCAGTTTCGCTTAGGGCCTGTCCGGCGGATCTTGCCGGACAGGCCCCTGGGCCCGAGGAGGGCTCAGCGCTTGAGCGTGAAGGTGAAGTCGCCGGAGAGCTTGCCGCTCAGCCGGACTGCCGAAACGAGTTTCCCCTCCGTGATCAGTTTTTCGACCTCGGCCCGCGAAAGACCGCAACCTTCAGCGATCAGTCGCACCGGCCGGACAGGGATCCGCGCCGCAAAGCGGACCGAGACGTCTATCACCTCGCGGTCCAGGTGGTCCGATCCGCCGGTGTCGAGGCGCCAGGCGTTGTCCCAGTCGAGGGCGATGCGATTACGGCGCTGCACGACCGGATCCTGGAGCAGCTCAGCTGTCAGGCCAGGGTCGTTGACATGCAGCCGGTCCAGCAGCTCAGGTCGTACAGAGCGCACATTCATCCGCTCCAGGACCGTGAGCTTTGCAGTTTCCCCGCAAGCGGTACAGAGCGCGAGGAGCCAGGCGTCGATGAGCTTGTGGTGTGCGTTGACGCGAAATTTACCGCTTGCCCGGAAGCGCTCGGACGCGCACGCGTGGCAACGGCGGAGAACGAGCGGCAGGCAGGTGGGCACGGCCACCCAGTTTTTGAGCACAGAAGTACACCGGTTTCAGTGAGAAGTCCGCAGCAAAAAGCAGCGCGGCGCACATGCGCGACGCGCGACGAATCAGCGCTCGGGAGGTCTCACAGGGTGTACAACGGCACGTCCTTGACTAGGGTCTGTCCGGCGGATCATGCCGGAGACGCGGGGTCTGGCACGCCGATCTGCGGCGTTGTCGGGCTCAGCGAAGTTAGTGGGGGTCGGGCTGGCACAGCGCTCCACTTGGCCATTCGGAGACACGGCCGTCTCGGCCGGCCCCACGGCTGGGTCAGCCCGGCTTGACCGCCAGCGTCGCAAAATAGTTCGACATGTGTTGAGCGGATGCGTTGGATTGGTGCGGCGCTTCCGCGAAGCCGGTGAGGACGAACCCCGCGGCGAGTTGCCCGCCGATCTGGTCGGTGAGGGTGTGGCTGTATTCAAGAGGGGCATCCGCGCCGAACTTCGTGGCGCGTTCCTCGGCGGAGTACTGCGTGACATCGCTGTAGGGCAGCTTGTGCACGACGATCAGCTCGCCGCGCTCGTCGAGCGCCTCGTGGTCGAACAAGTACACATCAGGGTTGAGGAAGCCCACGAGTAGAGTTCCGCCCGGTCGCAGGACGCGGAAGCACTCACGCCACACCGGTGCCAAGTCTGGTACGAATAGGTTAGAGACCGGATGGAATACGACGTCGAATGTTGCGTCGCCGAAGGCGCTGAGGTCGCGCATGTCGCCTAGGACGGTGCGCAGCTCGAGTCCGTCGCGCGCCGCCACCATCTGGTCCTGGCCGAGCTGGCGGGGTGAGTTGTCGAATACGGTGACCCGCGCCCCTGCGGCGGCGAGGATCGGACCCTGCTGGCCACCGCCGGAGGCCAGGCACAACACGTCCTTGCCGGTCAGGTCCGTCGGCAGCCAGGAGCGGTCGACTGGCTCACGCCCGATGAGAACAATCGACCAGTCGCCCATGCGGGCGCGCTCGACATCCTCAGCACTCACCGGCCTCGACCACTCGTTGCCCTCTTGGACATACTTGTCCCAGGCTGCCCGATTGTGGGCAACGGGGTCGACAACAATGTCCTGCACGTTTAACTCCCTGCTACAGCCAAGCGGACACCTGCGGTACTGACAGTTCGGTGCCGCCAGCCAACACGATTGCAGGGTGCGGGCTCAACGAAATTAGCGGGCATCGAGGTGTCCACGGGCTCGACGGGTGGTCGCGCAGCGGGTGCGTAAGCGCTGGTTGCCGGGGTTGCGGAAGCCGTAGGCGTCGCGGGCGATGGTCTTGATGACCCGGTTGGTGCCTTCGGAGCCGGCGTTGGTGATCCCAGTGTGCAGGAACGCAAGGATCTCTGGCCACCATGTCTCGACGGTTGTGGCTAGGCGCTGCAGTTCGGGAAGGTCGGCGTCGGCGCATCGGCGGTAGAACCGGTACAGCAGATCGCGGACCTGTTCCCGGTCTGGGCGGGTCCGGGCGGTGGCAAGCAGGTCCAAGAGGTCTTCCTTGGCGTTCCACGCAACGGTGATCGGCGCGCCGATCACCCTGGGCAGGTTGGACAGCTCGTCGAGGAGAGCGTCGACTTGCTCGCCGCGCATCCGGGCGGCGGAGCGGGTGAGCCGGTTGCGCAGTTCCCACTCGCGGTTGCCCTTGCGGCCGCGCCGGCCGCGGTGGGTCACGGTGACCCGGCGGCGGACCTCGGTGAGGGTCTGGTTCGCCAGCTGCACCAGGTGGAAGTGGTCCACGACCAGGGTGGCCTGCGGCAGGACCCGGCGGATCGCCGACTTGAAGATCGTGCACATGTCGATCGCGACGTACTGGACCGCGTCGCGCCAGGCTTGGTCGCGGTCGGCCAGCCAGTCGATGACCGACTGGGCGGTGCGGCCTTCGACCTGCCCGAGCAGGCCCTGCTTGCCGGACAGGTCGACGAAGCCGACGTGCCAACGGTCCACGGCGGTCTGCCAGATCCCGGTGGCATCGTCGGGGATCCATCTCGGCCGGCCTCGGCGGATCTCGTCGATACCGAGCGCCTGCACCGGCTCGGGCTGGGCCGGCAGCACCGCCCGGGCGTGACTGGTGAACGCCGCCGCAACGACCGGCCAGGAGAGCGCATAGTCGCGGGCCGCCTGGACGACCGTGCGGCCCTGATCGGCCACCGCCGCCCCGGCCGCAGCCCGTAATCGTGTGGTTAGCCGCTTACGTGGGGTACTGGCGGGACCAACTCGGTGAACGAGCGACGCCGGCACGCCAGCTCGTCGCAGCGCCAGCGGCGCTTGGCCCACACCAGCCGCGGTCGGCGGCCACCGACCGACAGGTCACGCGGCCGGGTCACCCGCCGGCCCTTCGACCGCCGCGCCCGGGTGCCGCAGTCTGGGCAGTGGCGTGCCCGCTCATCAGCGGTGACCAGGTGCACCACCGGCCCGTCGGTGCCGTCGGCGACCCCGACCACGGCCAGGCCGTCAAGGCCCAACAACCGCGTCGTATCGTTTGCCACGTCCGTAGCTCTTCTGTTGTGATCATCTTGCTTCGACAACTTGTCGTGGTCGTAGCCCCGGTCGGCGTAGAGCGCCTTGGGTCGTCGGCGAGGCCGTCCGCGTCGGCCGAGTACCGGCGGAATGGCCTCGATCAGCGGGATGAGTGGGATGAGCTGGGTGACGTCGTTGCGGTTGCCGCCGGTCAGAGAGATGGCGAGCGGGATGCCGTGCGCTTCGGTGATCAGATGGTGCTTGGAGCCTGTTCGGGCACGGTCGATCGGGCTCGGTCCGGTTTTGGGCCGCCTTTCATGGCTCTCACGTGGGAGCCGTCGATCACCGCCCGGGACCAGTCCAGGGCGCCGGCGGCGTGCAGCTCGGCCAGCAGCGATTCGTGCAGGCGCTGCCACACACCCGCGTCGTTCCAGTCCCGCAGGCGCCGCCAGCAGGCACGGAATGCCGGTGTAGAGCACGAACAGGATGCCCGACAGCACCTTCCGGTCGTCCAGAAGCTTGCGTCCCGGGTGATCCGCGCGCCGCGGCACGACCGGCAACAACGGCTCGATCCGTGCCCACAGCTCATCGGACACGATCCACGGCAGCTGTCCACCCCTTCTCATGCGCAGGCTAACGCTCCATCAGACACCAACATTCCAAGGGAACGCGCTGGGCCGGGGGCCGTATTGCCTCCACAAACGCTCATGATCACGGTGGCCGCTTCCATGCGGGCAGGCACTCCGGAAGCCTCCGGACCTGCAGGAACCGGTCAGTTATCAAGAACTACAGCCGCCCTGAGAGATCTTTTCCGTAAGAGCGGATTTGCGGTCGTCGGAAGACGGGGCGAGTATTTTTTTAGGGCGGAACGGCCGGGGCAAACCTTGATGCCGACGCCATCGGATGTGTACCGCGGCCTTCGGACCGTGACGCTCACAGGCAGTGAGCGTCACCGCGAAGGTACCGCCGTGGCGAAGAAGATCGAACATGCGGGTGCTCAGCCGGTGGCGTCGGCCGGGGCGACGGGTGGGCTGTCCAGCTGGATCACCTGACGGGAAGGCAACCGCCACATGGCTGCATGACCGTGTCGATGGTCGATAGTCGCTGTGGGGCGCGAAGCAGATCGGAAGGAGTCTGCCCATGCGGATCGCCGTGGATCTGAATCGGTGCCAGGGATATGCCCAATGCGTGTATTTGGCGCACGAGGTCTTCAGATTGACTGGCCAGGAGGCCCTCACCTATGAGCCGAACCCCGATGACGAGCGGCGCCTGCAGGTTGAGCGAGCCGCTGCGGCGTGTCCGGTGCAGGCGATCGTGCTCGACCGCTTGGACGGCGCGGAGGGGAGTGCGACGTCATGACCGTGTCGGCAACGGTCGCAGGGCTGGTGCGCGAGTTCAGGGCCAACGGCCGGATCGTCATCGTCGGTGCGTCCCTGGCCGGACTGCGGGCCGCCGAAGCCCTGCGTGAGGAGGGCTTCACCGGGTCTGTGACCATCATCGGGGACGAGCCGTACGAGCCCTACGACCGTCCTCCGCTGTCCAAGCAGGTGCTCAAAGGCTGGGTGCCGGCCGACCACACCAAGCTGCCGCGTCTGCGAGAAGTGAATGCGCAGTGGCGGCTCGGGGTGGCCGCCACCGGGTTGGACCGGGCCGCCAAGCAGGTGCGCCTGGCCGACGGCGAGCAGATCCCGTACGACCGATTGCTGATCGCCACGGGCACCCGGGCGCGACAGTGGCCGAACCCGGACGAGGCCGCCCTGGACGGGGTCTACACGCTGCGCTCGCGTGATGATGCCGCACAGCTGCAGAAGGCGCTGGCCGCGCCGCCGTCGCGGGTCATGGTCATCGGCGCCGGGTTCATCGGCTCGGAGGTGGCCTCCGTCTGCCGGGATCTCGATCTCCAGGTGACCGTCGTCGAGCGGGGCTCGGCGCCGCTGGTCGGCGCACTCGGCGGGGTGATCGGTGAGATCGCCGCGGAGATGCAGCGCGACCACGGTGTGGACCTGCGCTGCGGGCTGGGCGTGTCGTCACTGGAGGGCGACTCCGGCGGACACGTGCGGCGTGCTCATCTCTCGGACGGAACCACCGTCGACGCCGACGTGGTGGTGGCCTCGCTGGGGTCGATCCGCAACGTGGAGTGGCTGGAGGGCGCCGGGTTGGCGTCCGGTTTCTGGGGCGTCGGTTGCGACGCCGGCGGTCGCGCCTTCGACGTCAACGGCGTGGTCACCGACAGCATCTACGTGGCAGGGGATGTGGCGCGCGCCCCCCACGTGCTGTACGAGTACCAGTTCCTCGCGATGGAGCACTGGGACAACGCCGTTCTGGGCGCCGAGGTCGCGGCCCACAACATGGTGAACCTCGAGCCCCACTATCGCCCGCATCTGTTGCTGCCCGGCTTCTGGTCCGGTCAGTTCGGCGTCAACATCAAGTCCGTCGGCGTGCCTCCTTTCGGCGACGAGATCGTCTTCACGCAGGGGTCCGTCAAGGATCGCCACTTCGCCGCTGCCTACGGTCGCCGGGGCCGCATCGTCGCCGCCGTCACCTTCGATCACGGCAAGTGGCTGGAGTACTACGGGAAGCTGATCGAGCACTCGGGTCCGTTCCCGCCTCCGCCGCCGGGCTGGGACCAGCCCGGCGACATGAAGCCGATCCCGGCCGAGTTCCCGCAACCCGGCGTCCCGACGGCGATCCCCGACGTCGTCCTGACCGGCCACGACCCGAGCGAGCGGAGGGCCGAGTTCCGGTCTCGCCCTCATTGACGCGCCCGCCGGGTCGGGCGTGCAAGCGGACAGCATCGACAGGAAGAAGGAGTGGAGCCTCGTGGTCGAGGAAACCCCCTGGCAGCAGGCCCTCCGCTACGCCAACCGCGCCAATCCGTACCCGTTCTACGAGGAACTGCGCAGGACACCGGTGGCGCGGCAGCCGGACGGCACCTACGTCGTCAGTACCTACCAAGAGATCGTCGCGCTGCTGCACGACCCCCGGGTCAGTTCGGATCCCACGAAGCTCCCCGTCCCGGTTGCGACCCCGGCCGAGGGCTCGGCGGAGGCCGAGCCGATCACGGAGGCGGTCATCTCTTTGGAGCCGAACATCATCACCCAGGATCCACCCGAGCACGATCGAGATCGCCGGATGATGACGCCGCGTTTCGTCGGCCCGCCCCATTCCCCTCACCTGATCTCCGACCTGGAACCCGAGATCCGCCGCATCGTGGACGGCCTGCTGGACAACATGCGGGGCAAGACCCGGATCGATGCCGTCGACGAGTTCGCCTACCCGCTGCCGGTGGCCGTGATCTGCAAGGTCCTGGGCGTGCCACTGGAAGACGAGCGACGCTTCCACGGCTGGATCGAGACGGCCCTGGACTCTTTGGATTTCGGCCCCGAGGCTGCCTCGGAGGAGATGCAGAGCCGACTGGCCGGGGGGCGCGAGGCCGTGAATGAGTTCGGGCAGTTCGCAGCTGAGCTGCTCGACCGGTACGCCCAGCAGCCCGGCCCGGGCATGCTCTCGGCGATGGTGAACGAGGACGGCCCGGAGGGAGGGATGTCCAAGGGCGTGCTCGTGAGTAATGCCTTGCTCCTGATCTTCGCCGGGCATGAAACCACGGTCAATCTCATCGCCCACAGCGTGCTCACCTTGCTGCGGCACCCCGAGGCGCTCGAGGAGCTGCGCCGCCGTCCCGAGCTGATCGTGCCCGGGGTCGAGGAGTTGCTGCGCTTCGAGTCGTCGGTGCAGTTCTGGCACACCCGCTCCGCAGTGGAAGACATCGACATCGCAGGCACCACCATCCCGAAGGGCGCGCCGATCTTCCTGGCATACGGCTCGGCGAACCGCGACCCGAAGCGGTTCGCCAACCCCGACGAGCTTGACCTCGAACGCCGGGACAACCAGCACCTCGGGTTCAGCCAGGGCATCCACTTCTGCTTCGGCGCTCCGCTCGCGCGGCTCGAGGTCCAGGTCGCGGTCGGCGAGTTCGTCCGCCGGGTGGGAAACCCCCGGCTCGTAGAGGACCCACCGCCGTACCGCCACAACCAGATTTTCCGCGGGCCGCGCCACGTCCTGGTCGACATCGACGGGATCCGCGACTGACTCGGCATGCGTAAAGGATCGCTATGCGGGCTTTTCAATTGGTCGGATGGCAGCAACCGCCCGAACTGCGTGAGGTGCCGGTGCCCGAGCCCGGGCCGGGGCAGGTGCTGGTGAAGGTCGGGGGTGCCGGTGCGTGCCACTCGGATCTGCACATCATGGAGGCACCCGGACCACCACCCGGGTTCGCCACGGAACTGCCCTTCACGCTCGGCCATGAGAATGCGGGATGGGTGGAGAGGCTGGGACCGGGTGTCACCGGGTTCGCGCCCGGAGACCCTGTGATGGTCTACGGTCCCTGGGGCTGTGGGGTGTGCGCCAACTGCCGGGAGGGCCGGGAGAACTACTGCCAGAAGGTCAGTGGTCAGGGCGGGGGCCTGGGAGGCGGTCACGACGGCGGAATGGCTGAGTACCTGCTGGTCCCGGCGGCGCGATTCCTCATTCCGCTGGGCACCCTCGACCCCCGCCAGGCCGCCCCGCTCAGCGACGCGGGGCTGACCAGCTATCACGCCGTCAAGCGATCGGTGCACCTGCTGGGGCCGGGCTCGACCGCGGTGGTGATCGGGGTGGGCGGTCTGGGCCAGATGGCCATCCAGATGGTGCGAGCGCTCAGCGCGGCGACCACGGTCGTCGCCGTGGACACCGATGCCGGCAAGCTGGAAACCGCCAAGCGCATGGGCGCGGACGAGGTGCTGCTCTCGGGCGAGGAGGCGGTCACGCGCATCAAGGACATGACGGGGCAGCAGGGCGCTCAGCTCGTACTGGACATGGTCGGCATAGACCCGACTCTGCGGATGGCTGCTCAGGTGGCCAGGGTGCTTGGCCACCTGACCATCGTCGGTCTCGGCGGCGGAGCCCTGCCCGTCAACTTCTCGAGCCCGCCGAACGAGTGCGCGGTCGCCTCGACATACTGGGGCTCCCTTCCCGAACTGATGGAAGTGATCACCCTCGCCCAGCAGCAAAAGATCAAGATGCTGGTTGAGCACTTCCCCTTGGAACGCGCGAACGAGGTATACCAGCTCCTGCACGACGGCAAGATCCAAGGACGCGCCGTCATCACCCCCCACCCGTGAGTACTGTCATCAAGGCGACCGGGCTGGTGCCGTAGGCCGTAACTGTCGGGAGGAAACGTCATGGAGGCGGTGGCCGGTGCGATCGCTGGACCGGGCCGGTGGCGGACGGCACAGTCAACAGCGGGCGTGGTAACGGCAGCTGTGCTGACGCCTGTGACGGTGACGTGCGCCAGGCTGATGAACGCGGCCTGTCGGCGCTTGCCATGACCGAGAACGCGTTCTGCGCGGGTGCGTGGTCGAGCACCGTGATGTGATCCGCGGCGGTGTTGGCGCCGGCGTTGCCGGGCCGCAGCCGGCCGGACAGTGCTTCACCGGTGTTGGCCAGGAAGCACAGCAGCGGGTGGTAGCCAAAGCCGCCCTTATAGGTGGGTGCTGCCTGATCTTTCTCGGAGTGGCAGGTGACCAGCGTCGCGTCGAGGTCCAGGATCAGCCCGGGCAGCATGCGTCCCGCGGCCCGGGCCGCGGGTATGCCCTCGCCTCGTTCCGCGGCCTGCAGCCAGGCGACTTCCCGAGCCTGGGCGCGGGCCGAGCGCAGAGAAGCCAGTGCCCGCTCGTCAACGTCGGCGAGCAGCCGCCAGGCCGTCGGTGTCGAGGCGACGGGGCCGAACACCTCGCTCTGGTCCCGCGGTACGGCCAGATCCGTGATGGCCTCGCCGCCATCGGCGAGCATCACCGCGAGATCGGTGGCGATCCGGCCCGGATCATGCCCGGTCCCGCGCGGGCGAAGCGACCGCAACGCGGTGGAGTACGCGGTGGTCAGCCCAGTGGCATCGGCAAGATCCGCCAGTAGCCGTGCCCCGGCATGACCGACCACCCCCGAACCATCGGTACTGACATGGACCCTGGGACGCAAGATAGCCTGCACGTAGAAAGTGCCCTCCGCCTGGACCGACAGAACCCCTCGGCAAGGTTCATCGTCCCAGGTCAGGAAGGCGCTTTCGCATTTCCGCCCCATCCCCCGCCGTACCCAAGCGAAACGGCGAGGCTAACCCGCTGTCTGCGTGAGCGATGCGTGAGCGGAGGCTATGGCACGGGCTGCCGCAGGGGGGACCCAGCACCGGTTCGGCGCCGCTGCAAGGAGGGAGAGTTGTATGCCTGACGTCTGCGACGGGCCCGCAGGCGCTGCCACGTCTGCGGGCCGCCCTAAGCGTGCCAACGGCTTGCTCAGAGGAGTTCGCGCAGTTGGTCGAGCAGGAAGCGGACAAGTGCGGTGACGACGGCACTCAAAGTCGCGTTCTGTACTTCGTTCAGGTGCGACTGCTGGTGTTGCGGTCGATGTTTGCGCGGCATGGTGGGTCCTGACGTTGTAGGAGATGCGACGTTGGGCCGGCCTGCTCACCACCATCGGGGGCCGTGGGTGCCCTACGCTGAAGTGCGATGACGCCCGCATCTTGGTCACAGATTGCCCAGTTCAGAGGCATGCCGTGTCCGCTCGTGGACACGATGGTGCGATGAAAAGCGACGGGGAGAGAGGGCGGCAGCGCCAGGAGAAGCCTGCAAGACCCGGGAGCGGCAAACGACTCATCTCACGCCCAGCCGTGGCGCCGGGCCCCCTGCGCACTCTGAAGAGATTGATCTACGAGGCGTACGTGGCGGCTGGTGCGCCGACGCTCGACGACATGGCGTCGGCCGTGGCCGAGGACGACGAACTGCGTGCCTGTCCGTCCCGGGACACGATCAACCGGCTGGTCGGAGATGCCTCGACGGTCGGTAAGCAGGCAGACGCCGTGGCGCTCGTCACGGTGCTGACGCGGATGGCCGGAGGCGATGCGCGTCAAGCCGCCCGGACGGCGGCCACATCATGGACCCAAGCACAGCTCAGCGAGCCCCTTGGTCGTCCCCTCGCCGACATCGATCCGTACGATCTTGAAGTTCATCGGTCGATCACTGTGCGCGGCGCCAGCGGACTGCCCACCTATGTGGAACGTGCCCACGACATCGAGCTGCGCCGACTCGTTGCCGACGCCGTCCAGGGCGCCAGTCGACTCGTTCTGCTGGTCGGCACGTCGTCCACGGGCAAGACCAGGGCGTGCTTCGAGGCCCTCCGACACCTGCCTCGTGACTGGAGGTTGTGGCACCCCATCGACCCGGAACGGCCCAGGGCCGCACTGGACGCTCTCGACCAGGTGGGCCCCAAGACCGTGGTCTGGCTCAACGAAGCTCACCATTACCTGCTGCATCGCGAGCACGGCGAGCCCATTGCTGCTGGTCTTCGCACGCTCCTGGCTGATTCCACGCGGGCTCCGGTCCTGGTCCTCGGCACCATCTGGCCCGGCCCCGGCTACTTCGACGACGTGCGCTCCACACCCTCACCGGGGGAGCCGGATCCGCATGCCCAAGCGCGTGTCCTCCTCGCCGGACGAGTCATCCATGTCCCGGCGGCCTTCTCCCCTTCCGAGGTTGATGAACTCAAAAGGTCGCCGGACCCACGGCTTGCAGCCGCTGCCAGCTCTGCCCAAGACGGCATGATCGCCCAGTACTTGGCTGCGGCCTTCGAACTGATCGACATTTATACCGCGGCACCCCCAGGAACCAAGGCTCTCCTCAATGCCGCGATCGACGCACGCCGACTCGGCCACCCGGTCAGCCTTCCTCTTCCCTTTCTCGTTGCTGCAGCGGAGGGGTATCTGACCGACAGCGAATGGGAGCTACTGCCGGACAACTGGCTCGAGCAGGCAATTGACCAGCTCACCAATCCCATCAAAGGAGCACGTGGCCCTCTGCACCCGCAAAGACGTCCTCGTGGCTCCATGGAGCCCGGAAACCCCGCAACTCGACAGACGTACCGACTGGCCGACTTCCTCGAAGATCACGGCCGAGCTGAACGCCGCCTTGAACGGGTGCCCCCGTTGTTCTGGCAAGCAGCCTTGCGCCACTGTGAGGACGAAAGCGCCCACAGACTCGCATTGGCTGCAGCGGCCCGAGGTTTTGCAGAAGTTGCTTGCCGCCTTTGGGGAAAAGTCGGTGCATATGAGCAAGTAGCCCGCACCCTGACCGAGATGGACAGGCTGGATGAGGCTCTGCCTTGGTACGAGCGCGCCGCAGCCGAAGGGAACGCTCTGGCCTTCCGCCTCGCCGGCCGTCATCTGGCCGAGGCAGGGCGCGCCGATGATGCCCTGTCTTGGTATGAACGTGCCGCTGCCGCCGGCGATGCCGAGGCTCTTTTATGGGCAGGCGATCAGCTCGCGGAGACAGGCCGTGTAGACGAGGCATATGACGATTGAGCCTCGGCTCTGACTCCGGCGACCAATCTCCGGCGAGCCAGGCAGGCGGCGTCGGCGATGTGCTCCTCGGGCTGCTCTTGGCCCTGGCGTTCGGTGAAGTGTGAGGAGGTGCTCCTGGCCAGACGCGTCGAGTGGGTGAGCGATGCGTGAACGGACGGCCCAGGACCAGCTGGATTGGCTATCACGCTGTCGAGCTCGACAAGTCTCTGACCAGGAAAAACCGGACCAGTCGTGATCGTGGATCACCATTCGTCACGACCATGCAGGCCCTCGTAATGCGTAGCTCTCGGGTTCGAACCCCGAAGGCGGCTCCGAGGGGAACCACAGGTCAGGCCTATGACCTCGAGGTTGAGCACGCCGCTCATCGGCGCTTCCGTGCGGATCGAGCTGCGTAAGCGGCCAGTTTTTCCCGACTTCCTCCGGAGTGTCAGTGGCGGTCCGTACGCTCGGTGGCATGGTGGGGGACGAACTGCGCGAAGAACTGCCCGATGAGGGGAGTGGCACCGAGGCCTGGCAGCGGCTGAGCGCGTACGGCTATCTCAGCGCGCCCGAGCGTCTGGAGTACGTCGCGGTGATGCGGGTGTTCTGCGGCACGCTGCTCGCGGACCTGGCCGTACCCGACGTGCTCGCCAAGCTGGCACTGGCGGGCAACCCGGGGGCGGCGCTCGACGCGGAGACGCTCACCGCCCGCCTCGAACAGCTCGTGCGCTGGGGCAATCTGCTGCGCAGCACGCACACCGTCAGGGCGACCAGCATCGCCGAGTACCAGCGCTCCCGGTCCCGGTACCAGCTGTCCAAGCTGGGAGAGCGCGTGCAGCGCGACGCCGACGCGGTGCTGGCCGGAGCGGACGCCGCGCGCGAGGTCAGCAGCGAGCTGCTCACGCTCGTCGACCGTGGCCTGCGCGAGATCGCCGCCATGGTCGCCGTGCCGGGCGGCGCGGACCCGCAGCGGGCGCTGGAGAGAATCAGCACGCTCTTTGTGCAGTTCGCCGAATTCGCCGATTCGGTACGGGACTTCTACGCCTACCTGGGCCAGGTGCTCGCCCGCTACGACCTCGACGGAGCCGAGTACCAGGGGTTCAAGGAGTTGCTGCTCGACTACGTGGAGGCGATCACCGAGGACGTCTCCTTCCGCGCCCCGCGCATCGCCGCACACCTGCGGGCGATCTGGCCCCACCTGCCCACGCTGCTGAGCCGCATCGACGCACACGCGGCAGGTCTCGGGGCACTCTCCGACGCGCTGCCCGAGACGCGGGTGCAGCGCAGCCGCGGACGGGACCTGGCGGACTGGGAGGGGCTGCGCGACTGGTTCACCGACAGCGACGGGCACGGCAGCCAGGTGGACCAGCTCAGGGACGCGACCCTGCGCGCCCTGCAGTCGCTGCTCGCCAACGCCAAACGGATGCTGCGCTCGGCGTCCGGGGAGATGTCCCGCCGCAAGGACCTGCTCAGGCTCGCGGCCTGGTTCGACGCCGCGGAGCCCGAGGAGGCCCACGACATCGCGGTCGCAGCCTTCGGACTGTACGGAGCACGGCATCTGGGGGTGGCGCCGGATCCCGACCTGCCCGTACCGGCGTACGTGAGCTGGTGGACCGGGCCCGTCGTGGACGTACCGGTGGCGTTGCGCGAGCGCGGCAGCCGGGCCCCGCGCGGGCGGGCCGCAGCGGTGGAGGACCACGGCGAGCAGAAGCGCCGCCTCATGGGGCAGGCCCGCGAGCAGGCCTCGGCCCGCCAGGCCGCGGCCGCCGAACTGCGCAGCGCATCCGGCCGGTTCGAGCAGGTCAGGCTGGGTTCCGCAGCCATGCGACTGCTGCTGGAACTGCTCACCACCGCCCTCGGCAACGCCCAACTGCACAAGGAAGCCGGTGACTTTCTGCTCGACGGCGCGCAGGCGAGCGACGCGGACCTGGGCATCAGGCTGACGGCGTGGCGTACTCCGGGCAGGCATACACTCCTGCGCTCCGTGGACGGCGACCTGACGGCGGACGACCTCACCCTGGTCGTCGAGAGCGCCTCGGCGCCGGCCGCCGAGGAGGCGAGCGCGTGATGGCCCTGCCCTCCGCGCACGACGTCGCACTCGCTGCCGAGCGCCGCGCCGCCGCCCGCCTGCTGCTGGCCCACCCCCTGGTCACCAGCAACGGCCCGTACAGCGACACCTTCCCGCTGATCCGGCGCCACGCAGACTGGCTGGCCCCGCGCTTCCAGCAGGTGTTCGGCTACCGCCTCCTCGTCGAGGCGTCGTACGCCCGCCTGTTCAAGGCAGGCCTCGGCCCCGGCTCCGGCCACCGCCTGGAACGGCCTTCCACCGGCACACCGTTCACTCCACGGACGTACGCCTACCTGGCCCTCGCCCTCTCGGTCCTCGTCACCGCTCCGGAACAGCTCCTGCTCTCCCAACTCGTCGCCGACCTGAGGGCCGCGGCCGTGGACGCCGGGATCGAGATCGGCGACACCGGGCGGCAGGCGGAGCGGCGCACCCTCGCCGCCGCGCTGCGGCAACTCGTCGACTGGGGCGTCCTGGCGGAGACCGAGGGCCACGTCTCGGCCGTCGCCGAGGAGCGGGGCGGCGAGGCGCTGCTGAACGTGGACCGCGAGATCGCCCGCGCGGTCGTCGCCGGCCCGCTGGCCCAGAGCCGCGACGGCGCGGATCTCGTACACCGCGCCGCCGACCCCGGCTTCGGCGGCCCGCGTACGTACGTCCGCAGGCGCCTCGTCGAGACTCCCGTCGTCCACCTCGACGACCTCACCGGTGCCGAGCGCGAATGGCTGCGGACCCGGCAGCGGCGCGAGTCCCAGGCCTTCTCCGAACTGTTGGGCCTGGAGGCCGAGATCCGCGCCGAGGGCATCGCCCTCGTCGACCCGGACGACGAACTCACCGACCTGCACCTGCCCGGCACCGGCACCGTAGCTCAAGCCGCGCTGCTCCTTGTGGAGCGGCTGGTGGACCGACTGCGTCCGGAGGATCCGGGCCACCCCGCGGTCGGCGGGCGGCTGGTCATCGGCGTACCCGTCCCGGACGGGCTGCTGCCGGAACTGCTCGACGAGCTGATCGAGGAGTACGGCCGGCGCAGCAACTGGCAGCGCGGCCTCCTGGAGGACCGGGACGGGCTGCTCGCCGCCGTCCTCGACCTCCTGGTCCGCATGCGCCTGGTGGCGCCCGCCGGCCCGGTGCGCGCGGACGGCCACGGCCTGCCCGAGGGGTACGAGGACACCGCGCCGGACGGCCGGTCCGTCACGGACGTCACGGGTGCCCGCGGGCAGGACCGTCCGGATGCTTGGGTGCTGCTCGCCGCGGCGGCCCGGTTCGCCACCACGGTGGCCGTCAGGTCCCGTACCGAACCGTCCGCAGCGAACAACGTCACCGAACAGTCCACAGCTAACTACGTCACCGAACAGTCCACAGCTAACTACGTCACCGAACGGTCCGCAGCGGACCACGTCACTGAGGAGCCGCCCCGGTGAACCGCCCCCCGTCCCGGCACCGTTACCGCCTGCACCGCGCCGGCATCCGGAACGTCTGGCAGTACGACGAGCAGGAGTTCTCCTTCGGTGACGGTCGTCTGCTGCTGCGCGGCAAGAACGGCGCGGGCAAGTCCAAGGCCCTGGAGATGCTGCTGCCGTACCTCCTCGACGGGGACGCCCGCGCCCTGGACGCCACCGGAACGGGCCGGACCACGCTCCTGTGGCTGATGCTCGACGGCTTCGAGCAGACCAACCGACTGGGTTATCTCTGGGTGGAGTTCGTGCGGACGGGCGAGGAGGGGGACGACCAGCACCTCACCCTCGGCGCGGCCGTCCGCGCCTCGCGGTCGACCAGGACGGCCAAGCCGTTCTTCTTCGTCACCCCGCTGCGGGTGGGCGAAGACCTGCATCTGGCCCCCGGCGGCCAGCCGCTCCCTGTCGACCAGCTCAAGTCGCTCGTCGGCGCGGAGAACGTCACCGAACGCGCCGTGGAGCACCGGGCCCGGGTCGCCCGCCACCTGTTCGGCCTCACCGACCCGGCGCGCTATCGCAACCTGCTTCACCTGCTGCATCGCCTGCGCCGCCCGACCATCGGCGACCGCATCGACTCCGGCGGCCTGGTCTCCGTCCTCGCGGAGACGCTGCCCGCGCTCGACGACGAGATCGTGGAGAAGGTGGCCCGCAACCTCGACGATCTGGACGCCGTACGGACCGACCTCGGGCGCCTGGAGCGGACCGACGAAGCGCTGCGGACCTTCCTCACCGCTTACCGCGGCTACCTGCACGGGGCGCTGCGCCGCCGGGCCGACCAGGTGAGCGGCGAACTGGAAGGGCTGGCGGAGCACCGACGTGCGGCGGGTGAGGCGGCGAAGAAGGCGGCGGAGCTCCGCACGAGCGAGGACGAACTCGCCGCTCGCCTGAATGTGCTCAGGACGGAGTCGGAGGCAGCCGAGACGGACCTCGCCGCCCTGCACGACAGTGCCGCCTACCGCAGCCTGAAGGAACTGGCGGAGAAACGCGCCACCGTGACCGCCCTGCACAGCGCGGCGGCGACCGCCTTCAAAGCTCTGCGCCAGGCCCACAGCAGCCAGGAGGAGGCAGGACGGCGTCTCACCGACGAAGCCGGAAGGCTCGGCGAGGAGCTGGTCGAACTCGGCACGGTGCATGGCGAGTTGCTGCGGGAGGCGGAGCGGTCCGGGCTCGACCCCATGCACGTGGGGGAGCCTGCGGTGGTCCCCGTAACTTCGGTCGCGGCCGCGGCGACGGCCGAACTGACGGCCCCGGACGGCGACTTCCACCTCGTCCGCCACGCCGAGGTGCTGGCTGTCGACTCGGAAGCCTGCGCGGGCACCCTGCACGGCTGGGACACCCAACTGGACGCCGCGGGGCCGGTGATCAGGAACCGCGCCCGAGCCGTGACCGAAGTCGTCGCGCTCATGGAGACATCGCGCCAGGCCCAACGGGAAGCGCGCGAGGCCGATGGCGCCCGGGAGCGTGTGGAGGAGCAGGCGGAAGAGGCACGTTCGCGGGCCGGACGCCGCCGGCAGGAGACGGCGCGTGAGGGGGAGGCGTACTCCGACGCCGTACGGACCTGGACCGAGCGACTGCAGAGTCTCACCGGCGTGTCCCTCGACGCCGTACGCGCCCTGACCGCTCACGACCCGGCGGAGGGCCCGCTGGCCGCCCATGCCCCCGACGAGGTGGCCGACACCGCCCGTTCGGCCGTCGACCCATGGCTGACAGAACTGGGCGAACAGCGCGACACGCGCGCCGTGGCGATCCGCGAGCTGGCCGCCGAACAGGACCGCCTGCAGCGTGAGCGCAACGACTGGGAACGCCGCACCGACCCCGCGCCCGTGCCCCCGCCCCACCGATCAGCGCCCCGCACGCCCGGCACCGGCGCACCCCTGTACCGGCTGGTGGACTTCGCCGAGGACGCCGAGGACCTGGAGCCGACGGCCCGGGCAGGCCTGGAAGCCGCACTCGAAGCGAGCGGCCTGCTCGACGCCTGGGTGTGCGCCGACGGCACGGTCCTGGACGCGGCCGCGCAGGACACCCTCCTGGTCCCCGGGACACCGCCCGCCGGACCCACGCTGGCCCAGGTGCTGCGCCCGGTCGCGGCGCCGGACAGCGGGGTGACGGCCGAGCGGGTCGACAGCGTGCTCCAGGCGGTGGCCCTGGTGAGGGAGGGAGCCACGGGCACGATGGGGGCCATGGGCACAACGGCAGACTCCGCGATCGGCACCGACGGCTCGTGGAAGCTGGGCGTCGCCCGCGGACGTCACAGCAAGCAGATCGCCGAATACGTCGGCGCGGAGGTGCGCGCCGAGACCCGCCGCCGTGCCCTGGCCGAACTCGAGCGGCAACTCACGGACCTGCACGAGAAGTTGACCGAGCAGCAGAGCAGTCTGCGGATCCTGACCGACCACCGTACCCAGGTGGCCGACGTCCTGAGCCACCCGCCCACGGCCCGCCGGCTGACCGACGCATGGGCCCGCTCGGCCGAGGCCGAGCGCACCGCACAGGTGCTGGCCGGCCAAGCGTCCGCGGCCACCCGCGAGGCGGAGCAGGCGCGCGCCCGCGCGGTCGCCGCCCGGCGTGAGACCGAGGCGACCGCGAGCGCGAGCGACCTCCCGGTCGACCCGACCGCACTCGACGCCGTACGTCTCGCCCTGGACCGCCTCGGCACGGGCACGGAACGACTACGCCGACGGCTGCGCGCGGTCGCTTCCTCCGCCCACGGCCACCGCCAGGGCCGCGAAGGCTACGAGCGCGCACTTGCGTCCTGCCGGGAAGCGGAGTCCGACTACGCCGAGCCGCTCGCCCGCCTGGACGCCGCCCGTCGAACGGTCCGGGCCCTGGAGGAGGCGCTGGGAGCGTCGGAGCAGGAGATCCTCGCCCGCGAGGACGAGGCGAAGCGCCGCCTGGAGGCGGTACGGCGCCAACTCCCCGGCATTCAACGGGACATGAGCGCCGCCCATGACGAACGCGTGCGTGCGGAGGAGGACGAGCGGGTACGGCGCGAGGCGCTGGCGGTGCAGGAGGGCGAGGCGATCGCAAGCGGTAGGCGACTGCGTACGGCGTTGTCCCTGCCGGGCGTGAGCAAGGGCGCGGGCCTCGACGTTCCGGCGCAGGGCGAGGAGGACTCCACGGACGCGGACTTCAGGGCGGACGACACACACGGCCGCACAAAAGCGCTGCGCCGACTGGTGGAGACGGTACGGAGGCGCCTGGACGCAGAGCGACGCGACATCTCGGACACCGCCCTCCTCAACCGTCACACAGAGTTGCGCGACCAGCTTTCCGGCGGCTACGACGCCACGCTCGAGGAACATAACGGCATCAAGGTCTGCCGCCTCGTCGACGACCACGGCCCGCACGACATCGCCGTGGTGGGTGAGCGCATCGCCGCCCAGGCGGCCGAGGCACGGGACCGGCTGACGGAACGCGAGCGCGAGGTGTTCCAGCGATTCCTGACGGGAGAGCTGGGCGACCACCTGTCCTCCCAGGTCCTGGCCGCAGGCGCCCTGGTGGCCGCCCTGAACGCCACACTGTCCACGGTCCGCACGTCACACGGCTTGGGCGTCACGCTCGACTGGAAGCTGGCCGACGGCGTCGAAGCGGACGTCAAGGCGACCGTCGACCTCCTGCGCAGCCCCTCGGGCCTGCGCACTCGCGAACAGTCCGAGCAGCTCCGCGACGTACTTCAGCGCCGTATCGAGGACGCCCGCCGCGCCGACCCGGGCGCGGGCTACGCGGCCCATCTGCGCACCGCCCTCGACTACCGCGACTGGTTCACCTTCACCCCCTGGGTCGTGAATGACGCGGCCCCCGGCACCCGCCGCAAACTCTCCGGCCGCACGGGGCTCAGCCAGGGCGAGCAGCGGGTGTTGTCGTATCTGGTCCTCTTCGCGGCAGCGGCCGCGCACTTCACGAGCCTCGCGGAGTCGGCCCCGCACGCACCCCGCCTGATCCTCCTGGACGACGCCTTCGCCAAGGTAGACGAGCCCACCCACGCCCGCCTCGGCCGCATCCTGGTCGACCTGGACCTGGACTTCGTCCTCACCAGCGAACGCCTGATCGGCAACTGGCCCGACGTGCCGTCACTGCACATCTACGAGTGCCTGCGCGACCCGCATGTGCGGGGCGTGGCCACGCTCCACTACACGTGGAACGGGCGGCAGAGGCGGCTGGTGTCGGTGTGACGGAACCCGGCATGACGGAACCCGGCATGACGGAACAGGGGCCCGCCGCCGACGCCCTGGTGTTCCTCACCCGCCCGGGTCTCACCCGCCTCTGGACGGCCGTACGAGCACGCCTGGAACGCAATGGCCTGCAGTCGACCGGCACGGTCAGGCTCCAGAACCTGGACGCGCAGGAGCGGGAGGCCATGTCCCTCCTCCTCGCGAAACCGCTCACCGCCTCCACCGCCACCATCCGCCTGACGGACCTGGACACTCGCCTGCGCGCCAGCGCGGTCGGCCGCGGCCTGGCCGCGACGCTGGCGGAACTGGGGCCGCCCCTGACCGACCGCCGCGCGGCCCGGGACGCGGCGGCGGCGCAACGGGCGGGGCTGTGGTCCGCCGTGGAGGCGGCCCTCGGCGCCACCGCACTGTCGTCGCAGCCCTGGGCGGGCCGGTGGCTGGAGGAGATACGACGCACCGGTGCGGTTGCCCGCCAGGACCGGCGCACCGCGACCACGATCCTCACCCAGGCGATCCGGACCCTGGCGACCCTCTTCCCCGGCCCGGACGTGGAGCCCACCCCCGCCCATTGGGGCCGCGGCGAACTGGCCACCCGCACCACCGGCTCGGCCCACGGCCTGGACGACGGCACCCTGCTCTCCCGCCTGGTCCTGCGCGGTATCGCACTGGCGTCCGGCGCCGACTTCCCCGTCGACGCACCGGGCCGCCGGGCCCTGTGGCGCCTGGCCTCGGTCACCCCGGACGAGGTGTCCAGCACAGTGCTCACGTACGGCCTGCGGCCGCGGGGCGGGACCTGGGGCGAGAGGGTCCTGCGGGAGCGGGCGGACCACAACCTGGAGACGCATCTGACCCTGCGCGAACTGCGCGTCCTGCATCTGGAGATGCCCACCCAGGCCCGGGTCCACGTCTGCGAGAACCCGCGCGTCGTCGAAGCCGCGGCCGACGCCGGCTGCACCGCGGCCCTGATTTGCACCTCGGGCAGCGCGACGACGGTCGTCCTCACGCTGCTGGACGCGCTGGCCACCGCCGGCTGTGCCTTCGCGTACCACGGTGACTTCGACTGGCCGGGCATCGCACTGGCCAACCGTGCCGTGGAGCGGTACGGAGCGGAGCCCTGGCGAATGAGGGCGACGGACTACGAGTACCTCGCGACGCGCGCGCAGGTGCACGGCACACCGCAGCTCCTCCTCACCGGCACGCGGATCGAGGCCACCTGGGACCCGGAACTGGCCCCGACCATGGAAGCCCTGGGAATCGCCCTGCACGAGGAGGCGGCGCTAGATCTGCTCCTGGAGGACCTCGGGTAACGCGTCGCCTCGTCCTTGGTCGGACATGACGTGCCCCTTCCATGCAGGTATGCCGACCCTGTCGGACGAATGGCTTGCTGGGCCGTACGCCGCCCCTCTCGCGCCCTCTCGATTGATTCGCGGCGTTGAACGCCGGGATCACCGGCTTGGTCGTGCCCGTACCACGGGCAAGCGAAGGACACCCCGCGCACCGCCGCCCCGCTGCGCCGCAGCCATGCAGCGCTACGTGGACGGCATGCTGGGGGTCAGCGAGTACGTGCGCCCTTCGCGCCCCCACTCGCCCCACGTCGGCTTCGGTCCGGCGTCCATCGCGCGCAGGCACGGTCGGCCGATGTGCGCGTAGACCTGGTCATTCGCAGGTGCCACGCCACCGCGCTCACCTCCCGAGCGGGACTTGTACCTGCCACCTACCCGTCCGGGGCCCGTCGCACCAGCGGCTGAGAGGGTCGGCCAACCGGGCGGATCCTCCGGCCGTTTCACCCGGCATCTGCCGGGTAACCGGCCTGGTGAGGGCCCCGATGCCGCCTGTCCGGCGAGGGCCCCGATGTCGCCCACCGCGCCCGAGAAGGGAGCCATCATGGGCACCCCTCCCAAAGATCCCGTACCGCCCAGTCCCACACCGGCACCCGGACCGGGTCCCGGTCCGCAACCAGGCCCTGTGCCAGGTCCGGTGGCTGCTCCGGGCGGACCCGATCCGGTGCCGCCGACGCAGCCCCAGCCCGAACCCGATCCCCCGCCGCCGCGCGCCCCGCGGCCCGATCCGCATCCTCAGTCCGGCCCGACGCCTGGGCCGGTACCGGCCCCAGAGCCCGTCACTCGGGAGGGTGGGAGCCTGGGCCGGCACCCGCACCGAAGCCCGTCGTCCGGGAGGGCGGCACGCTGAAGCGCGCTCCGGGAGGAAGACGTGAAGCTGCAGTTCCTCAACCCCCTGTACGAACGCCCCGGCCCGATCGCCTCCGTCTACCTCGACACCTCCCGTGACATCGACGAACCCGACCGGGCCATCCAGCTGCGCTGGCGGAACCTGCGGGACGGCCTGCTCGCCCACGAGACCGACCATGCCACCCTCGGCGCCATCGCCGACGTCGTCGGCGCCGACCGCGCCGTGGCAGGACGACACGGCCAGGCGATCTTCGCCGCGCATGGACACCTGCTCCTGGCCGAGGTCCTGCCCGAGCCGCCCGCACACGACACTGCGCGGTACGGCATGCTCCCCGACACACTGCCGCTCGCCCTCCAGCACGCTCCGGACATCCGCTACGCGGTCGTCGTTGCGCACCGTATGCACACCGCGGCAGCCGACGACGGTGAGGACGAGCTCGAGGTCGCCTACGACACCGGCAGCTGGCCGATGAGCCGAGTCGCGCCCTCCCAGGCCCCCCAGCGCCGGATACCGGCGGAGGGCTGGCCCAAGGAAGCCGAACAGCTCATCAGCGAACTGGCGGACAGCGTGGACGGGGACGGCACCGAGGTGATCGTCCTGTCCGGCGACCCGTGGGCCACCAACACCCTCATCCGGCTGGCCCCGAGGAAACTGCAGGACCGCTTTGTCAGGCTCAAGGACAGCGGCCACTGGCGACCGGAGCCTGGCCGGGCACTCCTCGAGACAGGGCTGGGCGCTTTGTTCGCCGACACGCTGCCCGACCACGACCGGCAGCGGCTGGATGCCTTCCTCTCTCAGCGCGCCCGTCACCGAGACGACATCGAAGGCCTCGCGGCCACCGTGACCGTCTTGCAGCGTGCCCAGGCCCAGGCACTGATACTCAACCAGCCGGCGTCTGCGGTCCCACCTCTCTGGGTGGGCACGGAGCCGACCCATATCGCTCTCTCGGGCGCGGACCTGCACGCCTTCGGAGTGCTGTACTACTGGGAGGAGCCCGCGGGCAGCGCGCTGATCCGAGCCACCGCCGGAACCAGGGCCGAGCTGATCGCCGTGACGCGGTACGCACTGCCCCTGAGGGAAGGCCTCGCGGTACTTCTCCGGTACCCCGGCAAATGACCCGCCCCGGACAGGCACTCGGCCAGGGTGCCCTTCGCGGTCCGATCGAACTGCTTGGCGACTTCCGGCGGTGGATCCAGTCCGGGAAGTAGTCGGGGACGTCCTTGTGGAAGAACGACTTCCCGCCGTACCCGTCGGGATGGCGTTCCATGGCCACCGGCCGTCCGCGCAGATGGGTCAGCATGGGGCGGGAGACGGTGCGGTAGAAGTCGATCAGTTCGGCCTTGGTGATGCCGTCGTCGGGGAAGAGTTCCTTGTCCGGATCGGATACCGCGACGGTTCGGCCCCCAACGCGGATGTCGTCCTTCTTACTCACCGTTCCTCCTTCGGCCTCTCCCGTACCACTTGGCCGGCGGCGTTGCGGTGGTGGGTGAACCGCAGAGGAGCGCGAAGGGTGAGGGCGCGGTGCACCGCCCCGCGGACGCGCAGTGGCGGGGAGGTGAGGTCGTGGCGGTCCAGATGCAGCGGGTCGAAGACGTAGTACGTGACCGCGACCGTGCTGCGCCGGGCCTTGTCGGCGTCGTGGATGCCCATGGGCTGTTGCAGCCGGACGAAGCTGGTGCGTGTGCCGGGGAGGGTGACGGTCTTGCCGTCGACGACGAACTCCTCGCAGTTCTGCCGGGCGAGGGCCCGGGCGACCTCGGGGTAGGTGTCCGTGCGGTGCTCCCCACCGCGGGAGGCCAGTCGTGTCCCGTCGCCGTCCCCGTCGCGGAACGCCTTGCACCGGCCCCCGTCCAGCTTGCGCTCGAAGCACCGTCCGGGGTTGGAGAAGTAATCCTCGGCCAGTGTCGCGAGCATGCGTCGTACGGCGCGTGGCTGAGCGTTGGCGCGCAGGCCCATATCCCCTGTGTAGGGCCAGTGCGCCCACTTCGCGACCGGGCCGATTGAACGCTCGTACAGAGGCACGTCGGACCTCCGGGGGACCGCGGCAAACCCGCGCGTCGGCCGGAATGCACCCGGTGGTTGTGCAATGGCTCGGCAACGGCAGTAAAGCTCGTTGCACCCCGGGCTTCGGATGGGATGCGATCACCCGTCCGGCGCGGTGCCATGGAGCAAGCGGGAAGAGGTGAGCGCAGCCATGGCGCGTGCGGTGTGGAACGGGGCTTTGACCTTTGGCCTGGTGTCGTTGCCGGTCCAGTTGTTCACCGCGACGGACAGCCACACCATCCGGTTCCACCAGCTCCAGCGTGGAACCTCGGACCGGGTGCGCAACAAGCGAGCGAGGAGCTCGTCGAGGCCCTCTCGAGTGCCCGGGGACGCCGACATGCCGCGGCATCCTGACCTGGCACGGTTTCAGCTCTCCTTGGCTCGTACGGCGGCGCGGAAAGCTGTCATGCAGGGTGAGCAACAGCTTTCTGTCGGCGCATCACCGAAGGGCGGAGTAGGAGCTGGCGTGGCCTGGGCCAGCTGCCGTCCGCAGAGGGTGGTGTGGGCATCATCCCTGGCGATGACGTGCCAAACCATGCCGGAAGTGCCAGTCGTCGCGGGGCCCGCTCGCATCTCGTACATGAGCCTCTCCCTCGATTCACCCCTGGCGGGGACGGTCGGCCGGCTTGCCTGACGGAACCCGGGGGCATTGACGCCGGCACCTGGCACCCGCCCGTCCATCCATGCAACCCCGGGTGCGCCGAACGGGCCATCGGAACTAACCCAGCCGGGTGAATTCAACGGCTCTGGATGGTGGCCTACTTACTCCAGGCCAGCCCCGCCCGCCCTTCGCCACGCTGGGCTTGCGGGATACCGGCAATGACCCCCCAAGACCTACCCCCAAGACCTAAAGGGCACCGACAGGGCTGTGCCGAGCAGGGTCGCCACAGCAATCGCGCCCAGGGCGATGCCCCACGCCATGGGGCCGAGAGGGGTGCAGCCGAAGAATTGGCTGACGCCAGGGGTCTGGATGATCGCGCCGAGGACCGCCGCCGAGCCGAGCCCTGCGGCGAGTAGGTGCCGGTTCCAGCCGCCGGTGGTGATCGTCTGCGCGAGCTGAGTGCCGACGACCGCTGCGAGCGCCACCGTACTCGCGCGTCGGCCCCTGCCTGTCACTCGCGCCGCGCCCCAGGCCAGGCCGGCGCCGGTGGCGGTGGTGAGACCGCGTAGCAGCATTTCATTGGTCAGTGCCGTGCCCAGGGAGCGGTGGGGGCCTTCCCGGAGGAGCCGTTCGCCGACCTGGCCGCCCGGCTCGCGCACGGCGATGGCCGGCGACGGCGCGAGGTCGGTGAGCAGGTTGACCAGCATGATCTGACGGGCATTCAGGGGAGTGCTGCCGGTGAGAGCCGAGACGAGCACGCTGAAAGTGACCTCGCCGAGATTGCCGCCGATGAGAACAGCCGGCGCAGCCCGGACCGAGGCCCACATGGCCCGGCCTTCCATGAGGGCGGCGAAGGGCCGGCTATCCGGATGTGCGGGTGGTGACCGTGAAGAGTCCTCCATCCGGGTCGCGCAGCATCGCCTGGTCGGCGGCGGCGTCGATGGTCCCGTCGGGTGACACGGTGCTGCCGCCGAGCTTGATGGCCTTCTCGACGGCGTAGTCGATGTCGGGGACGTAGAAGTGCACGTGCCAGCGAGGCTGGATGTGTGGGTCGGGAGCGGCTTCGATCGCGCCGCCGACGAGCCGTGCGACGGCGGTGCCGTGGTGGCGCAGGACAACCTGGTCGTCCTCGTAGGCCACCTGGCAGCAGCCGGGTTGCCCACACCCCCAGTCGAGGACCTCGGCGTAGAAGATCGCCGCTTCGAACGCATCCCTGGTGCGCAGTTCCAGCCAGGCGGGCGCCTCTTCCTTGCCGACACCCCAGTCGGGGATGACCCTGCCCTGCCAGATGCCGAAGACCGCACCGTCCCGGTCCGCGGCCAATGCGGCCCGGCCGGTACCGAGGTTGAGCGGGCCGACAGCGACGGTGGCGGCGCGCTCGCGAATGCGCCCAGCGACCGCGTCGGCGTCGTCGACGGCGAAGTACGGGGTCCACGCGACGGCCACGGCCAGGCGCGTGGCGAGTGCACCGAGGCCCGCGACCGGGGCTCCGTCGAGGAAGGCGACGGAGAATTCCTCGCCGAGCCGTGTGGGCCGGAACTCCCAGCCGAATACTCGGCCGTAGAAATCCTCAGCGGCGTGCAGATCGCGGGCCATGAGGCTGACCCAGCACGGAGCGCCGAATACCGCATCACTTGATGTCGACACAAGCTCCAACCCATCCGCTGAGGGGTGACCGGAACTTCTCCACGATACCCCACACTGAAGCCCTGACTGACAAAAAGTGTCCGGGAGGTCACAAGCTGTTAATTACCGAAAGGGGGGCCTCGGCTTTCGGCTGCTATCTTGTGCGGACAGGGCGAATTACTGCGCACCGAAGGATTCGCCTTCTACGAAATAACGGATTCCGGGTCTAGGCCAGGGGAATGCGTGAAAGGTTCTCTCCACACCGGGCACTCGAACGGCACCGCGGGGCATAGCACCGATGGGGCGAACAGGCGGGGCTCAAGCTGCTCCGATCGGAGCGAGCCGCTCTTCGGCGCTACAAACCGAACGCGGTGGCCACGAGCGTGGGTATGCATGAGCCATGCAACAGATCACTGTGACGGCGAATGGCCGGCAGATGATGGCATGGCGGATCGCCGGATCAGCGCCGTCGGTGGTGTGCGTCCACGGCGCCGGGATCTCCAGCCGGGAATTCCTCCCGTTCGTTGAGATCCTTCGCCGCGGCCGTGATCGTGGTCCGTGGACCTCCCCGGATTCGGCGCGAGCGGCGGGCCCCTGCGCCCGCTGGGCCTGCGCGCGCTCGCCGACGCGCTCGTCGAGTGGCTCACCGCCGTAGGTCTGGAGCAGGTGGTGCTCCTTGGTGGCTCCTTCGGCTGTCAGGTGTCCGTCGATGCGGCCGTCCGGCATCCGGACCGCGTCGCTGGGCTCGTGCTCGTGGGACCGACCGTCGACAGTTACCAAGCGCCCAGACAACTCCTCGATCGGACGGTGGTGAACCGGAAGGGCACCAAGGTGCCCGACGGGCGCGAGTCGGCGCTGGACTACAGCCGCTCAGGTTCAGGACTCGAGGAATTCAAGCGCCCTTGTCACGAATTCATCGTGGTATTGGAAGATTCCCCCGTGTCCGGAATCCCGGTAGAGGCGGACGAGTTCACTCTGGGGCAGGCGTGCGGCCAGGTCGAGTGTGTTCTGGCTGGGCATCATCCGGTCGTTCTCACCGTTTGCTATGAGGACCGGTTGGCGAATGTGCGACAGGTCCGACGGTGCCTGGCGGCCCCATTGTTTGATGGCCTTCAGCTGGGCGCGGACCGAGGGCAGGGAGATGTCTTTGTCGCGGTGGTGCGTGCGTTCCTTCAGCCGTTCGAGGAAGGCACGTCCGGCCCGTCGGCCGCCTGCGGTCTCGGTGAAGAAGAGGGAGAGCTTGGGATCCTGGCGGGTCAGCGCGCCCTTGAGTGTGGCCCGGACGGTGAGTGCCGGGACCTTGTCGATGCCGGGGCCCCCGGCGGGACCCGTGCCTGCGAAGATGACCTTGCGGACGAGGCGCGGTTCTTCTTTCGCGATGACCTGTGCGATGAACCGCCCATCGACAGGCCGAGCAGATCGACCTGGTCGAACCCGAGGGCTCGGACGAACAGCATCGCGTCGCGAGCCATCGCCTCGATCGTGTCCGGCATGGAGCCGCTCGATGCCGCTAACGGACACGGAGCGGGTCGACGCGTTCTTGTACGACGACGTCGAGGGGGATGGGGGATTCCGCGGCGTGTTCATGTCCAGGTCCTTCTGTAGCGGGTTTCAGGGCCCTTCGCGTTGCCGCTGGCGGTGTCGTTCCGGCGCTCGTGGAGGACCTTGATTGCCCGGCAGAACCGACGGGTCGGATCTTGCCCGCTTCGATGAGAGGGGTGAGCTCGCGCAGCTGGTCCCCGCTGGCCTTCATGAACAGGAACGAGTACGTCACGTTGCGGCGCCGGGCGCGTCGTCGGGTCCGGAAACTCGGCGCGGACCTCACCAGCCGGATGATCGGATTCGCTCCCAGCTCCCTGGCGAAAGCGGCGTCGGGAGGGCCCGCGACACTGATGACCTTCCCGCCGGGCTTGAGCACGTCCAGGGACTTCTTGAGCGTCTCGCCGCCGAGCGAGTCCAGGACGACGTCATAGTGGTGCAGCACCGTCTCGAACGCCTGCTTCTTGTAGTCGACGACAACGTCCGCGCCCAGACGCTTCACCAGGTCGACGTTGGCCGTGCTCGTGGTGGTCGCCACATGCGCCTCCAGTTGCTTCGCCAACTGGAGGGCGATGGTGCCCAGGACGCCGGAACCCGCGTGGATGAGGACCTTCTCACCCGGCTGAAGGTGCGCCCGCTCGACCAGCACCTGCCACGAGGTCAGGGCGACCAGGGGAAGGGACGCTGCCTCCTCCATGGTCAGCGTGGCCGGCTTGATCGCCAGGTCGTCCTGGTGCACCGCGATGAGTTCGGCGAACGTGCCGATCCGGTCCTTGTCGGGCCGGGCGAAGACCTAGGACCTGTCCGGTCGATCACGGCGGAGACGCGGGGTGTGGCACGCGCATCTGCGGAGTTGTCGTCGGTTGCCGACGCTCCGCGTCGCCGCCCTCCTCCGCCTTGCAGCTGCACGCACCACACCCCGCTCACCGGCATCGGACAGGCGCCGCTGCTTTCCTCCACCGTGATCGACCGGACAGGTCCTAGTCGCCCACCGCGAACCGCGTAACGGCCGCACCGACTTCGGCCACCACTCCGGCCAGGTCGTTGCCCAGGACGAACGGGACCCGGTACGGCAGGATCGCCTTCATCTCCCCGTCCCGGATCATGCGGTCGAGCGGGTTGATGGGTCCCAGGCCGATGGCTCACGACCGAAGGCGGGCACCAGGTCCCAGCCGGGCGGTGACTTCCCCAGGGGCCAGGGCGGAGTGCTCCGCGGAGCACTCGACGACGACGCGGACCGGAGCGTCGCAGTCGGTGTGGCGAACGTCCAGTACTGGGCCCTCGGGACCGAGGGTGTGCGCCTCGCCCCACTGGCTCAGCGCCATCACGACGGGCCACAGGTCCCAGCCCTTGCGGGTCAGGCGGTACTCGTTGCGGGGGCGGCTGCCCGGCTCCTGGTAGGGGACGGTCTTCAGGATGCCGACCGCGATCAGCTTTCGGAGGCGGTCGCTGAGGACGGCCTCCGACAAGCCGATGTGTCGGTGGAAGTCGTCGAAGCGGCGGACTCCGTTGATGGCGTCACGCACGATCAGCAACGTCCATTTCTCTCCGACCACGTCGAGCGTGCGCTGGACGGGGCAGTTCTCCGTGCTCGCCTCAAGCCACTCCATCTTGCCATCCTAAGGGTCTGGCTTCGTCATTGACAGTCAGCTGAGCGAGAGGCTAGCTTCACCTGTAAAAGCCAGATGGAAGGCGCTCGGTCGTGGGACGAACACGTACGTATCACTGGGAAGATCCCGCGATCCTGGCGGAAGCCGCCGGACGCATGGCCGGCATCGACTTCCTGCGCGAGGTGCAGGCGGGGCAGTTGCCGGGGGCGCCCATCAGCTACGCCATCGACTTCACCCTGGACGAGGTGGAGCACGGCAGGGCAGTCTTCTCCCTGACGCCGGGTGAGGAGCACTACAACCCGATCGGCAGCGTGCACGGCGGCATCTTCGCCACCTTGCTCGACTCGGCGGCGGGTTGCGCCGTCCAGTCGACTCTCCCGCAGGGCATGGCGTACACCTCGCTCGACCTGACGGTGAAGTTCCTGCGGCGGATCACCGTGGACACGGGCACGGTGCGCGCCATCGGCACGGTTGTCAGCAATGGCCGTCAAATCGCCCTGGCCCAGGCGCAGTTGGTCGACGCGACGGGTCGTCTGCTCGCCCATGCCACCAGTAGCTGCATGCTCTTCCCGGTGCCTTCCCCTCAAGGATGACCCTCAGCTGCGACCGGTGTCTGTGCGGTGGCGCCGGACTCCTTTGACCTCGGCGCAGCACGCCGGGGTACGAGGCGAAACGGCTACGGCGCACGTCGGTGGCGGCTTGTAGCTCCTCGGGTTGCCGGGCCGCCGTGCGCCGCAGCCGTGTCGAGGCGCCCGAAGCCGGCGGTTCCCTCGGGCGCCGGGCCTGCCGTCCGTCGGCGTGGGTGGGGTGGTCGGTGTAGCTGGACGCGCCGCCGCCGTAGAAGGTGGCGGGGTCGGCGGTGTTCAGGGGTGCGGCGGAGCGTACGCGCTCGACGAGGTCGGGGTTGGCGAGGGTCATGGTGGCGACGGTGATGACATCGGCCAGGCCGTCTTCGACGTCCTTGCTACCGGTGGGGATGTCGGTGTCGGGCCGGTTCAGCATCAGTGCGGTCGGCCACAGCTTGCGGAGGGTGAAGAGGAGTTCCTCGTCGCCACCGTGGCGTCGGCGCCGGCCGCGACGGCGTGGTCGACGGGCCGTGCCCGCGGAGTCCGGTGGCCGCGCTCGCCCATCGTCGGCCGGCCGTGAGTCAGCCGTTCACGGGGTGTGACCGGCGCGGCGGAGAACAGGGCGCAGGACCTCGATGACGCCGGGGTCGTCCACCGTGGAGGGGATGGGTTCGTCGTGGCCGTCGGCGATGCCGCGCATCGTCTTGCGCAGGATCTTTCCCGAGCGGGTCTTGGGCAGGGCGGCGACGACCGTGACGTCCTTGAGGGAGGCGACGGCACCGATGCGTTCGCGTACGAGCTGGACGAGTTCGGCCTCGACCTCGCTCGGTTCGCGGCTGATGCCGGCTTTCAGGACGACGAAGCCGCGCGGTACTTGTCCCTTGAGGGTGTCGGCGACGCCGATGACGGCGCATTCGGCGACGTCGGGGTGGGCGGCCAGGGCCTCTTCCATGCTGCCGGTGGACAGCCGGTGTCCGGCGACGTTGATGACGTCGTCGGTGCGGCCCATGACGAAGACGTAGCCGTCGTCGTCGATGTGGCCGCTGTCGCCGGTGAGGTAGTAGCCGGCGTAGCCGGAGAGGTAGGAGGCGACGTAGCGGTCGTCGTCCTTCCAGAGAGTGGGGAGTGCACCGGGCGGCAGGGGGAGCTTCACGACGATCGCACCGTCGACGCCCGCGGGCGCCGGATCGCCCGAGGCGTCGAGGACGCGGACGTCCCAGCCCGGCAGAGGTCGGGTGGGGGAGCCGGGCTTGAGGGGAGCGGCCTCGATGCCCACGGGGTTGGCGACGATGGGCCAGCCGGTCTCGGTCTGCCACCAGTGGTCGATCACCGGGACGTCCAGGAGGGCGCTCGCCCAGTGGTAGGTCTCGGGGTCGAGGCGCTCGCCGGCGAGGAAGAGGTAGCGCAGGTCGGTCAGGTCGTAGTCCGCGGTCAGCGTTCCCTTCGGGTCCTCCTTGCGGATGGCCCGGAAGGCGGTGGGTGCCGTGAACATGGTCTTGACCCGGTACTCGGCGGCAACGCGCCAGAACTGGCCCGCGTCCGGGGTGCCGACCGGCTTGCCCTCGTACAGGACCGTCGTGGCGCCGACCAGCAGAGGCGCGTAGACGATGTACGAGTGCCCGACGACCCAGCCGACGTCGGAGCCGGTGAACATCGTCTCGCCCGGGCCCACGTCGTAGACGGCTCCCATCGACCAGTGGAGCGCGACCGCGTAGCCGCCGCAGTCGCGCACGACTCCCTTCGGCTTCCCGGTCGTTCCGGACGTGTAGAGGATGTAGAGGGGATCGGTGGCGGGAACGGGAACGCAGTCGGCCGGTGGAGCGGCGGCGACCAGGTCGCCCCAGTCGAGATCGTCGGGCCCCAACTCGGCCGGCTCCTCCGGGCGTTGCAGGATCACACTCTTTTCCGGCTTGTGGACCGCGAGTTCGATCGCCCGGTCGAGCAGGGGCTTGTACGGGATGACACGCTTGCCCTCGATGCCGCAGGAGGCGGAGACGACCACCTTGGGGGCCGCGTCATCGATGCGGAGGGCGAGTTCGGGCGGGGCGAACCCGCCGAAGACGACCGAGTGGACCGCGCCGATGCGTGCGCAGGCCAGCATCGCGACAACGGCATCGGGGACCATCGGCATGTAGATGACCACACGATCGCCGTGCCCCACGCCGAGCTGCGCGAGTGCTCCGGCGAAGGCCGCCACCTCGTTCCTCAGCTGCGCGTAGGTGTAGGTGCGCCGGGTGTCGGTCACGGGTGAGTCATAGATGATCGCGGGCTGTTCGCCGCGGCCGGCTTCGACGTGCCGGTCGACCGCGTTGAAACAGACGTTGAGCCGACCGTCGGGAAACCAGCGGTAGAAGGGTGCGCCCGAGGAGTCCAGGGCGCGTTGTGGAGTGACATCCCAGTCGATGCCCTCTGCCGCCTTCAGCCAGAAGCTCTCCGGGTCCTCGGTACTGGCGCGGAAGACATCCTCGTACATTCCCATCGCGCACTCCTTTGTGGCTTCGGGGTTTTGCCGCTTCGGGGCCGGACTGCGGCGGTGGTGTACAGAGCGGTGTGGGACACGAATACCGCGTGTCGGCCGACAGGGTGGAGCAGGACGGCTGACACCAGCCGCCGGTCACCGCTATCGCGGTGGCGCAGGCGGACTGGCCTACGAGCCTCCCGCAATCATGCCCTCCATGCCCGTGCGGATCGCTGTGCATCCGGGTTCCTGCTGTTCCGGGAGAACCTCCGGAACAGGACGGCGCCGGACTTCGCCGAAGCCCGGCCGCAGCCGGTGACGAGCCGTTCTTCCGCTCATGCGCCGAGATGGCGCCTCAGCCACGCACCCATCTGCTGGATCGCCTGGTCCACCTCGGGGACGCGCCCCGGCAGCATCACCGCGAGCGTGCCGCCGATCGAGTGGCCCGGGCTGCCGATGTGCCCCGGCTCATAGCCCTGCGAGAGCAGCCACCGGTAGGCCGTCTCGGCGTCGTCGAGCTGCGCCGGGTGGGGGTGTTCGGGCGCCAGGCGGAAGTCCACGACGAGGGAACGGGCGCCGGCCGCCTTCGCGATGTGGCCGGCGGCCTTGCGGTCCGAGTGCATCGAGGCGGTGACCGACCCGCCGAAGTGGAAGTGGAGCAGCGCTCGGTCGGGGTCGGCGCCCGCGCCTTTCGTGTGAGGCCGGCCGAGTGAGCTGAGCGCGGTCCCGCCGGCCGATCGGCGCGAACTCCGTCGTCAGCCATCCGGGGTGCGCTCACTGCGCCTGGCTCGGGCCTGGGGGAGGCGGACCTCGGCGGGGTTTGCCACAGCGGGACCTGGAGCACCAGCGGCGGTTGTGGGCGGGGGAGAGCGGTCCAGGACGGCGGCCGCGGCGGGGGCCGGGGTGCCCGGTGCGGCAGACCGGTCTGCTGAAGCCGGAGGACCAGGTCGCCCGGATTCCGGAGCGTCTCCTCCGGCCCTGCAACATCGCGAAGTTCCGTCGACTGGGCTACTCGGAGGAGGAGATCGCCGGTGGCAGCGACCGCATCGTCCACGACCTCGCTATCCGTACGAGATGACGGGACCCCTCCCGGCGTGGGGCGCCGGCCACGCGGCGGGCCCGGATGCCGTCATTGAGGCCCGGTGCACACGGCCCGGTCGTGGCCTTCGGGCTCGACACCCTCAGGCTCGGTGCCGCCGAGGCCGGAGTACACGAAGTCGACGAGGCGTCGGCCCGCCGTCGATGATTGCTGCGCGGGCATAGATCACGGCATCGGGACGCTGAAGCGGACGTCCGAGGGATCGCCGCCGAGGTGGTGGACCATGTAGGTGGTCGCCTCCCTCGTCCGCCAGCGGTCCCCCTGCGGCGGGCGGTGGCGGAAGCCACCGCTGTTGAGTTGATGAACAGGTTGTTCGATCAGGAGCGAGTCGGCCCCTCGCGGGGGAGCCGGCCGCGCCGACGGAAAGGAACCGTCCATGGACGAGCAGGGTGAGCGCTTCGACGTCGTCGTTCTCGGCGCGGGCCCCGGCGGATACGTTGCCGCCATCCGGGCCGCCCAACTGGGCAAGAGCGTCGCGGTGATCGAGGAGAAGTACTGGGGCGGTGTCTGCCTGAACGTGGGCTGCATCCCCACCAAGGCCCTGCTGCGCAACGCCGAGCTCGCACACATCTTCACGCGCGAGGCGAAGACCTTCGGCATCAAGGTCGACGGGCAGATCTCCTTCGACTACGGGGAGGCCTTCCGCCGCAGTCGGAAGGTCGCGGACGGCCGGGTCAAGGGCGTCCACTACCTGATGAAGAAGAACAAGATTACGGAAATCAGCGGTCGCGGCACGTTCCTCGACCCACACACGGTCCAGGTGGCCGACTACGACGGCAACACCCGCACCATCAACTTCGACCACTGCATCATCGCCACCGGAGCGACCCCCAAGCTGCTGCCCGGCACTCGCCGCACCTCCCGGGTGGTGACGTACGAGGAACAGATCCTCGCCGAGGACCTGCCGCGCTCCATCGTGATCGCCGGCGCCGGGGCCATCGGTATCGAGTTCGCCTACGTCCTGCACAACTACGGCGTGAAGGTCACCGTCGTCGAGTTCCTGGACCGCCTCGCCCCACTGGAGGACGTCGAGGTCTCCGCCGAACTGGCCAAGCAGTACCGGAAGTTGGGCATCGGCGTGCTCACCTCGACCCGCGTCGAGTCCATCGAGGAGTCCGGCCCGCAGGTCCGCGTCACCGTCACCGGCAAGGACGGCGCCCAGCAGATCCTGGAGGCCGACAAGGTCCTCCAGGCGATCGGCTTCGCCCCGAACGTCACCGGCTACGGTCTGGAGAACACCGGCGTGCCCGTCAGCGAGCGCGGCGCCATCGACGTCGACGGCCGCTGCCGGACCTCCGTCCCGCACATCTACGCCATCGGCGACGTCACCGCGAAACTGATGCTTGCGCACGCCGCCGAGGCGATGGGCGTGGTCGCCGCCGAGACGCTCGCGGACGCCGAGACCATGGAACTGGACTACGCGATGATCCCGCGCTCCACCTACTGCCAGCCACAGATCGCCAGCTTCGGCTACACCGAGGCGCAGGCGAGGGAGAAGGGATTCGACGTCCAGGTCGCCAAGTTCCCGTTCACCGCGAACGCCAAGGCCCACGGCCTGGGCGATGCGACCGGCTTCGTGAAGCTGATCAGCGACGCCAAGTACGGCGAGCTCATCGGAGGCCATCTCATCGGCCCGGACGTCACCGAACTGCTTCCCGAGCTGACCCTGGCCCAGCAGTGGGACCTCACGGTCCACGAGGTCGCCCGCAACGTCCACGCCCACCCCACCCTGGGCGAAGCGGTCAAGGAAGCCGTCCACGGCCTCGCCGGCCACATGATCAACATGTAGTGGGGCGGGGAACGCCCGGACCGCGGCGTGCGTGCGGCCGGGTGCCGGATGGCGTCCATCAGCAGGTCAAGCATGCGGCCCAACCGGTCGCGCCCGCCTGCCGGTGAGGTGGTCTTCGCCCCCCTTCTCGTCCGGCACGCCGATCAGCCTCCATGACGGACGGGTTGCCCGCCGGCACGTCCTCGATCTCCTTGGCGTAGATGTTCTCTCCGCCGCGGATGATCATGTCCTTCGATCGCCCGACCAGGGTCAGACAGCCCTCCGCGTCGAGGTGGCCGACGTCCCCCGTGCGGGTCGGGGCGGGTGGTGGCGGGTGAGGTGCCGGTCCGGACCATGGCCCGGCGGGGCGATCTGAGGGCGCCGAGCGCGCCCTGGATGGATGCGGCGCCGAGACCCCCCGCGTGCGGTGCGATGCCGGGCGTGGCTAAGTAAGACGATCAGTCTACTTAGGCCTCCACCGTAGCTGGCCCACCGGCTATGTAAAACGATCGGTATCCTTAAGGCTGTGACCGAAACTCACCCCGTACGTAGGCGTCGTGGGCGTGGCGCCCGGGAGCGGATCCTCAAAGCGGCGACCGAGCTGTTCACGGCGCAGGGGATCAAGGCGACCGGGATGGATCAGCTGTCGACCGTCGCCGAAGTGTCGAAACGCACTCTCTATACGCACTTCCCCAGCAAGGACGAGCTCGTCGGGGCATACCTGCAGTCCCTGGTGGACGCTCTCCTACCCGTCCCCCTGTCACCCGCCCAACCGACACCGAGCCCGCGTGAGCAGCTCCTCGCCGTCTTCGACTGGAAGCGGCCGGAAACCGCCGCTCCATTTCGGGGATGCCCGTTCCTGAACGTGAGCGTCGAGGTGCCTGACCCTGGGCATTCCGCCCATCAGCTGGCCGCGGCGTACAAGAGGGAGTTCGCCCGCCGTCTCACGGACATCGCACGGCAGGCCGGGGTCGCCGACCCGGAAACCCTCGGTGAGCAACTGGCGCTGCTCTTTGACGGTGCGGCCGCACGTGGCACAGCACTCAACAGCAGTCGCACCGGCGCGTGCGCGCGATCCATCGCGGAGTCGTTGGTCGATGCCGCTCTCGCCGACGTCGGCCGGGCATCTCCGTGACGAGGTCGGCAACCTTCCCTGCGAGTCGTCACATCCGTGACGGTGCGGACAGCCGTGCGGCGCAGGCTGGTCTCACTCACTGAGGCGGAGTCGACCGACCCACTCTGACGCTGCTCGCAGTCGGCCGGCAATCACCCGGTCCAGGCGGCCGAATCTGTCGCCCGGTCGGCCTGGCTGAGCACGTCGATTCCTGCCGCTTGGCTTCGGCAACGTAGGCGTTGCCGAAGGGGCTCGGTGTCGAACGCCGTGGCCGCGACGACCGGGATATTCCTCTGCTCGAGGAAGGAACCCGGCTCGGTCCCGACATCGAAAGGGGCCAGGTATTCCCTCTGGTTCTGGGCGAAGGCCCTGACGTGGTCCTGCACGGTCTTGATAGCGGTCTTGATGGCGGCAAGCGCCTGCTCGGAGACGGTTGCGACGATCCTCTTTATCTGCTCCTCGTCCAGCCGAGAATGTGGCGGCAACCATTTGTCGGACTTCTCGGCGCACTCGCGGACCGCGGCGTTATCACGCTCCCGGATAAGGAAGGCCGCTGTCCACGCAGAGCACCCGGCGCATCGCGGTGGTGGCCGGGGAGCTCACCAACCCCTGTCACCCCGAGCTGGTCGAACCTGGGCCTCCTGGACCGTCGTCGATCCGACCGCCGTGCGCCGGCGACCTCGAAGCGCTTGCGCCGCTGGTCGTATACGGAAATCCCGAAAGGGATTCTGCATTTGACAACTCTGCCAGGTTTATGTTCCTCGGGAATTTCCTCGTCTCGCTGCTTCGATCACAAATCGGCCGGCTCCGTCAAGCGCGAAAACAATCACACGGGGGAGGTGTGCAGGCAGTGGTGGTCGGGTGTTAGGGTCCGTTTCTGTCCCGAGGCGGGACTGTGCACCGCAACCCGCTCGAATTGTTCAACGGGCACGGCGCTTGACAACGTGCCAATCGTTCTCTCTCGCCCTGCATCCGGACGATCCCGGAAATCGATTTGACATTCCAGGCTCTTTCTCGTCCGGATGAAATTCTTTTTCGCGCTTCCTCGCCATCCCTAGGAGTTCTCCCTTGTCTGCCGACAGCACGATCACCACCCCCGCGCAGCTGGGTACCGATGCGCCCGGGGCTCCCCCGGGCGGGCGGCACCTCGGCATCGCGCTCTTCGTGATCGCCGCGGCCCAGCTGATGGTGGTCCTCGACAACACCATCACCAACATCGCCCTGCCCGCCATACAGACCGATCTCGGCATGTCCGACGCGAACCTGGCGTGGATCGTCAACTCCTACGCGCTGGCCTTCGGCGGGCTGATGCTGCTCGGCGGCAAGGCCGGCGACCTCTTCGGCCGTCGGCGGATGTTCCAGGTCGGCATCCTCGTCTTCACCCTGGCCTCCCTGCTGGGCGGACTCGCCCCGAACGAAGGGCTGTTGATCGGCGCCCGCATTCTGCAGGGCGTCGGCGCGGCACTCGCCGCGCCCAGTGCGCTGGCTCTCATCACCACCACTTTCCCGATGGGCAAGTCCCGCAATACGGCCATGGGCGTGTACGCGGGCATGGCCGGCGTCGGTGCCACGGCCGGCCTCCTGCTCGGGGGCGTCCTCACCGACGCCCTGAACTGGCGCTGGGTGTTCTTCGTCAACATCCCCATCGGCCTGGCCGTCCTCGCCGGCACGAAGACTCTCGTCGAGGCCGAACGCCACCCCGGCCGCCTGGACGTCCCGGGCGCGATCACCGGCACCGGCGGTCTGATAGCCCTGGTCTACGGCATCACGCGCGGCGGCGAGCACGGCTGGACGAACGGCCTGTCCCTGGCCTCCTTCGCGACGGCGGGCGTACTGCTGGCGGTGTTCCTGGTCATCCAGTCGCGTGCCGCGGAGCCGATGATGCCCTTGCGCTTGCTCAAGGACCGCAACCGCTCCGGCAGTTACGCCTCGATGCTGCTCCTCGGTGCGGGCATGTTCGCCACGTTCTACTTCCTGACGCTGTACATGCAGCTGATCCTCGGCTACAGCGCGGTCAAGACCGGCTTCGCCTATCTGCCCTTCAGCATCGGCATGGCGGCCGCCGCGGGCGTCAGCTCCAAGCTGGTCAGCCACATGGCACCCCGGCTGATCGCCGGACCGGGCCTGCTGGTCGCCGCGGCGGGCATGTTCTGGTTCGCCACCCTGAAGGCCGACTCCTCGTACGCCGGGCACCTGTTGCCGGCGATGCTCGTCACCGGCATCGGACTGGGCATGAGCTTCGTCCCGTTGACGCTCGGTGCGGTGAGCGGCGTCGACCACCAGGACACGGGCATGGCCTCGGCGTTGCTGAACACCGCCCAGCAGATCGGCGGCGCGCTCGGTCTCGCCGTTCTGTCGACGATCTCCACGTCCGCGGCCGACGACAAGCTGCCCCAGGCGGCCTCCGCTCTCTACCGGGGCCTGGCCGTCAAGGACTTCCCCCTGGTGGCAAGGGCGGGCGAGGCCCTCACGCACGGCTACACGATGGCCTTCGTCGCTGCGGGCGTCGTGTTCTTGGCCGGCATGGCAGTCATGTTCGCGGCCGTCAACGCCGGCAAGCAGCACCACGCCGAGGGTGCGGCCCCCCTCCACATGGGCTGATCTCACGGAGGGTGAGCGCCCTCCACATGGGGCCGCACACCCTCCGGCTGTGCGGCCCGGTAGGTCGAGCCGACTCCCGACACGGTCACGACGACGTACGGCGTCAGGCGTCGCACCACGATGCCCGGCGCCGTACTGAGAAGGGACAGACACCATGACCACCCCGCGGCGCGCTCAGCCGACGCACCGGTCCGAACCCCAGCGACTGCCCGAGCCCCTTCCGACCCTCACCCGGGCCTTCGCCCTGCTGGGCAAACGCTGGAACGGCCTGATCATCGCGGCCCTGGCCAAAGGCCCGGCCGACTTCGCTCAGCTTCGCGAGCGCGTCCCCGGCATCAGCGACCGCATGCTCGCCCAGCGCCTTCAGGAACTGACCACGGTGGACCTCGTCGCCCGAACCGTCCGGCCGGGCCCGTCGCCGCGCACCCAGTACACCCTCTCTGCCCACGGCAACGCCTTCCTCATCCCCCTGGCCGCCCTGACCGTGTGGGCGCAGGACCACCTTCCTGCGAACGGCTCACCGGCAACGGTCAGACCGCCCACGCCAGACAGGCGAAGGTCCGGTGGTTCAGGTTCTGCAGGCGACGTAGCGACCCCTGGGCGGGCGGCCGTTCCTCCCTGAGGGGCTGCCGGTGCAGCCGGTTCTTCGTCTGCCGGCGTGGATATCCATGGCCGCAGGTTCAGAAATCTGCGCAGCGGGTGGGTGTGGCGGCACGGCCGAAAACTGGTGCCGCCGGGCCTGGATATGCTCGCCGTGCTAAGATTGATCTTTAGGTACAGAAGGAGATTTGGCATGGCTACTGGCACCGTTAAGTGGTTCAACGCGGAAAAAGGCTTCGGCTTCATTGAGCAGGATGGTGGCGGCCCGGACGTCTTCGCCCACTATTCGAACATCGCCGCCCAGGGCTTCCGTGAGCTCCAGGAAGGCCAGAAGGTGAACTTTGACGTCACGCAGGGTCAGAAGGGCCCGCAGGCAGAGAACATCACTCCCGCCTGACGCTGAAGCGTATGAGGCAGCTGGGACCCACACCTCGCGGTGGGGTCCCAGCTTGCTGCGTTTTGCGGGGTGCGCCCGACGTCGGGTGAACCTGGAACTCACTGTCGAGCGTCGTCACTCACCGTGCCGGATCGACCAGATTTGTTTAATCTTACATTTTGGCTCGATCTTGCAATTCATTCGGTTCATGCCTGCCGAGAATTCCTCGATACGTGCCATATCGAGGAAGGTTCTCATGAACCGTTCAGCACGTACGTACGATCGCTTCTCCCACACCCGCAAGAATGGCTTCGCCGGTTCCGATCGGGGTGCCCGCTCCCGGTCGCAGGGTGAGTTCGCGCTGCCGGTCGCCCTCACCCCGGCCCTCCCCGCAGTCGCGACCTTCGGGGAACTGGACATCCCCACCGAGTTGCTGAAGCTGCTCACCGACCTCGGCATGAACGAGCCGTTCCCGATCCAGGCCGCCACACTGCCGAACTCCCTCGCAGGCCGCGACGTCCTGGGCCGGGGGCGCACCGGGTCGGGCAAGACGCTCGCGTTCGGCCTGGCCCTTCTCGTGCGCACGGCCGGGCAGCGTGCCGAGGCCCGGAAGCCCCTGGCCCTGATTCTCGTCCCCACGCGCGAGCTGGCCCAGCAGGTCACTGATGCGCTCACCCCGTACGCCCAATTGCTGAAGCTGAGGCTGGCCACCGTGGTCGGCGGCATGTCGATCGGCCGACAGGCCGGCGCACTGCGCGCCGGGGCCGAGGTCGTCGTCGCGACTCCGGGCCGCCTCATGGATCTCGTCGAGCGCAAGGACTGCCGGCTGGACCGGGTGAACATCACTGTCCTGGACGAGGCCGACCAGATGGCCGACATGGGCTTCATGCCCCAGGTCACCGAACTGCTCGACCAGGTACGTCCCGACGGCCAGCGCATGCTGTTCTCGGCCACGCTGGATCGCAACATCGACCTCCTGGTGCGTCGCTATCTCCATGACCCGGTGGTGCACTCGGTCGACCCGTCGGCGGGCGCCGTCACCACGATGGAGCATCACGTGCTGCAGGTGCACGGCGCCGACAAGTACGCCGCGGCCACCGAGATCGCCGCCCGCGACGGGCGGGTGATCATGTTTCTGGACACCAAACACGGCGTTGACCAGTTCACCAAGCACCTGCTGAGCAGCGGTGTGAAGGCCGCGGCACTGCACAGCGGTAAGTCGCAGCCCCAGCGCACTCGCACCCTGGCACAGTTCAAGACCGGCCATCTCACGGTGCTGGTGGCAACCAACGTCGCGGCCCGTGGCATCCATGTCGACGACCTCGACCTTGTCGTCAATGTCGACCCGCCCAACGACCACAAGGACTACCTGCATCGTGGCGGCCGTACCGCCCGCGCCGGTGAGTCCGGCAGTGTCGTCACACTGGTCCTGCCCAACCAGCGCCGTGACATGGCCCGTCTGATGTCCGACGCGGGTATCAGGCCGCAGGTCACTCAGGTCCGCTCCGGCGAGGCCGAGCTGAGCCGCATCACCGGCGCCCAGGCCCCCTCCGGTGTGCCCGTCGGCGGCAGCGGGCCGGCCACAGAGCGCCCGAAGCGCGGCGGTGCCCCCTTCCGGGGTCTGGGCACACGCCCGGGTCGGTCCGGTCGCGCCGGCGGCGAGTCCCGGCGGTCTGCGGAGGCCCGCCAGACGGCCGAGGCCCGCAAGGCCGCCCGGGTCCGTCGTGGCGCCTAGAGGGTGTCGTTTGGATCACCGCGGACCCGGGGTGATCCAAACGACACCCCCTAGGCCGAGCGCGGGCTCCTCGTAGGTCCGTGATCCGGCCGGGGCACGCTACCCGCCCCGGCCGGGCACCTGGCCTCAGCCGGAGGCATCCGGGTGAGTGACCTGACTCTCATGGCACGGCGGCGGTATTGCCGGGACCATGGGGTTCCTCATCGGCAGGTCGAAAGGACCGGGGATGCTCCGCAAGGTACTGGTCGCCAACCGTGGCGAGATCGCGATTCGCGCTTTCCGCGCCAGTTATGAACTGGGCGCGAGAACCGTCGCCGTCTTCCCGCACGAGGACCGTAACTCGCTGCACCGGCTGAAGGCCGACGAGGCCTATGAGATCGGTGAGCCGGGGCACCCCGTGCGGGCCTACCTCTCCGTCGAGGAGATCATCCGTGCGGCCCAACTGGCCGGCGCCGACGCCGTCTACCCGGGCTACGGCTTCCTGTCCGAGAACCCCGAGCTGGCACGGGCGTGCGAGGAGGCGGGCATCACGTTCGTCGGGCCGAGCGCGCAGATCCTCGAGCTGACGGGGAACAAGGCGCGCGCGGTGGCCGCCGCCCGCGCGGCCGGCGTACCGGTGCTGGGCTCCTCCGCGCCTTCCGCCGACGTGGACGAACTGGTGCGAGCCGCTGAAGCCGTCGGCTTTCCCGTGTTCGTCAAGGCGGTCGCCGGCGGCGGAGGGCGCGGTATGCGCCGCGTCGAGGACCCCGCGCTGCTGCGCGAGTCCATCGAGGCGGCGGCTCGCGAGGCGGCATCCGCCTTCGGCGACCCCACGGTCTTCCTGGAGAAGGCCGTCGTCGATCCCCGCCACATCGAGGTGCAGATCCTCGCCGACGGGCACGGCAATGTCATTCACCTGTTCGAACGAGACTGTTCGGTGCAGCGCCGCCACCAGAAGGTGATCGAGCTGGCGCCGGCGCCGAACCTCGACCCGGCGCTGCGCGAGCGGATCTGCGCCGACGCGGTGAGGTTCGCCCGGGAGATCGGCTACCGCAACGCGGGCACCGTCGAGTTCCTGCTCGACCGCGACGGCAACCACGTCTTCATCGAGATGAACCCGCGCATCCAGGTCGAACACACAGTGACCGAGGAGGTCACCGACGTCGACCTCGTACAGGCGCAGCTGCGCATCGCCGCCGGCGAGACACTGGCCGACCTCGGCCTCGCGCAGGAGACCGTCACCCTGCGCGGCGCCGCACTGCAGTGCCGGATCACCACCGAGGACCCGGCCAACGGTTTCCGCCCGGACACCGGCAGGATCAGCGCCTACCGCTCGCCCGGCGGCTCGGGCATCCGCCTCGACGGCGGCACCACCCACGCGGGTACGGAGATCAGCGCGCACTTCGACTCGATGCTGGTCAAACTCACCTGCCGGGGCCGGGACTTCACGACGGCGGTCAACCGCGCCCGGCGTGCCGTGGCCGAGTTCCGCATCCGCGGCGTGGCCACGAACATCCCGTTCCTGCAAGCCGTTCTCGACGACCCGGACTTCCAGGCGGGCCAGGTCACGACGTCGTTCATCGAACAGCGCCCGCACCTGCTCACCTCGCGTCACTCCGCCGACCGCGGCACGAAACTGCTCACCCATCTCGCCGACGTGACCGTGAACAAGCCGCACGGCGAGCGGCCGGAGCTGATCGACCCGAGCACCAAACTGCCGCCGCTGCCCGTCGGCGAACCGCCGGCCGGCTCGAAGCAGCAGCTCACCGCACTCGGCCCGGAGGGCTTCGCCCGATGGCTGCGCGAGTCACCCACCATCGGCGTCACCGACACCACGTTCCGGGACGCACACCAGTCGCTGCTCGCCACCCGAGTCCGTACCAAGGACATGCTCGCCGTCGCCCCGCTGGTGGCGCGGACCCTGCCACAGCTGCTGTCACTGGAGTGCTGGGGCGGTGCCACCTACGACGTCGCGCTGCGTTTCCTCGCCGAGGACCCCTGGGAGCGCCTGGCCGCGCTGCGCGAGGCCGTACCGAACATCTGTCTGCAGATGCTGCTGCGCGGCCGCAACACCGTGGGGTACACGCCGTACCCGACCGAGGTGACCGACGCCTTCGTGCAGGAGGCCGCGGACACCGGGATCGACATCTTCCGGATCTTCGACGCGCTCAACGACGTCGGGCAGATGCGGCCCGCCATCGACGCGGTGCGGGAGACCGGAACGGCCGTCGCCGAGGTCGCCCTGTGCTATACCTCCGACCTGTCCGACCCGTCCGAGCGGCTGTACACCCTGGACTACTACCTGCGGCTGGCCGAGCAGATCGTGGCCGCCGGGGCCCATGTCCTGGCCGTCAAGGACATGGCGGGGCTGCTGAGGGCCCCGGCCGCGGCGACGCTCGTATCAGCCCTGCGGCGCGAGTTCGACCTGCCGGTGCACATCCACACCCACGACACGGCGGGCGGCCAGCTCGCCACCTATCTGGCCGCGATCCACGCCGGCGCCGATGCCGTGGACGGTGCGGTGGCGTCCATGGCGGGCACCACCTCGCAGCCGTCCCTGTCGGCGATCGTCGCCGCCACCGACCACTCGGAGCGGCCCACCGGGCTGGGCCTGCGGGCCGTCGGTGAGCTGGAGCCGTACTGGGAGAGCGTCCGTAAGATCTACGCACCGTTCGAGGCAGGCCTGGCCTCGCCGACCGGACGCGTGTACGACCACGAAATCCCCGGCGGTCAGCTCTCCAACCTGCGCACCCAGGCGGTGGCGCTGGGCCTCGGCGACCGGTTCGAGGAGATCGAGGCGATGTACGCCGCCGCCGACAGGATGCTCGGGCGGCTGGTCAAGGTCACCCCGTCCTCCAAGGTGGTCGGCGATCTCGCCCTGCATCTGGTCGGCGCCGGGGTGACGCCCGAGGAGTTCGAGGTGACGCCGAACAAGTTCGACATCCCCGACTCCGTCATCGGCTTCCTGCGCGGTGAGCTGGGGACGCCGCCCGGTGGATGGCCGGAGCCGTTCCGCAGCAAGGCCCTGGAGGGGCGCGCCGAGGCCAAGCCCGTGCAGGAGCTGACCGCTGAGGACCGTGCGGGACTGGAGAAGGACCGGCGCGCGACGCTCAACCGGCTGCTGTTCCCCGGCCCGACGCGCGACTTCGAGGCACACCGGCAGACCTACGGCGACACCAGCGTGCTGGACAGCAAGGACTTCTTCTACGGTCTGCGGCCCGGAAAGGAGTACGCCGTCGACCTCGAGCCGGGCGTTCGGCTCCTCATCGAGCTGGAAGCCGTCGGTGAGGCCGACGAACGTGGCATGCGCACCGTGATGTCCACCCTGAACGGCCAGTTGCGGCCGATCCAGGTACGCGATGACTCGGCGGCCTCCGCCGTCCCGGCGACGGAGAAGGCCGACCGGACCAACCCCGGCCACGTCGCCGCGCCGTTCGCCGGAGTGGTGACGCTCGCGGTCGCCGAGGGCGACGAGGTGGCGGCCGGTACCACGGTGGCCACCATCGAGGCGATGAAGATGGAGGCCGCGATCACCACCCCGAAGGCCGGGAGGGTGTCCAGGCTCGCCATCAACAAGATCCAGCAGGTGGAGGGCGGCGACCTTCTCTTCGAAATCGAGTGAGCACCTACAAGGCACGTTGCGGGAGATGGAGCACCGGGTGTTCGACGGCACCGCTGCCACGGCGCCCGCACGGCGGCCGGGCCGCGCACGGTCCGCCGGCGGACCCCGCCGCGTGCTACCCGGTGGTCGGCGTACACGGCGTCGATCGAGACATACCCATGGGCCTCGACGAAACCGAGAACTCGCCCGCGCGCCCGCTCCCCGTCACCCCGTCACCCCGGCGTGCGCCAGGCAGCGGGCCAGATCCGAGCGGGAACGGACGCCCAGCTTGCGGTAGACGCGGGTGAGGTGCGCCTCGATCGTCTTGCGGGACAGGAACAGCGACGCGGCGGCCTCGACGTTGCTGAGTCCCTCACCGATGGCGCGTGCCACCTGGAGCTCCTGCGGCGTGAGCAGTGCCACCGGCGGCGGTTCGTTCCCGTGGACGGCGGTGCGGTGCCCGGTGGCCGCGACCTCCGCCGCGGCCCGGACCGCCCACGGCACGGCGCCCAGCGCGGTGAACGTCCGCTGTGCGAACAGCAGCGGCTCACGTGCCGCCGACGGCCGCCTGAACCGGCGCAGCACCGCTCCTCCGACGAGCCGCGTCCGAGCCCGCTCGAAGGCCATCTCCTTGTCTGCATGGGCGCGTTCCGCGACAGCCAGCCAGTCGGCGGCCTCCTCGGCGGAGTGCGCGAGCATCACCCGGCAGCGCGCGTGCGCGGCCGCCGGCCACGCCAGACCGGTCGCCGCGTCGCGTTCCCGCAGCCAGTCCGCGACGGCTATGGCCCCCTCCCGCGCCCCCGTGCGCAGACAGGCCTCGGCGAGGTCGGCCACCCACGGCATCAGGGAGGGATTGACCAGCCCCATCCTGTCCGCCATCGCGAACGCCGCCTCCAGGTGCGTACGCGCCCCCTCCGGATCACCGGCGGCCAGTGCGGACGTACCGAGCGCACCGCGTGCGAACAGGGTGAGGCCGCGCAGTCGGCCGCCGCACCAGCGCTCGTACTGCGCCACCCGCCGCTCACAGTCCGCGAAGTCGCCGCGCAGCGCGTCCAACCGCGCGAGCTGGACCAACGCGTAGCCCGTCATCGCCAGATGCCCGAACTCCTCGGCCCAGCGCAGCGCCTCGGTGGCGTCTGCGCGGGCCATCGGCCAGCGCGACCACATCTCCACCTCGCACCGCCCCAGCAGCGCGTACGGCAGGAGGGCCGGGGAGTTGTCGCGGCGCATCCCCTCGATCGCCGTGTCCAGTACACGGCGGGCGAGGTCCCTGTCCCCCGTCCAGGACAGGCCCTGCGCGATCTCCATCGTGGCCTGGCGTTCCTCGGGGCCGGGCCGGCCGCGCGTCTCCTCCAGCAGGGCGAGCAGGGCCTTACGGCCTTCGCGTACGTCGCCGCCGAGAGCCTGCGCCCGGGCGCGCATGACGGCGGCGTGCCGGCGCTGTGTGCCGCGGGTGCCGTCAGCCAGCTCCTCGCAGCGGGCGGCGATGTCGCATGCGCCGCGCATCTGGCCGTCCATCGTCGCGGGCACCACCGCGGCCCCGTACAGCTGACAGGCACGGGAGCGGTCCACCGACTCCACCGCGCGGGCGGCGCCGACCAGTAACTGGTGCGCGCGGCCCGGATTTCCGAGCCAGGTGCAGGCCTGGCCGCGCAGCAGCTCGATGTCCGCGGTCAGCAACGGGTCCTGGCTGTGCGCCAGAGCCTGTTCGCACCACTGGGCGGCGTCGCGCGTCGTACCGCCGTAGAAGGCGTCGCGCGCGGCTTCGAACAGGCGGCGGGCCGCGTCGGCGGGGTCCGGCGACAGCTCGGCGGCGCGGTGCCAGGCGGGCGCGGCGGCCGCCAACGCACCGCGCTGCCGGGCCTGCCGGGCGTCGGAGACCAGGCGAGCGGCGACCGACTCGTCCGGACCGGGGGCGGCAGCGGCCAGGTACCAGGTCTGCAGTTCGCCCGAGCACAGGCCGGCCAGCCTTCGGTACACCTCCAGCCGCCGGACCGTGGCGCACTGTCCCAGCACCACCGGCCGCAGCACGGGATGCCGCAGCTCGCACGCGCCGCCCCGCATCCGCACCAGGCCGGCCGCCTCGGCCGCGTCCAGATCGGCCGTCGTGAGCCCGTCGGACGCCAACGCCCGCTGCAGCAGGGGCCATTGCGGGGTCCGGCTGGCGGCGACGTACACCAGCGCCTCGCGACTGCGCGGGGGCAGCGTGCGCAGCTGCCCGCGCCACGCGCCCTCCACCAGTGGCCCCGGTGCCTCCCACGAGTCGTCCCACGGCTCGGCACCGCTCGCACGGGCCCGGGCGAGCGCCGCCGCGTACTCCACCAGGACCAAGGGGTTTCCGTGCGCCAGCCGTACGATCCGGCCTGCCGCCGGATCCGCCCGGTCGAGACCGTGGCGCCGCAGCAGCGTCCAGCACTCGTCGTCCCTCAGCGGCCCCAGCGCGGCGCGCGGCACGCTCTCCTGGATCCCGTCCTCCTCCGGCCCACTGCGTGCGGCCATGACCAGAGCCACTCGCTCCGTGGCCAGCCGCCGGGCCACGAACTGCAGGACCTGTCGTGACGAAGGATCGGCCCAGTGCAGATCGTCGACGAGGACCAGCAGGGGCCGCGTCTCCCCGGCGGCGGCCAGTACGCCGAGCGCGCCCGCGCACACCGCGTACGGGTTCGGCTCGGTCACGTCCGCGAGCGTCAGACAGCCCTCCACGGCTCGCCGCTGGGCCGGCGGCAGTTCGCCGAAGTGGTGGCGCAGCGGCAGCAGCACATCGGCCAGCACCGCGTACGGCAGCACGGCTTCCGACTCCACTCCGCAGGCCCACAGCACCTGGGCGCCTTGGCAGCGGGCGGCCGCGTGACGCAGCACCATGCTCTTGCCGATCCCCGGTTCACCGCTCAGCAGCAGCGCACCGCCCCCATGGGGCAGGTCGTCCACCAGACCGGCCAGCAGGTCCTGTTCGGCGCTCCGGCCGACCAGGGCGTCGGTCCCGGGGCCGGACATCGCCCCACCGGGTACGGCGGGAACGTCCGGTGCGGCGGCGGGAATGCCCGGGACGGCGGAAACCGAGACGCCGTACGGTTCGTGCGGCGCGGCGAGCCGTGGGCCGTTCGCACACATGTCGTCCAGTACGCAGACCGGATCGGGTGCCGCGCCGCCCGCCGGTACGCCGGTCATCGCTGTTTCGTCCATGACGCCCCCGTACGCCTGCCGCTCCATTGCGGCCGTCCGTCATGTCACCAGCGTGCCCCCGGAAGGGTGATCGGCGTGGGCGGTCGGAATTCCTGGTCCGGGTTCGGGGCTCGCCAAACTTCAAATCCCCGGCGAACAAGGGGAGTTTCCCCGACGCGCCGGGCGAGGGGTGCCGCGAGGCCGTCCCGTGTGGTCTTCCGCGGCACGGGGAAGAGGTCGACGGGTGGTCGAGCCGCGCGAGCCGTTGCACGACGGGAGCCGTCGAGATCACCGTCCCGGCATCCCACCTGCGCCTGCGGGGCGCGGCACACCCGACCGGGGGAACCACCGAGGTCGCCGACCCCACCGGAGCGCAACCACTCCCGCCCTACGAGGTCCGCACGACCGAGGCCCCCGCCGCGCTGTCGGGACCGTGTCGCCCCGCGTCCCGGGACAACGGGCCTACGGCGCCTTCCGTACGGTGCCGCCGCGACCGTACCGAGAACGACCGGCTGAGGGTCCGCAGGGAAAGGTATGCGCCGACCGTCGTCGGGACGGGGACGGTGGGGCCACCGGGTGCGTAGACCCTGCCCTGCGCGTCCGGTGCCGGTGACCCAGCGGATGGCGTAGGCGTTCTCGCGAGATGGCAGTCGGAGAACGCGCGGGCGCGCGTGTCCGTGCGGAAGTAGGGAGTTCCCCGAAGCGGCGGCACGACCGGTCGGAAAGACTCGCCTCTTCCTAGACCGGAAAGGGGCACGGGATGGCTGAGCAGGGACAGTTCCGGCGGGTGATCACGAACCTCACGCACGGCGGTCACGCGATTCTCGACAGTGCGGACGAGGCGGAGAAGACCGCCCAGACCCAGGAAAGCCTGAGCACGCGCAGCACGGTGGTTCAGGAGTCCACCGACGTCGCCGCGCACGTGGGCACCACTTCCTTCGACTACTTGTTCCCCGAGCTCGCGGAAAAGTTCCCGGAGCACCACCTGCCGCAGGACGACATCGCAAGGGTCGTCAAAGCCCTGCTCAAACTGGGTTCGGCGATCGTGGAGACCCCGGACGAGGTGCGCGACCCGGAGCTCAACTCGCCGATTCCGGCGATCTACACCTACTGGGGCCAGTTCGTCGACCACGATCTGACGGCCGCGACCGACCGCGATCTGGTGATCAACATCACCGATGAGAACCTGCCGCCCGTGCCACCGGAGGAAGTGATCAAGAAGCTGCAGAACCTGCGGCTCCCGGCGCTGAACCTCGACTCGGTCTACGGCGACGGGCCGTTCGCGGCACCGGCGGTGGGCAAGGTGGCCGTTCCCTACGACGGGATCAAGCTCCGGCTGGGCCTGCTCTCGCCGGTTCCCGCAAGTGTGGGCGCGCTGATTCCCCCGGTCGACGACACCCAACGGGATCTGCCACGCGATGCCGAGCGCGCCCCGCTCGTCGGCGACAACCGCAACGACGAGAACCTCGTGGTGGCGCAACTGCATGTGGCGTTCCTGCGGTTCCACAACGCGGCGGTCGACTGGGTGCGCGACAACGAGCCCGAGTTCGAGTCGGACGCCGAGGTCTTCCGACGGGCCAGGGACCTCACCCGCTGGACCTACCAGTGGTTGTGCGTGCACGACTATCTGCGCACCGTGGCCCGCCCCGACGTCGTCGACCGTGTGGACACAGCGGAGGGGAACCTGCTCGACCTGGACCGTCGCGGCACCTATATGCCGGTCGAGTTCTCGGTGGCGGCCTTCCGCTTCGGCCACAGCATGGTGCGCGGCGCCTACGACTGGAACCGCAACTTCGGCCGCCCCGGCGACAGGTCCGCCGCGTCCACCCTGGTCCAACTCTTCCAGTTCACCGGCAAGGGCGGTTTCGCCGGCCCGCTGACGACGACGCTTCCGTCGAACTGGCCGGCCGAGTGGGACCGGATGGTCGACAAGAACAGCCAGTTCGCCAACCGCTTCGCGCGGCTCATCGACACCAGGCTCGCGCCACCGCTCGCCGAGCTGCCCAACGAGGGCAACGACCCGGGCCTGGCCGACCGGATCAGGAAACTGCTCAAGCACCTCGCCCAACGCAACCTCCTGCGCGGCTACCGACTGGCCGCCCCCACCGGACAGGCGGTGGCCCAGGCGCTCGGCGTCACACCCCTCAGCCGCACGGAGCTCGAGCAGGACAGCAGCGACGCGGTCAAGAACGCCCTGGAGGCGGGTGGCCTGTTCGACAGGACCCCGCTGTGGTTCTACGTGCTGAAGGAGGCCGAGGTGAGGGAGCTGGGCCGACGGCTCGGAGAGGTCGGCAGCCGCATCGTCGCCGAGACCATCATCGGCCAGATCCGCCAGGACTCTGGTTCGTACGTCAACCAGACGAGCTGGAGCCCCGCGCAGGGCGTCCTGCTCCCGAACGGCCGCCCGGTGCGCACGATCGCGGACTTCCTCCGCTTCGCCGGCGTCCTCTGAGCCGTCCCCCCACCCCCCACCCCCCCCGCGCCCTCGCCGACCCGCTTCGGCGGGGGCGCACGTCCGCCGCAGGGACTTCCCCGAAGCGCCGGACCTCTCGATCCAAGGAGCATGCGCGCATGGACCTACCACAGCAGCGGCAGAGCATGGCGGAGCGGTACCGGGGCACGGCGGACCAGCGTGAGGACATCCGGCGTCGGCAGGTGGAGACCGGCACGCGCTTCGCCGGCGACAGCGAGGAGCAGCTGCGCGCCCGCGCGGAGCGGCTGCTGAGCAACGGCGAGGTCGGAGCGGAGACACTGCCCCCGATGCCGCCCGCCGGGAGCCCGGTGCGCCCCGCCGTCGTCTTCGAACGGATCCTCGGCGCCGCGAGTGAGCTGCAGAGCGTCAACTTCCTTGCCCGCGGAGCGCGCGCGGCGCGCACGGTCGCGCGCATCTCCGTCGTCGAGGACGGACGGCGGGCGGGGTTCGGCACCGGGTTCCTCGTGGGGGAGCGGTTGCTGCTCACCAACAACCACGTGCTGCCCGACGTCGCGACGGCGACCGGGTCCTTCGCGGAGTTCGACCTCGAACTCGACGTCGACGGCGTCACCGAACCCGTCGACACCTACGACCTCGACCCGCACGCACTGTTCGTCACCGACGCCGAGCTCGACTACACACTCGTCGCGGTCGCTCCGGGCTCCGACGGGAGGAGGCCCGGCGCGGTGCACGGCCGGCTGAAGCTGATCGCGCAACAGGGGAAGATCGTCATCGGTGAGCCGGTGAACGTCGTCGGTCACCCGGACGGGCGGCCGAAGGAGGTCGCGGTCCGCGACAACGCCCTGCTCAACCAGTTGCCGCAGTTCCTGCACTACCGCACGGACACCGAGCCCGGGAACTCCGGCTCGCCCGTGTTCAACGACCAGTGGGAGGTCGTCGCGCTGCACCACGCAGGGGTGCCCGACCCCGACGGCGAGGGTTGGATCGCCAACGAGGGGGCACGGGTCAGCGCCATCCTTCGGCACCTCGCCGCAGCCGAGCTGCCGCCGGAGCAGAAGCCGCTGCTCGCCGAGCTGGGCGCACAGGCGGTGCCGAGCGAGGCGGTACCGAGGGTGCCTGCGCCGACCGGGGCGGTGCCGAGTGCGGCGGTGTCGACGGGAGCGGCGTTGACCGGGGCGGTGCGGACGGACGACCGTTCCGGTGGGCCGACCGCAGGCGTGTTCCCCGCTCAGGCTGCCTCCCCTGCCGCGGACGCCGCCGTGGGTGTTCATGAACGGCGGGGCCTCACCGGGCGGACCGGCGCCGGTCGGCGGGTGGTGTTCCTGCACGGCCGCGGGCAGCAGGGCCGCGATCCCGCCGCGCTGCGCGCCGGGTGGTGCGGGGGACTGGCCCGCGGGCTGGCGGCGGCGGGCCTTGCTCCGCTGGCCGCCGCCGACGTCTGGTTCCCCTTCTACGGCGACGCGTTGGCCACCGCGTCGGCCACCCGCGAGCGTGTCGTCCCCGCTACGGCGGCGACGACGGCCGAGGCGTACGCGCCCGCCGATCCCGGCGCCCGCGCGGTGTACGCCGCGCTGCTCGACGAGGCGGCCGAGACCACCGGGATGCCCGCGCAGGAGCGGGAGCCCGTGACGGCGGGTGCGCACGCGACGGAGGGCGTGCCCGCGCAGGAGTCGGGCCTGCTCGGCGGGGCGGTCGCCGCACTGCAACGACCGCTGTCGTGGATCGCGGCGCGCAGCGGGCTCGACGACGTGGTGATCGCGACGGTGTTCCGCGACGTCGCGGCCTACCTCGACAACAAGGGAGTACGCGACGCCGTGCTCGACGCGGTGCTGACCGAGGTGCCCGACGACGGCGAGATGGTGCTGGTCACCCACAGCCTCGGTACCGTCGTCGCGCTCGACCTGTTCACCCGGTTGCCCAAGCGGGCCTCGGTGCCCCTGCTGGTGACCGCGGGCAGTCCGCTCGGACTCGACGCCGTGTACCGGCGGCTGCTCGCCGGCGGACCGGTCCGGCCAGGTCAGGTGGGCGCGTGGATCAACGTGTGGGCGGCGGCGGACGCTGTCGCCATCGGCTGCCCGCTCGGCGACACCTGGTCAGGGGTCCGCGACGTGCTCTGCGTCAATCCGAAGGATCGGGCACACGACATCACGCGCTATCTTGCCGACGCCCGAATCGCAGCCGAGATCGGCCGCGCCGCCCGCCCGTAGCCCGGCACCGGCTGCCACCGGCCACCGGCCCCAGCACTCGCGCGGTTCTCAGCCGTGGCAGCAGCCCTCGGCGGCGGGGCCGGGGACCGTTTCCAGGCGGCAGAAGCAGGACGCCTCGATCGGTACGTCGGCCATCGCGGCCGCGATTTTCAGCTGCTGGGCCACGATGAGGGCCTCTCCCGCCTTCCCCTGGCGCACGAGGCATTCGTGGAAGCCGTGCAGGGCCCAGACGTTGCCTGGGTGCTGCACGGCGCGGGGCAGTGTGTCGTCCAGGCCCAGGTCGGCCCGGTAGACCGCCTCGGCCTCGGCGACACGGCCCTGCTCCAGCAGCAAGGCACCGTAGGCGTGGCGGGTGGGCTGCATCCATCCCCAGGGCTCGTCGTAGGGCAGGTTGTCGTCCAGCTCGATCGACCGTTCCAGGGCGGCGAAGGCGAGGTCGTGATTGCCTTTGCGGTATTCCAGCTCGCCGTCGAGCATCGCGGCCGCGATCCGGAGGATGTCCACGCACGTGTTGTTGAACAGCATGCGCGTCTCCGGGACCCTGTCGGCGGCCTCACGGAACAGCTCGCGTTCGGCCTCCGCCTCGCCGGTCCGGCCGGTCGCGGAGAGCGCGACGCCTCGGGCGTAGTGCAGCATCGCCGTGGTCGTGCAGTGCAGCTTCCGGTCGGCCGGCATCGGCAGCGTCAGGATGTCGGCCCAGCGTCCGAAGCGGATCAGCACATGGACCCGCATGGCCAGGAAGCCCTCGAGCCAGTCGGCCATGGGCGGGCTCTCCACCCGCAGCAGGTCCTCCGGAATGGACGCTTCGAGCTGTGCGGCGGCCTCCAGGGCGGTCCGGGACTGCCCGAGGAACATCGCGCCGTAGATCTTGAAGTGGAAGTTGTGCGAGCGGTAGAGGGTGTAGAAGTTCATCGCGCCCGCGCGCCGACGGAACTTCTCGTCGGCGACGATCGCGTTGTTGTTGTCCGACACCACTCGCCGGTAGTCGCCGCACAGCACGTCCAGGTGCGAGGGCATGTGGTGCAGATGCCCGGCGTCGGGGACGGCCCCGCGCAGCCGGTCGGCGATGGGTAGCGCCGTCTCGGGAGTCGGCGACATCTCCATGAGGTGGATGTACAGGTGCAGTGCTCCCGGATGGGCGGCGCCGGCCTCGGTGCCGACGGCACGATCGAGGACGGCCTTGGCTTCCAGCGTGCGGGCACCGGCGGCCGGCCGGCCCGTCGGCAGGTCCCACAGCTGCCATGGCGTCAGGTTCATCAGCGCGTCGGCGTACAGGGTGGCGACGTCGAGATCGTCGGGGTCGAGGTCGTGGACCGCGCGCATGCGCTCGGCGTAGGGCTCGTTCCACACCGAGCAGTCCTCCACCGCTCGCGACTGGGGGTAACGGGCACGCAGCGCGGTGATCAGAGCCTGTTCGACCGGGGTGGCGCCGGCGGCCTTGGCGTGCGCACGTTCGACGGCGGCATGGGTGCGGTCCACGGTCCGCTCCAGGTCCTGGCGGTCGAAGAACTCCCACGGCTTGTTGTAGTTCGGGCCGAGCGCATAGGCGATGCCCCAGTCCGCCATCGCGCACTGCGGGTCGGCCGCGGCCGCGGCTTCGAAGCACGTGACCGCTTCCTCGTGGTGGAACGCGAACGTCCAGATCAGCCCGCGGTCGAACCACATCTGGGCTTCGGCCGACGACGTCGTGACCGGGCGGCTGTACGTACCGAGATCGTAGTAGTCCATGCCGTACCTCTCCTGAGTGGGCAGTCGTCCCGGACGCCACCGCGGGGCGGCGCTGCGCACCCGGCGGTCGAGCGTGCCGCAGTCGGCACGCCGACATCGATCATGGCGGGCATCCCGAGGGAACAGCCGATACCGCCGATACCAACGGTAGTTCTCGCCGGCCAGGGCGGACGGCCCGTAGGGCGCTGTTTCAGCCGTACGGGCTGCCCGGGATGCCATCGCGTGCCGCGCCCCAGGAGATATGCCGGGCCCGGCGCGACCGCCGGGCCGGCGGCAACGCGCAGCGAGACGTCCGGCTCATCCGCTGAGTAGTCTCCAAGACATGCGGATCTCTGTTTCCTCGGACATGGACGAACCCGTGGCCCGCTCCCTTGTGACGGAACTGCGCAGCCGCGGCCACGAGGTGCTGACGCACGGGGCGCTGCGCCCCGGGGACGACGCACGGTGGGCCGTGTGCTCGGAGGCGGCGGCCCGCGAGGTCGCCGCCGGGACGTCGGACGAGGCTGTCGTGTGCTGCTGGACCGGCACAGGCGCGTCGATCGCCGCGAACAAGGTGCCCGGGGTACGAGCGGCCCTGTGCACGGACGCGCATACGGCGGACGGCGCCCGCCGCTGGAACAACGCCAATGTGCTGGCGCTGAGCCTTCGGCTGACGTCCGAGCCGCTGCTCAGGGAGATCCTCGATGCCTGGTTCGCCGCCGAGGTCAGCGACGAAGCCGATGACCGCGAGAACGTGGCCCACATCGGACGGCTCGACCGCGACAGAAACGATCCGTAGCCGAGTTCCGCCGGTACGCGGGTTGCCGGGCCGCACCGTCCACGAGACGTTCACCGTCCACGAGATGTTCACCGTTCTCGTAGCCGTGCCAGGACCGGATGTCGGACGCCCCGACCGCCGTCCTCCTCAGCAAGGCTGTGCCGGCGTGGTCTCCAAGACCTCGCCGGCCATCCGGCGGGCGGATTCCTCGGTCTGTTCCGCGACACGCCGGAAGGTCTCCTCCGCCGGGCGGGCCGGCCAGTCGGGCGGCAGGTGCCGGACCGGGAGACGCGGGTCCGTGCGGATGGTGCCCAGCCACTCGGCGACCAGGCGCAGCCGGGTCCCGAGCGGGTCACCGGAAGCGTTGCCGACGTGGGCGGTCCAGCGCTTGTCGAAGGCGCTGTAGCGGGCAGCGATGGTCTCCAGGCTCCAGGTGTCGCGGATCATCAGGTCGATGTCGGTGGCCGGGTCGGCGTGGGCGTGGAAGAGCTTGACGTGGGCGGTGAGGCCCAGTTCGGCGATGATCTCGGAGATGTCGACGTCGCCGGGAGCGATCCACAGGCCGCTGTACAACGGGCCGAAGCCGGACCAGGTGAGCCGGGAGCGCAGGTCGTGGCGCTGGCGCTGCCAGGACTCGGGCAGGGAGAAGCCGAGCAGGGTCCAGGTTCCGTCCCAGTCGTCGTTGACGGCGCTGGTCCGCCAGAGACGTTTCTGCCCGTCGTGGAGGATCTGCGTCGCGTGCGTGGTCAGGCCGAAGTACATTTTGCGGCCCTGCCGTTGGCGTCGCAGCAGACCCCGGTTGACCATCCGGGTGAGGGTGGAGCGGACGGCCTGCTCTCCGACGCCGACGCGTCCGAGGACGTCGATGATGCTGCCCGAGTACACACACAGGGGACCCTCGTCGAGAACATGGCTGCCGAAGAAGGCGAGCATCAGCGACTGGGGGCGCAGCTGAGGGCCGGCCTGAGCGTCCGCGGAGGTGCGGGGGTGTCTGTCGTCCACGCCGGAAAGGGTACGGCCGTCCGCCGCGGACACGGCGGGCGGCGCGGGCTCAGGGCCGGCGGCCGTCGGCGGGATGGGCCAGGTCATAGGGGCGCGGGTACGGTGTCGGGCGGTAGGACACGTAGCGTGCGGGTACGGAGGAATCGGCCTCTGCGGCACGGGTGTTGAGGGCTTCGGGGTCGGCGCCCCGCCAACGGCCCGTGATGACGCGGTCCTCCAGGGTGTGCAGGGCGGCGGCCAACTCGGCGCTGCTGAAGGTGCAGTGCCCCGGGTTCTCGACGTAGGCCTGGCGCAGCAGGGGCGCGGAGCCCGCGGCGGTGACCGCTCGGCGGTGCGCGCTCTCGGCCTGCACCGGGATCAGACCGTCACCGGTGGTGTGGATGTCCAGTTGCGGCTTGGCCAGTTGGCCGGTGAAGGAGCTCGTACGGCCCATGCGCTGGACGGCACCCGCGTCGGCGTTGATCCGCGGGGCGCGGTTCAGGGTGCCGAGGTCGCCTTTCAGGGACAGGCCCGCTTTGGCGTACAACTCCTCGACCTCTTTGTAGAGCGGAGAGCGGCCGAGCATCGTGGAGTAGTCGACGCCCGTGTTCCAGGACATGTTGCCACCGACCCGGCTCTCGGCCTCCTGCCGCCAGGAGAACGCGGGCAGCATCACCAGGCCCATGACGGCCTGGAACTGGTTGGCCTGCTGGGTGTCCCAGTCGGTCGCGCCGGGGCGGGGCTGGGCGGGGTTGTTCCAGCCGGGGATGTTGTGCAGGGCGGCGGCCAGGGCGATGCGGGCCCGGCCGGACGTGGTCTGCTGTGCCTCGGTGACGACTCCGGCCATGGCGCCCGCCGCGTCGGCGGCGGCGCTCTGGCTGACCAGGCCGGTCAGGGGGATGTCCGAGCCGGGGGCGAGCAGGGCTTTGAGGGCGAAGACCGGGTCCAGCGTGCTGTTCCAGTTGGCGACGCCTCCCTGGAGCAGACCGCACGTGGCCAGCGACCCGTCGATGCGGGCCGCGTGACGCTCGGCAATGGCGGTGGTGACGAGACCGCCGTAGGAGGTGCCCCAGGAGATGGTGCGGCGGGCCGGGCCGAAGCGGCCGGTGAAGGCGTCGAGGGTGGCCAGTTGGTCGGGCACCGCGTCGGTCACCGCCCAGCCGTTGCTCGCGTACGAGGAGCCGATGAGGGCGTACCCCTGACCGAGCAGGAGCGTCTTCGTGGCGTCGTCGGGCGCGTTCCGGGCGGGGTTGGGGGCGCCGGCCGGGGTGTAGCCGTGGCTGTAGAGCAGAACCGTGCCGTTCCAGGACTCCGGTACGTCCATCAAGTACGCGGCACCGGACGGCAGTTGCCCCTCGACGTGAGCGGCGGCCTCGGCGGCCTGTGCAGTCGGGGCGAGGGGGGCGGCGAGCAGTAACGCCGCCAGGGCGATGCACGTACGCCTGGGGATGCGGGTGTTCACGAAGCGAGCTCCTTCTTCCTCGGTGGGGGAGAGACGAGGAGGCCGCACGGCCGATGGCGGCGCCGGCTGCCCGGAAAGCAGGTCTCACTCGGTTCGGAGCGATGACACCGCGAAGGTAGGCGTGTACATTGCTGCCGTCAAGAAGGTGCACAACATTCTCGGTCAAGGGTCGCCGCGATCGGCGAGCCGCTCGGAGCGGCGACCTCACAGGTGCACGAGCCCGGTTCGTTCCCCCGCCCGGAAAATCCGCGCAACCCCTTTTGACGGCTTCCCGGCGGCCTCGTGGCCTCGCCCAACTCCCCTTCTCTCCCTTCCCGTTCTCGTTCTCGTCAGGAGGGCCCCATGCGACGGCGCATTCTCGGGCTTGCGATAACAGTGGTGACGGTCGCCGGTGCGGCCGGATGCGGGTCCTCGTCCTCGGGGGCAGGTGGTTCAGCGTCGTCGGGCGGGAGCGGGACGACGCAAGTCAAGGTCGGCATCATCCCGATCGTCGACGTCGCACCGCTCTATCTGGGCCAGAAACAGGGCTTCTTCAGCGAACGCGGCATCGAGCTGACGATGGAGAGCGCCCAGGGCGGCGCCGCGATCATTCCCGGTGTGGTGAGCGGTCAGTTCCAGTTCGGGTTCAGCAACACCACATCGCTGATGATCGCCCAGACCAAGGGGGTGCCGGTCAAGTCGGTCGTGAACGGCGCCGCCACCACGGGAGACACCACGACCGACGTCACCGGAGTGGCGGTCAAGAAGGACAGCTCGATCAAGTCGGCCAAGGACCTCGCGGGTCGCACGGTGGCGGTGAACACCCTGCAGAACATCGGAGACACGACCGTGCGCGAGTCGGTCCGTCAGGCCGGTGGCGACCCCTCGAAGGTCAAGTTCGTGGAGATTCCGTTCGACCAGATGCCGGCCGCGCTGGACGGCGGTCGGGTGGACGCGGCCTGGGTGGGCGAGCCGGCGCAGACGATCGCCAAGGCCCAGGGTGCCCGGGTCGTGGCGTCACCGTTCGCCGAAACCGACCCGAAGCTCACCGTGGCGACCTACTTCACCTCGACCAAACTGACGAAGGAGAACCCCGACCTGGTGAAGAAGTTCACCGAGGCGATGAACGAATCGCTGCAGTACGCCTCCGACCACCCGGAAGAGGCGCGCCAGATCCTCACCACCTACACCAAGATCGACGGTGCGGTGTTGAAGAACCTGACGCTGCCGAGTTGGCCGACGCAGATCGACATGGGCTCCCTGGAGAAGCTGGCCACGCTCGGTGAGGCGGACGGCCTCTTCGGCGACGGGAAGCCCGACCTGGACGCTCTGTTCTCATGACGCCGTCCGGATTCGTTTCCGCTACCAGCAGGTCCTGTTCAAGTCACCCGGCCGAAGAGGGTCAGCAGGGCATCGGGCGAGTCCGGGCCGGTCAGGATCTGTTCCGTCCAGATGCACTTGCCCGTCGGGGTGTAGCGCGCACCCCAGTGCTGCGACAGTGCGGCGACCAGTTGCAGGCCCCGGCCGCCCTCGTCCGTCTCGGACGCCCGGCGGATCCGGGGTGTGGTGAGGCTGCCGTCGGAGACCTCGCAGATCAGGGTGCGACTGCGCAGCAGACGAAGTGAAACCGGCCCCTTGGCATGGCGTACGACGTTGCCCACCAACTCGCTGACCAGCAGTTCCGTCGTCATGGCCAGGTCATCGAGGCCCCACTTGGACAGCTGCTCCCGGACCAGCTTGCGTGCCTCGCCCGCCGCTTGTGGCTCGGTGGCCAGCGGCCAGGCGGCGACCGACTCGGCAGGAAGCCGGTGCACACGCACGACCAGCAGGGCCGCGTCATCGGCGGACTGCTGCTGCGCCGGGAGCAGGCCGGAGGTGAGCCTGTCGCAGAGAAGGTCGAGATCGACTCCGCGGTCCCCGGCGAGCAGTTGGGCGAGACGGGCCATGCCCGCGTCGATGTCGCGGCTGGCGGACTCGATCAGCCCGTCGGTGTAGAGGACGAGGAGGGAGTTCTCCGGCAGCGTGAGTTCGACGGATTCGAAGGGCGGGTCCGCGGCGCCCAACGGGGGATCCGAGGCCACTTCGGGAAACTCGACCGTACCGTCGGGGTGGAGGATGGCAGGCGGCGGATGCCCGGCGCAGCCGAGGGCGCAGACACCCGTGGTGGGGTCGTACACCCCGTAGAGGCAGGTGGCGTACGAGTCGTCGCCGAGCTCGGCGACGACGTCGTTGAGGTGAGCGAGGATCTCGTCGGGAGGCAGCTCCAGGTCGGCGAGGGTGTGCACAGCCGTGCGCAGCCGCCCCATGGTGGCCGCCTCCGACAAGCCGTGGCCCATGACGTCGCCGATGACGAGGGCGACCCGGTCACCGGAGAGCGGGATGATGTCGTACCAGTCGCCGCCCACGTCCATGCCCTGCTGGGCAGGCAGATAGCGGGCGGCGGACGTGCACGCCGGCAGGGGCGGCAGCGTCCGGGGAAGCAGGCCGCGCTGCAATTGCTGGGCGCGGTTGTGCTCGGCGTCGAAGAGCCGGGCCCGTTCCAGCGCGTGGGCGACGAGACCGCTGATCGCGACCAGAAGTGTGCGCTCCTCGCTGGAGAACGGGCGCGGTTGGTCGAGGGAGATCACGCACACCCCGACCGGGTGGTCGGATGCGATCAGAGGCAGGAACGCCCATGCCTTCTTGCCGCCCGCCGTGGGATTGCCGCCCAGCTGCGGGTAGTGCGACGCGAACTCCTGCGGAGAGGAGAAGAACTGCGGGATACGGCTGAGCATGGCGTCCATGATCGCGCTGCCTGCCGAGACGGGCTGGTTGTTGAAGAGATCGGTGAACTCTTGCGCATAGCCGACGCTGCCGACGACACGCGTTCGCCCGTCCTCGATGACCTGCATCATCAGCCCAGCCGCGCCGAACGGTGGCAGTACGTGCCGGGCGACCGCGTCCACCACGCCCTGCGCGCCGATCGCCTTGGCGAGCGCCGCTGTCAGTTCCCCTATGCGGGCGGCCCGGTCGGCCTGCGCGCGGGCGGCCGTATCGCGCTCGACGTCCCGCATCAGCTTTTCGTGGATATCGGTGAAGAAGAAGGCCAGGCCGTCAGGGAGCGGGACCAGTCGCAGGTGGCACCAGCGCCGGGTCCCCGGTGCCAGGAAGTCCAGGCCGGTGGGCTTCGGCCGTGCGGCGGTCTCCTCGCAGAGGGCCCGCAGACCGGGGACCTGTAGGGCAGTGACGTCCCACAGCAGGCGGCCGACCAGCTCCTGGCCCAAGCCCAGTACTCGCTCCGCCTCCTCGTTGAGGAAGGTGATGTGCCACTGGTGGTCGAGGGTGAGAAAGCCGTCGCTCATGTGACGCAGCGCGTGGCTGATCGTGTCGCGAGCGCTGCGGGACCCGGTGGAGTCCCATACGGTGCCGACCACGCCGACGGGCTGATCGGCGTGCGCCAGTTTCACCTGGCCGCGTACCTGGACCCAGCCGATCGTGCCGTCCGGGTGCCGCACCCGGTACTCGGTGCCGTACGTGCGCCGATCGCGCAACGCCTTGTCGACCTCGGAGGTCACCAACGGCCTGTCGTCGGGATGGATGAGGTTCAACCATGTTTCCGCCCGCCCGTCGAACTTCTCCGGATCGAGCCCGAGCACGCTCATCGCCGCCTCGTCCAGGTCCACCTCGTCGGTGGCCATGGTCCACTCCCAGGATCCGACGCGTACGGCCTCCAGCGCCTGTTGCAGAAGCGGTCCGGGCCGCAGTTCCCGAGGTGGTGGCTCCTTGGGCAGGAGGGGGCGGCCCAGTCGTACGGCGATCCAGGCGGCGACGGCGTTCAGGAAGGCCCACTGGTCGGGTTCGGGGGCGCGGCGGGCCTCGGTCAGGACGGTGAGTGCGCCCAGTGGTCTGTCGGGGCCGGGCAGCGGGACGGTGGCGACGCTGTCGGCCGGGTCCGTGCCCGTGGTCGTCCCGGGGGCCGGTTTTGCCTGCGGGGCCGCGGCCAGCCAGACGCTCCTTTCCTCGCGTACGGCGCGGACCGGTGGCAGGCTTCCGTCGTCCGGGACGCGCTCCCAGGGCTCGGTCATCGTCGGGGGCAGTCCGCTGCTCGCGAGCAGGTGCAGCCCGCGCAGGCCCTCGGGCCCGCCCACATGAACCATGCCGCCGACCCCGCCGAGCTCGGCCACGACCTGTTCCAGAGCGAGACGGAGCGCCTCGGTCACCGCCACGTCGTCGTCGATCGCACGGAGAAGGGCCATCCGCGGATTCATGAGATCAATATACCGAGAGCGGAAAATCCTAGTGATGTGACGGTGGGGATGTATGTAGCCGGCCTCGCCGCGGCTGGGCTATGATCGATCTTGTTGAACGGCCCGCCGGAACTCCGGTGGTCAGCCTGGCGTTGGTGGTCCAAGGAAAGACGTCCCGCTTCCTGCGGGGAGATGCAGGTGCAAGGCCTGCCCGGCGCTCCATACAGCCCCGCCTCCGGTACTCCGGAGGCGGGGCTTGCTTGTTACTGAGTCGCGGTGCCCGCCCGCGTCCGAGCGGACCGCGGCGCACCGGCGGCCTGACCCTCGGCGTCACGCCAGACCCAGTGCCGACCGGTGCTGCCCATATCCGCGCCCTGGTGCGGCCACGTCAACGGCGCCTCGTTCTGGATGTTCAAGGACTACTTCGCGCTCGTGGCCGGCCGGGCTTCACGCCGGCCGTACGGCACTGTGGATCGCCGACGATCCGGCGTAGAAGATCGACTCCTCGCGTATGTACGCCCCTGGGCTCGGCGCGTGGATCATCATGCTGTTGCCGGTGTACAGGCCGACGTGGCCGACATCGCCGGAGAAGAAGATCAGGTCGCCGGGCTGCATGTCGGCGAGGGCGACCGCTGTGCCGGCGGTCGACTGATCGTGCACGGTACGGGGGAGTGCGACCCCGGCGGCCTTCCAGGCGGACTGGGTGAGACCGGAGCAGTCGTACGAGTCCGGTCCGGTCGCGCCCCAGACGCACGGTCTGCCGATCTGTCCACGGGCAAAGGCGAGTGCCTCCGCGGCCTTCCTGCCGTATCCCGACTCCGACCCGCTGCCGGTGCTGATGAAAGCTGCGGCGCCGGTTGAATGGCCTGCGACGACGCTTGTAAAGGCCGCGTCGACGCTTGTATAGGCCGTGTCGACGCTTGTATAGGCCGTGTCGACGGTTGTACTGGCCGTGTCGACGGTCATGTCGGCGCCGAGGCCGGCCGGTTGCTGCCACAGCCACGCCTCACCGGCTTGGCGGGGAGCCTGTTCTTCGGAGGTGCGCCAGGTGTCCTCGGCCCGGGGCTCGATCGCCGGGAGCTGCGCACTGTGCTGTGCGGCGTGCTTGGACAGCAGTTCACGGGCCGTGGCGAGCTTTTGCTGGATCTGTTCCTTGGACGTCCTCAACGAGGTGTGCGGAGGCTCGATGGCCAACGCGGGCAGGGCCTTTGAGGCCTCCTCCTGGCGTGCCTCCCGCGCGACCGGCAGCGCGGCCATGGGCCCGGCGGTCAACTCCGCCACGGGGCCGGTGGGCACCCCGGCTGCGGGCCCGGCGGTCAACTCCGGGACGCGCGGGCCGGACACTTCCCGTCCACGGCCGGTGAGTTCGTCCTGCGGACGCCCCGCAGGGCCCGTGGGCCGCGCGTCGGCCGCACGGTTCGGCATTCTGTCGGCCGGCAGCCGGGCCGGCACGGTCGGGCCCAGCCGCGCGCGCCCCACGTCGAACCACCGCTTGGCTACGTTGTTGTCGAGGGCGGGATCGGTGCGCGGGCGCCCGTTGCCGGGTGCCGGATTGCCGCGTTGGCGTGATCCGGTGGTCGTGGCGCGGGTCGCGTTGTAGGTCCCGGTGGCGGTCTCGGCCCGGTTGTAGAGGCTGTTGATCCGCTGCTGGACCTCTTCGCGGCTCGGCTCGTCGTTCCCTGCCGACGGCGTGGCGCCGGCGGTCCGGGCAGCCTGGGCCTCAGAGGTGAGGGCCGCGGCCGGGAGGGCGGAGTCGCGCATGCCAGGGAGGCTCATGCCTCCAGGACGCGGGGTGCGTTCCGGCGCCATGGGGGGACGTACTCCTTCCGTGCTCCGCCTACCGAGTTGGCTGTCTGGTTCGGGCGAACGGTTCGGAAGGTATGCCCTACGGCCCGTGCCCTGGTGGGCAGTTGGGCCGATTCACCCCAAGGTCGGTTGGGTCTCCGGCTGTTTTGGGGTGCAGCGGACTCGGCGGAGGTCGCACAACCCGGCGAGGTTCGCCGGAGGGAGTCGTGCGGCCTGCCTGCCAATCTAGCCAACTTGTGTGCCTCACGTGAAGGTTGAAGCGTGAAATGTCCCATATGCATTTCCGACCTGGTGAATTGGGCATGAGGAGAGGGTGTCCGCGCCCCGGCCGGCGACTCCTCGACCCCGCTCCCAAGGCCGCACCGGCGAGTGGGGCAGGTCACCTCGGGATCTGCTGCTCGAACCAGACGACCTTGCCCGTGCTCAGTCTCGTAGCTCCCCAGCGCCACGCGAGTTGATTGACCAGGAACAGGCCGCGGCCGCCCTCGTCGCCTGGCTCGGCGTGCCGCATCCGGGGCACCTGGGGCGAGTCGTCGGTCACCTCGCAGCGGACCACGTCCGAGCGGAGCAGCCGCAGGGCGATGGGCCGGGAGGCGAAGCGCACGGCGTTCGTCACGATCTCGCTGACCATGAGTTCCGTCGAATCGAGCAAGGATTCCAGGCCCCAGCGGCGCAGTGCCCTGCGGGTCAACCGCCGTGCCTGTCCCGCGGTCAGCGGGTGGGGGGCCAGGAACCAGTACCCCACGCTGTCCGCGGGGAAGCCCTCGAATCGCGCGATGAGCAGCGCGATGTCGTCGTCCCGGACACCCGGGCCCAAGGTGTCCAGCACTTGGTCGCACAGCGGTTCCAGTGAGGAGGTGACGAGCCTGTGGGCTGTGCCTTGGAGGTGGGTGCGCAGAGCCGCGACGCCTGTACCCACGTCTGTTTCATGGGACTCGACGAGGCCGTCGGTGTACAGCAGGAGGGTCGCTCCGGTGGGCGCGGGCATCTCCACCGATTCAAAGACGACGCCGCCGACGCCGATCGGAGCGCCCGGCGGGACGTGCAGTACCTCCGCGCGGCCGTCCGGGTGCAGGAGTATCGCGGGCGGGTGGCCGGCGTTCGCCAAGAGCAGTCGCCGCGATATCGGGTCGTAGATCGCGTAGAGGCAGGTCGCCATGTGGTCGCCGCCAAGACGCTGGGCCTGCTCGTCGAGGTGGTGCAGGACCTCGTCCGGAGGCAGGTCGAGCCCGGCGAGGGTCTGCACGATGGTGCGCAGCTGGCCCATGATCGCGGCGGAGGTCATGGAATGGCCCATGACATCGCCGACGATCAGGGCGATGCGATTGCCGGGCAGGGGGATCGCGTCGTACCAGTCGCCGCCGACCTGCGCGGTCTTCGAGGCCGGCAGATAACGACTGGCCAGTCGGACGCCGGTGGGCTCGGGCAGCGACGACGGGAGCATGGTGCGCTGCAGCGTGTCCGCCACGGCGGCCTCGTGTCCGTACATCACCGCCTTTTGGACGCCGAGAGCGGTATGCGTCGCGAGCTGGGAGGCGACGAGCAGGTCGTCACCGGTGAAGGCGGCGCGCTCCGGCCGGCGCAGGAGAACGACGATGCCCATGGCGTGGTGGCGGCCGTGCAGCGGGGCGATGATCAGCCTGCGGCCCGGCGGGAGCGTTCCGGGCGTACTCGCCACGGGCCCTAGCAGCTCGGCCACCGCCGACGCGATCCCCGGTACGTCGCCGAACGCCGGCCCTCCGGCCAGCAGCAGCTGTGCGAGTCGTCCGGTGACCGTCGGACGCACGCACTCGGCCACACCCGAGGGCTGGGGGAGGATCTTCGGCGCAGGCCTCACGGACCGCTCTGCGTCCGGAGTCGCGGGCGCCCGGTCGATGCTGTGCAGCTGGAGGACGACGGGTGCGGCCGACTTCTCGTCCCCCACCGGCAACGGGTCCCGCAGATGGATGAATATCGCGTCCGCGAACGTGGGGACGGCCGCCCGGCGCAGTTCCCGGAGAGTCTCGTCCAGATCCATCCCGCGGGCGATCCGCCGAGTTGCCACGTCGAGATACCGAAGCCGGTCGGTCTGCGAGCCGGTACTGACCGACACCGCGCCCTGCGAAGGGTGCGGATCCGGAGCTTCGGTGCCTGGCACGCGTCGCCCGGTGTCGGAAGAGGAGGGGGAGATGCGCGCCATCTTTGGCTGCCCGGCATGTGGCTGCCCGGCATGTGGCTGCCTGGCTTTTGGTTGCGGGGTTTTTGGCTGCGTGGCCCGGTACCCGGCACGAGGGCCGGGCGGTGGAGGCGGCTGGGGTGTCTGAGGCGTACGAGCGTCCCACGAGCCCATGGGTGCGGCGGGTGCGACAGGCCTCGTCCCACTCGCCGGGCCGTCCGATCGCCGGGCGGCCTCGGCGGGGTCTCCATGGGGGGTGTGGTGCTTCGTCACGCGTTTCGTCCCGTCGAGTGGGTGCCGCGGGCCCATGGTGTCGCATCGTGCGTTCTCAGTCGCGCCTCCTGCAGCAGAGGAAGACCTGTTCCTCGGGCGGGACGTCGGTGACCGCCGGGGCGAAGGTGTAGGAGGACTCCTTGACGATCTCGAAGCCTCCGGTCTCGATGACCTCGCGCAGGTCCTCCTTCAGGTAACCGGAGACCCGGATCGTGTTGCCGAGGAACGGGATCGAGAAGTCGTCCACATCGGCTTCCACCATCGAGAGGATGAACAGGCCTCCGGGTACCAGAAGGTGGCGGACCGTCAGCAGCGCGAGGGGGATCTCCGCGCGCGGCAGCATCAGGAGGGAGAAGAAGGCCGCGACGGCGTCGAAGCGGCCCAGGTCGCGAGGGCCGCCCGGTCGCAGGTCCGCGAGATCCAGCCGGTGGAACGTCGCACCGGGGACGTGTTCCTGGGCGAGTCCCACCATCCCGCCGGACAGGTCGATGCCCACGACCTCGAAGCCGGCGTCCGTCAGCTGGCGTGCGGTCGGCACTCCGGTGCCGCAGCCGAGGTCCAGCACGCGGGCGTCTGCCTGCAGGGAGCCGATCAGCCATTCGCCGGCGGAAACCTGACCCTCCTTGTGCGGGAAGGCCTCGTCGTAGTGGTCGCCGATGGCGTCGAAGGCCTCGGCCTGACCTGTGCGGTCAAGTCGTATACTCGCGTAATAATCCGGCCCATTGTCCCTATTGCTCATGAAAGTAACCTTTCATTGGGCATATTGGAGTATTTCACACTCGGATGAATGATTGTGGAGGTCGTCCCTAGTTGAATCAGCACGGATGATAGCCAGCCGCGCACAGTGCGTAGGCAAGGACTTTCCCTTTGTTCATCCGCAGCAGTGGTCCGGAGTCGCAGGGTCCTGGGCGGTGGGCGTGGTGCGTGGCGTATGGCACGAGACAGGTGCGGGGACGTCGAGGGCCGGGTTGCGGTCGAAGAACCCGTCGGGTTCCAGCCGCAGCCGGGCCCGGGCCACCGGCATGACCGGCCATTCCTCGGGGCGCGGAAAGTGGTGGGAGCCGACCGTGGCCCACAACACCAGGTCCGTGCCGTCCAGGGAGCGGTCCTCCTGCTGCCACTTGTGCACCCCGTCCGCGCCCGGCTCGGCCTGGTTGGGGTACTCGCCGGCGACGAAACGCCGGTCCGGGTCGTAGGCCGTCGCCCACAACTGCCGCCCCACGAACGGGGCGCGGCGGGCGCACACGCTGTCCTCCCGCACCGGCAGCACCGCGGTGTTCTCCAAGTGCACGCGGTACGCGGTCGGTTCACCCATCCGGTTGACGGCCTCGGTGCTCTCCACCCGCCAGTGCAGGGCACGGGAGGGATCGGTGCGCCGACCGCCCTCCGCCTCGCTGAGGATCGGACGCAGCACGGTTCGGGCGGCGTTGCCGTACGGGTCGAGGTCCGGGTCGGTCTCGTGCTCGGCGGTCACCTCGACCAGGCGGTTGCGGGGGCCGTCCACCGCCATGTCGAGGCGGACGGCGAAGAAGTGCTGGTGGTTGGTGACCGCGACGTTCGGGGCGACCCGCCGTGCGTACGGGGTCTCCTCGCCCTCCGCCACACCCGTGGCGGACAGGATGCCGGTCATCTTGATCTCCAGCATCACCGAACCGTCCTGGTACAGCGACCAGTAGAAGCCGTAGTCGTAGTTGGCGACGGTGGCGAACGCCGAGATGATCAGTCGGCGGGAGCGGCGCACCTCCGTGCGGCCGGTACGGCCGTCGTGGTGCTTCCACAGGATGCCGTCGTCCTCCTCGTGCACGCATACGGCGTTGGGGATGAGGCGGGGCACGCCGTCGCCGCCGAGCACCGCCGCGTCGAAGTACTGGATGACGCCCAGGCAATCGCAGCCGAGGGCCAGCGAGTTGGTGAGCGGGCCCGCGCCGTACTCGCCCCAGTCGAAGAAGTTCTTGCGGTACTGCGTGGAGGCGGTGTCGAAGTAGGGGACGTACATCTCGTTGACGGCCGCACGCCGGAGCACCTGGCGCGGGCCCTTCCCGGCCGCGTCGAAGGTCAGGTCGTGCAGCACCAGGCCCTCGCGGTGGCTGAAGCCGACCCGTACCGACCAGCCCTGCCAGTCGATCCGCTGACCGGTGACGGTGAAGCTGGGACCGTCCGCCTGGACGACCTCCAGCGGCTTCAGGCCCGGCCGCTCGGGCACCACCCCGGCGGCGAACACCCCGGACTCCTCCGACAGCGGGACCACGCCGTGGTCCTCGATGTGCAGGATCTCCATGGACTCCATGTCGATGATCGGCACCACGCCCTGCACCGGGCGCGCGTAGCCGTTGTCGTCCTCGGACGTGCGGTGCCAGACGCTGCCCCAGGTCAGTCGGCGGCCCGCGTACGCGGGCGGTTCGAAGCCGCCGATCGACTCCGGGTCCACCATCACCAGCGACACGTCGTGGATGCCGCGCAGCGCCAGCGCCTCCCGGAAGCGCGGGTCCGCCCGGCAGGCGGCCGCGGCCTGCCGGGCCTCCTCGGAGGAACAGCCCGGGCTGCGCACGTCCAGCTCCCGCCAGGCGGTGCTCCGCGGCTTGTCGCCGAGTTCGAGATCGACTTCGTAGGCGATGCGGGCCGAGGGGCAGATCACGACCGCGCGGGCGCGCCGGGCTTCGCCGGGGGCCGCACGGCGCGCGTGGTCCTCGTCCAGGGCCACGCCCCAGAAGCGCGCGTCCTCGGCGACCCGGGTGTCGGACCTCAACACCTCGACGGCTAGGGCAAGTTCAGCGGCGGTGAGCGGGTCCAGCGGGTGCGGTGCGGCGACCGGTACAGGTTCGGGGGCGAGGGTGCTCATACGGGGTTCCCTTCCGTGGCGGGGCTTGTTGCGGGGGCGGCAGGGCCGCACAGCACGGTGCCGCCGTCGGCGCGCGGGTCGGAGGCGCCGTCCAGTCGGCCGTCGGCGGAAAGCCGTACGACCTGGGTGTGGCCGGCCAGATCGGTGCGGCCGGGCGCGACGACGACCGGTACTCCCGGCGGGCGCGCGTCGGACAAGGCACCGGGCTCGGCCAGCAGGGTCTGCGTCCCGTGCCCGATGTCGCGGGCGCCGATCACCCAGCGCGGGCGGTCCAGGACGGCGGCCGGGTCGGCGGCGGGATCCATCAGGCCGGGCACCGTCTGGGCGAGGATCTGCGGCTGGGCCCGGCCGCCCTGGCAGCCTGCCGCCAGCAGCAGGTCGGCGGACCGTCCGAGCACGGGGCACAGAGTGTGCGGGGGCCGCACTCCGGGGCCGATGACGGCCGGGTGGCCGGGCAGCAGGCTGAACGCCGAGCCGCGGTTGTGCAGCACGACGCCGGTGTCCGGTTCGCAGATGCCGGAGCCGAAGGCCTGATAGACGCTCTGGATGAGGGAGACCGCGAGGCCCGAGGAGTCCACGGCCGTGACCGCCACCGTGTCCCCGGCGGGCCGGAACGGCGGATGCGGAGGCTGCGCGCCCGCGAGTGGTACCGGCCGCAGCAGTCCGTCCAGGTCCAAGTCCGTACCGCGCGGGTCGCCCAGCAGCCGGTCACGGGCGGCCGAGGCGTCCTGACAGCGGGCCGCCAGGGCGCCGGTCCGCTCCGGCTCGGGGAGTTCGGCGGCCTCGGCCGCGGTCGTCAGTACGGCGAGCAGGGTCGCGCCCTGGCTCGGCGGTGGCGCGGTCCACCAGCGGATGCCGGCCATGTCGAGCACCAACGCCTCGACGCTTTCCGCCCGGTGGGCCGCGAGGTCGGCGCCCGTCAGCGGGCTGCCGGCCCGGCGCAGTCCGTTCGCCAGCGCGTCGGCGACCGTGCCCCGGTAGAACGACGACGGATCGTCGGCCAGGGCCCGCAGTACGGCGGCAAGACGCGGCTGGGGGAGTGGGGCACCCTCGCCGAGCGGCGCCCCGTCGCGACCGGTCAGCAGCGCGGTCAGGCCGGGGTCCGCGGAGATCCGCGCGGCCTGCTCGCGTATGGCGCGCGCCAGGCCCGCCGAGACGGTGGCGCCCTCCTCCGCGAGCGTGGCGGCGTCCCGTAGCGCGGCCGCCAGGGCACCCGGAGTGCCGTGGGCCTCGGCGAGCGCCGTCCAACCAGCCACCGCCCCAGGAACGGTGACCGTCTGCGGCCCCTGCGTGGGCATCCGCCGGTCCGCGGCGCGCAGCGCCTCGACGTCCACGTCCTGCGCGGCGGCCCCGGCCGACACCACCGCGCGCACCGCGCCGTCCGGGGCATGGACCAGGGCGATCAGATCGCCGCCCAGGGAGCACTGGTGCGGATAGACGACGGTCAGGGCGACGGCCGCCGCCAGGGCCGCGTCCATCGCGTTGCCACCCCGCTCGGCCGCCTGCCGCGCGGCCGCCAGAGCCGCCGGATGCGGGGCGGCCAGAACCAGCCGGGATACGGCGGTGGCGGCCGGCGCCGGCCGGGGCGCGGCGCTCATGCCTCGTCCCGCGGCAGCAGCACCGTGCGCGACGGGGCGGCCTCGGCACCCTGCAACGGCACCGGCAGGGAGAGCATGTCGTACACCCCGGCCGGGGTGTGCAGCAGGTCGACCACTTCGAGGATCAACACGTCGGCGCCGCACAGCAGTTGGTGGGTCTCCCAGTGGGTGGTGTAGGCGATGGCCTCGATGCTCAGGTAGTCGATGCCCGCGGTGCGCACCCCCGCCTCGATGAGCCGTTCCGCGCCGTCCGGGGCCAGTCCGACCCACTGCCGGGCCTTCCACGGGCTGCGCAGCACACCCTCCGAGTTACTGGTCCGCAGCAGTACGCGCTCCTCGTCGCCGAGCCCTGCCGCGTCGAGATCGGCGGCGGTGATCTGCTCCTCCACATGGGTCAGGTCGAGCACGCGTGCCGTGCCGTTGAGAGCGGACAGGTCGAGCCGGTCCACCGTCTTTCCCCCGTCGATGAAGTGGGCGGGCGCGTCGATGTGGGTGCCGGTGTGGGCGCCGATGCGCCAGCGGCTGACATTCGAGGGGTCTCCAGCGGTACGGGACTCGACGATCTCCACCTCGGGGCGGCGGCCCCAGTGGAGCATCCCGGGGTGGATCGGGACGGACACATCGATGGCCTTGGCGAAATCGAGGTTCATGCGTTTCTCCCATTGGATGCGGATATCCTAGAAGTGGATCCAATAATGAGTGCCTGTGGACGCCGGTGGCGGCGTGGGAAACTGCTCCACCACCGCGCACCCTCCGACCGCCCCCGAGAAGGGTTTGACCGACTCCGATGACGCCCCACACAGACGACGGCCCCCTCGTCGACGACATCGCGGCCCGCATCCGCGCGCGGATCATGAACGGTGAGCTGGCGATCGGCAAGCCGCTGCGCCAGGCGGCGCTGGCCGCCGAGTTCGGGGTCAGCCGCACTCCGGTGCGCGAGGCGCTGCGGCAACTGCAGAACGGCGGCCTGATCGAGATGCAGCCCCATCGGGGCGCCGTGGTCCGGGTGCCCGCTCCGTGGGAGGTGCGCCAGGCGTACGAGGTCCGCGCCGAGCTGGAGGGACTGGCTGCGCGACGCGCCGCCTCGCGCATCACGGAGCGTCAGCTCGCGGCACTGCGCGAGCACAACGCCGTCCTGCGCGAGGCCGCGGAGCGGGCCGCCGGCGAGGAGAGCGCGGGAAGCCCGGCCACCACGGCCGCCAACGACTGCTTCCACACCGTCGTCTGCGAGGCGGCCGACAACCCCTGGCTGAGCCGGATGATCGGCCGGATCAACGAGAGCTTTCCGCGCAATGTCTCCTCCCTCGCCCTCGCCCACGACGAACGCCACCGGCAGCACAACATCCGCCAGCACGAGGCGATCATCGACGCGCTGACCGCCCGGGACGCCGACCGTGCCGACGAGGTCATGCGCGACCACGTCATCAGCTCCGGCGAACATCTGACGGCCTGGTACGAGCGTCGTTCGCAGACCGTCTTCCACGGCTGAGACATCCGTACGCCACCCGCCGGCGACCCTCACCGGGCCCCACCCGCGAACAGGCGGGCCGGAGACAGGAAGTCCAGATCCGGGCGGGCGGTGCCGCACACGAGGTCGGCCAGCGCCGCGCCGATCGCCGGTCCGAACTTGAAACCGTGCCCGGAGCAGGCCGACGCCACCAGCACCCGCGCCGCGCCCGGCACCTCGCCGACCACGAAGCGCCGGTCGGCCGTCATCGTGTAGAGGCACGTCAGGCTCTCGGTCACCGGGCCCGCACCGGGCAGCACCTGGGCCACCGCCTCGGTGAGCAGGGCGAGTTCCGCGACGGTCGCCGGCGGACGGGCGGCGTCCGGATCCCAGGCCGGGCCGCTGTCCAGCCCGGCCTTGAGACCGCGACCGTCGGCCGCGGGGAACCCGTACAGCAGTCCCTGCGGCAGGTCCACGGAGAAGCTGCCGAGGCCGGAGGGTCCCAACGGGCCGGCGGGGTCGGCGGCGAAGTACGCGTTGACGATGCGCGTGACCGTCAGATGCGGGTCGAGTGAGGGGACTTGGGCCGCCGTCCAGGGGCCCGTGCACAACACCAGGTGTCGCGTGCGCAGTTCACCAACGGCGGTGCGTACGACGACCTGGTCGCCGTCCGGTTCCCAGCCGACGACCGGTGTCCGGTCCAGAATCGCGGCGCCTGCCCGTGCGGCCAGCGTGAGTTGGGCTCGTAGCGTCTCCCGCGCGTCGATGATCCCGGCCCGTGGATCGTGCACCGCGCCGAAGCCCGCGGGCAGCCGAAGCCCCGGGAAGATCCGCGCCGCCTCCTCGAGGCCGACCTCCCGGCAGCCGGGGCCGCGCAGCGGATCGGGCCGGTCCAGCGGGGCCGCGTACAACCCGCCGGTGACGTCGACCAGTTGCCCCTTCGCGGCGTCCTCCAGCTCCGCCCAGGCCCGGTAGGCGGTATCCACCAGGCCGTCCCAGTCGGGGTGGGGGTAGGCCCGCCGGATCATCCGGGTGGCCCCGTGCGAGGACCCCAGGTCGTGGCCCAGCGCGTACCGCTCCAGCCCCAGTACGTCGAGTCCGCGCACGGCCAGCCGGTGCAGGGCGGCACTGCCGTGCACGCCGAGGCCGACGACGATCGCGTCATGGCACGGTGAGCCACTGTGCGCGGCGGGCGACACGGGAGTGGGAGCGGCCGTGGGGGCCGCGGGTGCCGGGACGGCTGCTGCGGCGGTGGGGACGACGGGAGCGGTGGGAGCAGCGGTGGTGTCGGGGTTCGTGGTTGCGACGGGGACGGTGGGCGCGGTGGGGGCGACGGCGGTGGTGGGCGACGCGGACCCCGTCCCCGACGGGAACGCGGTCGGGCGGCCGGACGTGGTCGCCGCGCCCCGCGAGGTCACCCCGTACCGCCGGACGATCTCGCCCGCCGCCTCGACCAGGGCGTCCAGGTCGGACCGGTCGTTGTAGACGTGGACCGAGGCCCGGACCACCTCGGTCAGCCCCCGGGGATCCATGTCCCAGCGGCCGTGCCCTGCTGGCACCGCGATCAGATGGACTCGGCGGCGGGCGAGTTCGCGCTGGACGTCGGCGGCGTCGAGCCCGTCGATGACGAAGGTGACGATGGCGCCGCCCGCGGCGGGCGGATCGGTGACGCGTACACCCGGCAGTTCCGCGAGGCGCTCGCGCAGGCCGACGGCAAGCGTCGACAGATACCGGGAGACGGCGTCCACACCCAGGGCGCCGGCGTCGGCCAGGGCGGCCCCCAGGCCGAGCCGCAGGGCGTGCGCGGCCTCCCACAGCTCGAACCGCTTGGCGTCCGGCACCAGTTCCCAGCTCCGCTCGGCGGTCCACCGGGCGCCGCGGATGTCGGGGGCGTCCGGGGCGAGCCGGTCCAGGAGCGGGCGGCGGACCGCGAGCAGGCCCGTGCCGCGCGGGGCGCGCAGGAACTTGCGGCCGGTCCCGATGAGCAGATCGCAGCCAATGGCACCGATGTCCACGGGCAGTTGGCCGAGCGACTGCGTGGCATCCAGGAGGAAGGGCACTCCGTGCGCCGTGGTCAACGCCCCGACTCCGGCGACGGGTTCGACCAGACCGGACGAGGTCGGCACATGGGCCGCGGTGACCAGGGCGGCCGGACCGGCACGCAGCGCCGCCTCCAGTGCCTCCAGGTCCACCGCGCCGTCGGGGCCGTTCGGCAGCAGTTCGACCCGTACGCCGTGGTCGCGTTCGGCCGACAGCAGGTGCAGGGCGCTGCTGACGTAACTGGAGCGGGCGGCCAGCACCCGGTCGCCGGGGCGCAGCCGTAGCGCGGACACGGCGCGTTGCCAGCCGGCCGTCGCGCTCTCGACGAGGGCGACCTCCTCCGGCGCGGCGCCGAGGAGTGCGGCGGTACGCGCGTAGACGGCCTCCAGGGCGGGGGCGGCCTGCTTGGCGGCTTCGTAGCCGCCGGACAGGCTCTCGGCGCGCAGATGATCGATGACGGCTTCGACGGTGCCGGACGCGAGCAGGGCCGCGCCGGCGGCGTTGAAGTGATGCCCGGTGACGCAGCCCGGGGTGCGGGCGCGCTCGGCCGCGACATCCAGCGTGCGGGGAGTCAGGGGCAGGGCCGGAGGCATGGCGGTACCGGTCGTCAAGGGGGCGCTCACAGGGCGATCGTGATGCTCTTGAGCTCGGTGAACCCGTCGACGGCGGCGTCGCCGAGGTCCCTGCCGAGGCCGGACTGCTTCATTCCGCCGAAGGCCACGGCGGGATCGAACTCGTTGTACGTGTTGACCCACACGGTGCCGGCCTCCAGCGCGGCGGCGGTGCGGTGGGCGCGTCGCAGACTTCCGGTCCAGACACCCGCGGCGAGCCCGTAGTCGCTGTCGTTGGCCAGGGCGATCGCCTCCTCCTCGGTGTCGAAGGGGATGACCGTGGCGACCGGGCCGAAGATCTCCTCCCGGGCGATCCGCATGTCGGGGGTGACCTCGGTGAACACCGTCGGCCGCACGAACCAGCCGGGACCGGGCAGCGGTTCGCCGCCCACGGCCACCTCGGCTCCCTCGGCGCGGCCCAGTTCGACATAGCCGGTCACCCGGTCGTACTGCTCCTGCGACACCAGGGGACCGATGTTGATCCCGCCCTCCAGGCCCGGACCGATCCGCAGGGCCTCCACCGCGGGGACCAGCCGTTCGAGGAACTCCTTGACGACCGTGCGCTCGACCAGCAGGCGGCTCCCCGCGGTGCACATCTGCCCGGAGTGCCCGAACACCGCACGGACCGACGCCGGTACGGCGGCGTCCAGATCGGCGTCGGCGAACACGATGTTGGGGGACTTGCCGCCCAGCTCGAGGGTCAGCCGCTTCACGGACGGTGCCGCCGCGGCCATGATCTGCCGCCCCACCTCGGTGGACCCGGTGAAGGACACCTTGGCGACGTCGGGGTGGCCGACCAGTTCCGCCCCCGTACGCCCGTCACCGGTCAGCACGTTGACCACGCCCTCGGGCACGCCCGCCTCCAGACACAGCGCGGCCAGGCGCAGCGCGGTGAGCGGGGTCTGCTCGGCCGGTTTCACGACGACCGTGCAGCCCGCGGCCAGGGCTGGGGCGATCTTCCAGGCGGCGATCATGAAGGGGAAGTTCCACGGCAGTACGGCGGCGACCACGCCGACCGGTTCGCGCACGCTGTAGACATGCCGGTCGGGGCCGGCGGCGTGCACGGTGCCCGCCAGCCGGGTCGGGGTGCCGGCGAAGTGGCGGACGGCCTGGAGGCCGAGGTCCACATCACCACGGGCCCGCTCGATCGCCTTGCCGTTGTCCAGGGTGTCCAGGACCGCCAGTTGCTCGGCGTCGCACTCCACCAGGTCGGCGAGGCGAAGCAGCACGTCACGGCGCCGTCGGGGCGGCAGCCCGCGCCAGCGCCGGTCGCGGTGCGCGGCGGTGGCGGCGGCGACCGCGGCGGTCACTTCCTCGGGTCCGGCCTGGGCGATGGTGGTGAGCTGTTCACGGGTGGCGGGGTCGAGCACCGGGATCCGCCGCGGCGAGGTACCCGTGGTCCATTCGCCGCCGATGAGCATGGGCTCGCAGTCCGGCAGCCGGGGGAGAGCGGTGGTGGGGTCCAAGAGGTTCTCCTTCTGGGTCGGGGCGGGTCGGGTCGCTCGCGTCGTTCACGCACGTCCGCCGGGCCGGTGGGCCGGATCGGGCCACGGCTCACGGACCGCCGCGGAAACGGCCCGGGCGGTGGTCAGGACGCAGCGGTCGAACTCCGCGCCGCCATGCTTCGGGTTGGCGTCGGTCACGTCCCTGCCCCACACGCCGGTCTCACTGACCTGGTCCATGCGGTAGTCCCAGAAGGAGTCGACGTCGACGTGGGAGGTGGCCCGGTCCATCCGCACGAGCTCCGGAGCCAGGTGCAACATGACCGAGGTCTCGAAGAAGTTGGCGTGCATCAGCGCCCGCCCGTAGGTGACGTGCCCGTCGACCTCCGGACCCGGGTACATCGTCACGTACCCCAACGCCCGTACCCGTGCGTCACGATGACGGACTCTCAATTTCTCGGCCGAGACGTCGAGCGCGCCGTTGTTCCAGATGTGTCCGTTGAGCAGGATGAACTGCCGTACCCCGGAGGCGTACAGCGAGTCGATGACGTCCTCGACGACGGCGATCATGGTCTCCGGGCGCAGCGCCACCGTACCGGCGAAGTCGCCGTGCGACGCGGACACCCCGAAGCTGAGGGGAGGCAGGACGGGCACACCGGTCAGGGCGGAGACTCCGTGCGCGACCGCCTCGCAGATCCGGGTGTCCACCGCCAGGGGCAGATGCGGGCCGTGCTGCTCGGTGGCGCCCACGGGGATGATGACCGCGTCCTGGCGGCCGGCCGTGGTCTCGGCCTCCGGCCAGGTGAACTCCTCCCACAGCACGGGCGCTCCGGTCCCGCCGAGCTGTGCGGCGAGTTCCGTGAGGTCCAGGCCCGTCGGTACGGTCCGTCCGGACATGTCTCTCCTCTCCTCAGGGCCGGTGGCGCTCACCACTGGCGTCGGCTTTTCTCGGGCAGCAGGTCGAGGGCGCGCAGCGGGACGGGTTCGTTCCCGTCGACGGTGGTGACCCACACGGTGGCGTCCGGGCAGTAGTCGCTGATCAGTTCACGGCACACCCCGCACGGGGCGATGATCCGGAACTGGCCGGCCGGTTTGATCTGTACCGAGACGATCGACGCGATGTCCAGCGCCGCGTCGGTGGGCAACGTGCCCCGAGCGGTTCCCATGGCGACCCCCTCGGCGCAGATCGAACTGCGTCGGCAGGACCCCTCCACGTGGACGCCCGTGTGGATGCGGCCGTCCGCGGTCCGCAGCGCGGTCGCCACCTCGTGCCGACCCGACTGCCAGACCCGGGCCAGCAAGTGCTGTGCCAGGGCGAGGAGTTCGGCATCGTCGGGGCTCATCGACAGCGGGGTGAGTACGGACTTGACGTCTGCCGCGCTCACGCGGGCAGCCCCAGGAGGCGGGCCATGTTGCCGCCCTCGATCAGCGCCCGGTCCTTCTCGTCCTCGACCGCCTTCGCGATCTTCATGCGTTCCAGGTCGAAGTCGGAGCCCGGCCACTCGCTGCCCATCAGGATCTTCTCGGGCCCCAGCCGCGCATAGGCGCGCTTCACATCGCTCATCAGGGTCGCCGACGTCTCCAGGTACACGTGCGGCTGCCGTTCGGCCACGATGATCGCCTCCGGTACGTTCCACACCGCCCCCATGTGCGCGATGATCGTGGGCACTTGGGGATGGTCGCGGGCGATCTCCTCGATGGCCAGCGGCGCGCAGAACGCGTCGTCGAGGGCGTTGACCAGGACCAGCAGACCGCGCCGGGCGCAGGCCTCGAACACCGGGTCCAGCAGTCCGTGGTCGGCGACGTGGTAGCCGTGCAGGCTCGGGTGCAGCTTCAGGCCGACCAGGCCGGCGTCGGCCATCCGGTCGATCTCGTCGATCGCGTCGTCGGCCTGGGGCAGTACCTGCCCGAAGCCGAAGAAGCGGTCCGGGTGCGCGGCGACCAGGGAGCTGATGAAGTCGTTCTCGATGCGCTGGGCGAGCGAGCACACCATCGCCATGTCCACCCCGGCGGCGTCCATCCGGTCGAGGATGCGACGAGGCTCGAACGGCGTGTACGGCGGCGGGGCCTGGCCCTTGCGTGCCCCGGTCAGGTAGTCCGACCTGCCCCGGACGTCCTGCGTGGTGTTGTAGGCGTCGATGATCAATGCGTTTCGTCCTTACTCGCTGGACATCAGACGGGACATCAACTGGACATCAGCTGGAGGCCAGGGGGAGATGGCAGCGCACGGTCCGCCCCGGCGTGATCTCACGCAGTTCGGGCCGGCTCGTACGGCACTCGTCCGTGGCGATGGGGCACCGGGTACGGAACAGACAGCCCTCGGGCGGATGCGCCGGGTCGGGCAACTCGCCCTCCAGAAGCCGCTGTTCGCGCAGCTCGCCGGGTCGCAGCGCCGGTACGGAGGACAGCAGCGCCCGGCTGTAGGGGTGCGCGGGCCCGGAGAAGAAGTCGTCCCGGGAGGCGACCTCGATGATCTGCCCCAGGTACATCACGGCGATCCGGTCGGCGATGTGCCGGACCACGCCCAGGTCGTGCGAGATGAACAGCATCGTCAGACCCCGGTCACGGACCAGGTCCGACAGCAGGTTCAGCACCTGGGCCTGGATCGACACGTCCAGCGCCGAGACGGCCTCGTCGGCCACGACGAACCGCGGTGAGGACGCGAGCGCCCGGGCGATGCCGATGCGCTGGCGCTGCCCACCGGAGAACTCGTGCGGCCTGCGCGCCCCGGCCTCGGCGCCGAGACCGACCAGGTCGAGCAGTTCGGCCACGGCCCGCACGGCCTCGGCGCGGGTGGCGCCGCGCGCCCGCAGCAGCGGCTCGGCGACGATGTCGGCGATCCTGCGGCGTGGATTGAGCGAACCGAACGGGTCCTGGAAGACCATCTGCAACTCGGCCCGGGTACGGCGCAGCCGCCGTCCGCGCAGCCGGGTGAGGTCCGAGCCGGCGAACTCGATCCGGCCCGCGGACGGTTCGATCACCCGGAGCAGGGCCCGGCCGAGCGTGGACTTCCCGCAGCCCGACTCGCCGACCAGGCCGAGGGTCTCGCCCTGGAGGATGTCGAGGTCCACGTCCCGCAGCGCCCGGACCCGGCCACCGGCCCGTCCCGGGTACTCGACCCGCAGTTGCCGTGCGGTGATGAGTGCGGCGGCGGTCATGCGCTGCCTCCCTGGGAGCGGGCCGCGGCACGCGCCGGGCCGGGCAGTACGCAGGCGTCGACGTGCCCGTCGCCGCCGTGCCGTCGAAGCAGGGCCGGACGTTCGCCGCACGCGTCGTGGACGAACGGACACCGCGGCGCGAACGCGCAGCCGGACGGCCGGTCCACGCCGGTCAGCGGACTGCCGGCGATGGTGGGCAGCCGTCGTACGACCGGACCGTCGATCGGCGGTACGGAATCCAGCAGCCCCATCGTGTACGGGTGCTGGGGGCGGAACAGCACCTCCTCGCGCAGTCCCTGCTCCACGATCCGGCCCGCGTACATGACGGCCACCCGGTCGGCGACCTCGGCCACGACCCCCAGGTCGTGGGTGATCAGCAGCACGGAGGTGCCGTGATCGCGCTGGACGCGCTTGAGGACCGCGAGGACCTGGGCCTGGATGGTGACGTCCAGCGCGGTGGTGGGCTCGTCGGCGATCAGTACGGCCGGGTCGTTGGCCAGGCCCATGGCGATCATCACGCGCTGGCGCATGCCGCCGGACAGCTGGTGCGGGTAGGCCCGCGCCGCGCGCTGAGGGCCGGCGATCCCGACCTCGCCGAGCAGTTCCACGGCGCGGTTCCGTGCCTGCTCGCGCGGCACGTCGCGGTGGGCGCGGATCATCTCGGAGACCTGGGCGCCCGCCCGGTGCAGCGGGTTGAGGGCGGCCAGCGCGTCCTGGAAGACGACCGCGATGTCCTTGCCGCGGACCTCGCGCAGCTCCCGCTCCGAGGCGGCGACCAAATCGCTTTCGCCGAAGGCCACTTCCCCGCTGATGTGGGTGCGCGGACCGCGGTTCAGGCCGACCAGGCTCATTGCCAGGGCGGACTTGCCGGACCCCGACTCACCGACCAGCGCCAGGAGTTCGCCCTGCCGCAGGGTCAGATCCACGCCGTCCACGGCCGGCAGGCGGCCCGCCGGTACGTCGAATCCCACGCGCAGGTCGTGGATGTCCAGCACGGTCGCGGGCGTGACACGCTCGGGGGCGTGTGCGAGCGCAGCCGTCATGAGCTCACGGCCACCGCGGCCGTGTGGATCAGGTCGGCGACGCGCTGCGGCCACACGAGCGTCGTGTAGTGGCTTCCGGGCACGTGCTCGACGGTGGCTTTCATCCGGGCGGCCATGTCCCGCTGGATCTCGGGGCGCAGGGTGCGGTCGTCGTCGGCGACCAGGTACCAGCTGGGCAGGGTGCGCCAGGCGGGCACCCCGCTGGGCTGGGTGAAGATGAGGTTCTCCGCCTTGCGGCCCTCGGCCTCCACCACGGCCCGCTGCTCGGCGGAGAGGTCGGGTCCGATCTCGGCCCAGAACTCCGGGCTGGGCTCGGACTTCCACTCGCCGTTCGGACCGCGCCGCATGTACTTGGAGATCTCGGCCTCTTCGTACCGTTCGACGATCTCGTTGACCGTCTCGCCCTCGTCGGGCCCGAACGCGGCGATGTAGACGAGGCCCTTGACCCGCGGGTGGCGGCCGACGTTGCTGATGACCGCGCCGCCGTAGGAGTGCCCGGCCAGCAGTACGGGCCCGGCTGTCTCCGCGACGGCTTCCGCGGTGTGGGCGACGTCGTCCTCCAGCGAGGTCATCGGGTTGGTGACGGTGAACAGCCGGTGACCGAGGGCGGTGAGCAGGGGCTCCACCGCCGACCAGGTCGTCGGCCGTCCGCCGGCGCCGTGGACCAGCACGATGTCCATGCGGCTCATCCTTTCCGTATGCGCGGGTCGAGGACCGTGTAGAACAGGTCCACCGCGTGGTTGACCAGGGTGAACAGGAGGGCGATGGCGAGAGCGGCGCCCTGTACGACGGGGTAGTCGCGCTGGAGGACGCCCTGCACCAGCAGCCGGCCGACGCCCGCGTACGAGAAGACCGTCTCGGTGATCACCGAGCCGCCCAGCAGGGAGCCGAACTGGAGCCCCAGCACCGTCACGATGGGCAGCCAGGCGTTGCGCAGCACATGCCGGCGGATCACCGCTCCTTCGCCGAGGCCCTTCATACGCGCGGTGCGTACGAAGTCGTCGCCGAGCACCTCCAGGACCGAGGCGCGCACGATGCGGGTGATGAACCCGGCCATCGACAGCGCCAGCGTGACGGCGGGCAGGATCAGGTGCTCGATCCAGGGCCACACCAGCTCGGGGCGGTTCTGCAGGATCGCGTCCAGCAGGACGAAGTTGGTGGTCGGGTGGTAGTCGAGCGAGCTGGGCAGCCGCCCAAGGACCGGCAGCCAGCGCAGCCACACGCCGAACACGACGATGGCGAGCACACCGAGCGCGAACCAGGGCAGCGAGAAGCTCACCGTGGCCACGACCCGGGTCGAGGTGTCGATCCAACTGCCCTTGCGCAGTGCGGCGATCACCCCGGTGGCGACTCCGAGCAGGACCGCGATCGTCATCGCCGCGAGTGTCAGTTCGATCGTCGCCGGGAGAGCGTCCCCGAGCAGGCCGAGCACGCTGTTGGACCCGAAGAACGAGTCCCCGAGCCGTAGATGGACGAGGTCATTCAGGAAATCGCCGTACTGCGTCAGCAGTGGCTGGTCCAGCCCGAGTGCCTTGGTGACGCGTTCCTCGTTCGCGGACACCTCGACGGCGGACAGGTCGCCGCCGCCCGCCGAGAGCGAGGTCGCGGGCGAGCCGGGCAGCAGGCGTATCGCGAGGAACACCAGGGTGGCCAGCGCGAACAACACGACGGGGATGACCGCGAGTCGCCGTACCACCAACAGGGCGGTGCCCGTGGCCCACTTCGGCAGTTGAATCGGGGGTGCGCCGGTGGACGTACTCATGCCGTCCCCCGCGGATCGAGCGCGTCGCGCAGGTCGTCGCCCACGAAGTTGCAGGCGACGACGAACAGCAGGGTGAGCGTCGCGGGCAGGACGACCAACCGGGGCGCGGAGTAGAGGAACTCCTGTCCCGCTTGGACCATGTATCCCCAGTCGGGCGTCGGCGGTTGGATGCCCAGGCCGATGTAGGACAGTCCGGCGGCGAAGCCGGCCGCGATCGACAGCGTCATGACGACCTGGGCGAGCATCGGTCCGGCGATGTTCGGCAGCAGTTCCCGCACGAGGATGCGCGCGGTGCGCGTGCCGCCCAGCCGACAGGCGACGACGTAGTCACGGGCCGCCTCACGCGCCGTCAGCGCGCGGGCCAGCCGTGCCAGGCCGGGCGCGAGGGAGGCACCGATGCCGACGATCAGGCTGACCGTGCCGGGCCCGGCGGCCGCCACCAGCAGGATGACGAGCAGGATGGAGGGGAAGGCCAGGGCCAGGTCGACGAGCCGCATCAGGGCCTGCTCGACGACATCGCCCGCATACCCGGCGACGAGCCCGATTCCGGTGCCCACGACGGCGGCCAGCGCGGTCGCCGCGAACGACACCAGCAGCAGGGGGCGCGCCCCGTGCATCAGCCGGGCCAGCTCGTCGCGGCCCAGGTCGTCCGTGCCGAGCGGATGACCCGGGGAGCCGAACGGCAACAGCGCCGACGGGGTCTGGCGCAGCGGGTCGGACTGGACGAGGAGGGGGCCGACGGCGGCGACGAGGAGTACGGCGGCCAGGACGAACCAGGACAGCACGGCCGGCCAGGACCGGGCCGGCCGACGGCGGTGCAGGGCGGCCACGACGGACGGCCGGCCCGCGCCTGTGGCGCCTGCCGCGACCGCCGCGTCAGACACTGGCCTTCTCCATGTAACACCGGTGGTTGGCCAGCGCGCTGGTGTTCATGTCCTTCACCTGCGAGCCACTGACGACGAGGTTGGTGAAGCAGGCCAGCATCGACAGCACCATGTACTCCTCCGCCCAGCGCCGCTGGATCTTGGTGTAGGCGGCGGTGCGCTTCTTGCCGTCCGGGAGGTTCTTGGCCGCGAACAGGTCGGCCGCGAGCGAGTCGACGCCGTCGAGGGTGTCCATGCCGGTGATCTTGGAGCCGTAGATGCCGGTGGGGCTGGCCATGGCGCCGACCATGTCGTTGGCGTCGGGGACGTACGTGTTGCGTTCCCAGATCATCAGGTCGTGGTACTCGTCGTCCGGGTCGAGGAGGCGGCTGAAGTACGTGGCCGGGTCGACGGAGGTGGTCGTCACCTTGAACCCGACGTCGGCGAGGTTCTGCGCGATGATCTGTGCGGCCTTCGGGTGCCACGAGTCACTGGCCGCCATGATCCGGATGGTGCGGCCTTCGGCACCGGCCTCGGCGACGAGCCGCTTCGCCTGGGCGGCGTTCTGGGTGCTGAGGTCGGCGAGCGCGGTGTCGTAGCCGTTCTGGGCGGGCGGGATGGTGTAGCCCTTCGGCTCGCTGCCCATGCCGAAGAACGCCTGGCTGAGGATGGCCTTGCGGTCGACAGCGAGGTTGATGGCCTTGCGCACCTTGAGCTCGGGGATGCGCCGGGCGTCGATCATCATGATCGCGTCGGCGTTGTGGGGGGTGTCGTAGACGGTGACCGAGTCGTCGCCCCGCAGTTGGTCGGCCGCGGAGTACGGCGTGAACTGGGTCGCCGACACGTCGCCGCTGAGCAGCGAGCTGACGATGGCCGACGGGTCCTGGACCTGACGCAGCACCAGCCGGTCGATGGGCGGTCTGCCGAGCCGGAAGCCGTCGAAGGCCTCCAGGGTGATGGCCTGGCCGGAGGTGGCGGAGGAGAAGGCGAAGGGGCCGGTGCCGACGAGGTGCTTGCCGATGTCGGCGCCGTACTTCTCCAGGGCGGCCTTGGAGATGATGCGGCCGCCGATGTCGGACAGTCGGCCGAGCACGGTCCGGTCGGGCTGCTTGAGGACCATCTTCACGGTGAGGTCGTCCTCGGCGGTCAGCGAGGCGACGTTCGTGCCGAGGCTCGCCAGCGGCCGGGTGCCGCCCTTGGGGAGGGTCTTGTCCTCGGGGTCGAACTGCCGGCCGAGGCTGGCCAGGACGTCGGCGGAGGTCAGGGTGGTGCCGTCGTGGAACTTGACGCCTTCGCGCAGGGTGAAGGTGTAGGTCAGCAGGTCGTCGGAGATTTTCCAGCTCTTGGCGAGGTCGGGCGTGGGCTCGTTGGTGTCGAAGGAGATGAAGGTCAGTCCACGGCAGATGCAGTCGACGGCCATCCAGTCGCCCAGCGAGGTGTAGAAGGCCGGGTCGTTGACGGCGCTGGTGGCGTCGATGGCGAGGGTCAGGGTGCCGCCCGCGCCGCTTCCCTGGGCGTCGTCGGCCGCGGCGCCGCAGGCGCTCAGCAGGGCGGGGAGCCCGAAGCCGACTCCCACTCCGAGGAGCCCGGCGCCCCGGAGCATGGTGCGGCGCGAGACCTCGGACGGGATGGAGCCGGGCGGGAGCGATCCATGGGACTGGTCCGGCATGTGGGCCTCCTTGGGCACCGATCCTCGGATAATGGATCTAATGTGTGCTGGATTGGATCCAAAAGTATGCTCAGCGGTAACGAAATCGTCCTCGTGTCCCGGGAGTTAAAGGCGTGTGAACCGGCGCTGCATCAACTTGGGCCAGACAGCGGGGTCATGACCGGGGATCAGTTCGTATCCGCGCTCGGCTGCGATGCGCTTGAGCCGACGGATGTTCTGTACGGTCTGCTCCGCATCGACCCCGATGAAGGCACCGATGGGACGCTCGTGCTCGATGTTCTCGGTGAGGTCGGCGGCGTCGAACGCGAACACGAAGCCGCCGCCGTCCGCGAGGTCCACTACGAAGCTCTGGTGTCCCGGGGTGTGTCCGGCGGTCAGTACGGCCGTCACCCCGGGGGCGATCTCCACATCGCCCTCGGCCTGGCGCCAGTCGATGCGGGGATCGTCGAAGTCGACCCGGAAGATCGAGTTGCGCTCCACCTCCGGTCGCCCCGAGAGGCCGTAGGCCAGCTCCGCACGCTGCACATGCACCGGCACCCGGCCCGCGAAGTGCTTCAGCCCGCCCGCGTGGTCCGCGTGCAGATGGCTGACGGCCACCGCCTGGATCGCGTCCATCGCGACGTCGGCCGCATCGAGGGCTTCTTCCAGCGGCTCGCCGGGGCCCGGCAGGATGGGCCGGTAGGCAGGGGAGCCGTAGAAGCGGCGTCGCAGCGAAGGGTCCCGGATCAGTGCCGTGTTGAAGCCGGTGTCGAGCAGCAGCCAGCCGCCGTCGCACTCCAGGAGGACCGCGGGTACCGGTTCGCGCAGCCGCTCCTCGTACGGGGCGCCGTGCACGGAGACCGACTTGGGGAGTTCCTCCCAGCCGAGCAGCAGCGGCACGATCCGCCGCACGCCGCGCCGTGTCACGAGTGGTCCGGATGGGGGCGCGGGCGCATGGGCATGGTCTGATCGGGACCTTTCCGGAGAGTCGGCCGTCAAGGATCCACACTTTAGGTATTTGGATCCAATGAGTGGTTGCAGGGAAGTAAACAACGTTTCTCCCGGTTGCCCCGCGATCCGTCCAGCATCGTGGCGGGCAGGAACCACACCGACTCCGGCCGGCCGCATCGTCCGATGAGCACTCCCCGTCACCCCGGCCACGACCGTCTCGTCGCCATCACCACGGCGGACGACCAGGTCCGCGGCAGCGGCTACCCCCTCACCGGCCGCCTCGTCCTGACGGCGGGCCATGTCGTCCAGGCCGTAGCTCCCGGCGAGCTACGGACACCCTGGGCTCCCCCTGGCCGCCTTCCAGGAGGACTCCCGCGTCGATCTGCGGATCACGGAAGTGGACACAGTCGAGGCCCCACAGGCGCTGTCCAGCGCGATATCGATATCGATGTCGTCCGGCCCGGGCCGACTCATAAGTCGGCCTTATGAGGTCATAGATCGACCCCGCCTACCGACTTAGGTTTGCCTTAGTTTAGGCTTCCGGGCGAGTCCCCCTGCCACCCCTCGAAGGGAACCTGATCATGCCTCGCCCTCTGCGGGTAGCCATTGTCGGAGCCGGCCCCGCCGGAATCTACGCCGCCGACGCGCTGCTGAAGTCCGCAGTGGCCATCGAGCCCGGCGTGTCCATCGACCTCTTCGAGCGGATGCCGGCCCCGTTCGGCCTGATCCGCTACGGCGTCGCCCCCGACCACCCGCGGATCAAGGGCATCGTCAAGGCCCTGAACCAGGTGCTCGACAAGCCTCAGGTCCGCCTCTTCGGCAACGTCGACTACCCGGGCGACATCAACCTGGACGACCTGCGCGCCTTCTACGACGCGGTGATCTTCTCCACGGGCGCGACGGCCGACCGGGCGCTCGACATACCCGGCATCGACCTCGACGGCTCCTACGGCGCGGCGGACTTCGTCTCCTGGTACGACGGACACCCGGACGTGCCGCGGACCTGGCCGCTCGAAGCGGAGAAGGTCGCCGTCCTCGGCGTCGGCAATGTCGCCCTCGACGTGGCACGCATCCTGGCCAAGACCGCGGACGAGTTGCTGCCGACCGAGATCCCGCCGAACGTGTACGACGGCCTCAAGGCCAACAAGGCGCTGGAGGTCCACGTCTTCGGCCGCCGTGGCCCGGCGCAGGCGAAGTTCAGCCCGATGGAGCTGCGGGAGCTGGACCACTCCCTGAACATCGAGGTCATCGTCGACCCCGAGGACATCGACTACGACGAGGGCTCGATCGCGGCCCGGCGTGGCGAGAAGCAGACCGACATGGTCGCCAAGACCCTGGAGAACTGGGCCATCCGCGACGTCGGCAACCGTCCGCACAAGCTGTTTCTGCACTTCTTCGAGTCGCCGACCGAGATCCTCGGCGAGGACGGCAAGGTCGTCGGCCTGCGCACCGAGCGCACCGCCCTCGACGGCACCGGCAATGTCAAGGGCACCGGCGAGTTCAAGGACTGGGACCTCGGCGCCGTGTACCGCGCCGTCGGTTACCTGTCCGACAAGCTTCCCAAGCTGCCCTGGGACGTCGAGTCGGGCACCGTCCCCGACAAGGGCGGCCGGGTGATCGAGGAGACCGGCGAGCACCTGCAGTCCACGTACGTCACCGGCTGGATCCGGCGCGGACCGGTGGGTCTGATCGGCCACACCAAGGGCGACGCCAACGAGACGGTCGCCAACCTGTTGGACGACCACGCGAACAGCCGTCTGCACACCCCCACCTCGCCCGACCCGGAGGCCGTGGACGCGTTCCTCAGCGAGCGGAACGTCCGCTTCACCACGTGGGACGGCTGGTACCGGCTGGACGCGGCGGAGAAGGCGCTGGGCGAACCCCAGGGCCGCGAGCGGGTGAAGCTCGTCGAGCGTGAGGACATGCTCAAGGCAAGCGGCGCATAGGCCCGCAGGCTCCTTCCCGCAGCAGGGGGTCACGACCCGGAGCGGGCGTCACGAACCGGAGCAGGCGTCACGAGCCTTTGAGTGATGGAGGAAGGTCACGTCGCCGGGTGCGAGGCCGGTGGATCCCTGCGGGTCCTGTGCGGTCCCTGCGGGTCCTGTGCGGTCCCAGCGCGGGTGTGAGGCGTTGTCGGCCGGTGTCCGTCCTCGGGCCCGGCGGCGAAATGGGGGAGTGGGGCCGCCGGGTCCGGGACGGCGCCGTTCCCCGTCCCCACGGGTCCGGCGCGGCGGGGCCGCCTCCGCTGTCGGTGGCCCCGGTCTTCCGGGATCAACGATCCCGGCGCCGGCTCGCCGCCACGAGAGAGCGCACCCCCGAACCGATGGTGTAGCGGGTTACACCATCGGCTCGGCGGCGATCTTCCGGACCGAGGTCGATTACCTTGTGGACGTCGACGCGTGGGCCGAGCGCGTCGACGCGCTCGGCCTTGCACCCGCCGCCCACAACCGGGCGCCGGGCGGATCGCTCACGAGGGAGATGACGTACGCAGGTGAACCACACCCCTGTCATCCGCAACCCGGTCCTGCCGGGATCACATCCGGATCCGTCAGTGCTGCGCGTCGACCATGACTTCTATCTCGCCACCTCGACGTTCGAGTGGTATCCGGGCGTCCGGCTGCACACCTCCCGGGACCTGGTGAACTGGCGGCCGTTGGGCGGCGCGCTCGACAGCGGCGCACTGCTGGACCTGACGGGCTGTCCGGACTCGGGCGGTGTCTGGGCCCCGAACCTGAGCCATGCCGACGGCCTGTTCCACCTCGTCTACGCGAACGTGTCGACGTACGCCGGCGGCTTCACCGACTGCCCCAACCACCTGGTGACCGCGCCCTCGATCGACGGGCCGTGGTCCGAACCGGTCGTGCTGCACTCACGCGGGTTCGACGCCTCCCTCTTCCACGACGGCCCAGACAGCTGGCTGCTGAACCTGGTCCACGACTGGCGCCCCGGACACGGAGGCTCGGCCGGGCTGGAGGCCACCCGTTACGACCGCACCGCCCGCCGCCTGGTCGGTGAGCCCGTCACCATCGCGCTGGCGCCCGGGGCCGGCTGGATCGAGGGCCCCAACCTCTACCGCCGTGGATCGTGGTACTACCTGATCACCGCGGACGGCGGCACGGGCTACCAGCACCAGGTCACGGTGGCCCGCTCCCGTTCACTGGCCGGGCCCTACGAGCGCGACCCGCACGGTCCGCTGCTCACCGCACGCGACCACCCCGAACTGCCCCTGCAGAAGGCCGGACACGGCAGTCTCGTACGGACGGCATCCGGCCAGTGGTACCTCGCCTACCTCGCCGCCCGACCCATCGGCACCCACGGTCCCTGCGTGCTGGGCCGGGAGACCGCGCTGGCTCCCGTGATCTGGACGCGCGACGGCTGGCCGCGCATCGAGACCGGCCTGCCCCAACTGCACGTACCCGGCCCCGACGTGGCCCCCGCGGCAGAGGACGGGCAGTGGCCGGAGGAGACGGGACGGGACGCTCGCGAGCACGAAGGAGCCGAGGACGGCTTCGAGCTCTCCGAGCTCGGCCCGCACTGGTCGACCCTGCGTCGCCCCGCGTCGCCCGACTGGCTCTCGCTGACAGAGCGTCCTTCGCATCTCCGGGTGCGTGGGGGCCGTTCGCCGCGGAGTCTGGTCGGCCCGAGCCTGGTGGCCCGCAGAGTGACCGCCGCGCGCTGCTCCTTCGAGGCCGTGATGGAGTACCAGCCGCGGGGATTTCAGCACCTGGCCGGGATCACGGCGTACTACAACACCCGGAACTGGTACTTCCTGTACGTCACCGCGGACGACGACGGCAGTGCCGTGGTCCGCCTGGCCGCCTGCGACCGGGGCCGCACCACGGTCGACGCCGCACACCAGGCAGTGGACGCCGCACGCGTGCGCCTCGGGCTGGACTTCGAGGGACCGGTCCTGAGTTTCCGCCTTCACACAGACACAGGCTGGCAGCCCTTCGGCCCCCCGCTCGACGCGACCGTGCTGTCCGACGAGCACGCCGAGGAGTTCGACGGCGACGAGATCCGCTCCCTCGGCTTCACCGGCGCGTTCGTCGGCATGTGGGTGTGGGATCTCAACGGTCAGGGCCACCACGCGGACTTCGACCGGGCCACCTACGTCTCGCGGGAGAGTGTCGATTCGGCCGTCCACAGTTCGACGCAGGGGTGAGAGCAGGGTCAACGAAAACCCAAGGAGTACGGCCATGCCCAAGCTGCGCGTACACAACCTCACCGTCTCGCTGGACGGCTTCGCCGCCGGCCCGAATCAGCGCCTGGAGCACCCGCTCGGCGAGGGCTTCGAGGGCATGCACGAGTGGATGTTCGCCGCGATGCGGGACCGCGTGGACGGAAAGACCGGGATCGATGTCGAGTATGTCGAGCGCAGTGAGGAGAACATCGGCGCCACCATCATGGGGCGCAACATGTTCGGCCCCCAGCGCGGACCCTGGCAGGACGAGTCGTGGAAGGGCTGGTGGGGCGACAACCCGCCGTACCACAACGACGTGTTCGTGCACACGCACCACCTGCGACCGTCGCTGACGATGGAGGGTGGGACCGCGTTCCACTTCACCGACGAGCCCATCGAGACGGTGCTGGAGCGGGCGTACGAGGCGGCGGCGGGCCGGGACGTGCGCCTCGGCGGCGGCCCGGCCACCGTCCAGCGGTATCTGCGGGCCGGGCTGGTCGACGAACTGCACCTGGCCGTCGTCCCGAGGCTCCTCGGCAGGGGCGAGCGTCTGTTCGAGAACCTGGGGGACGGGATCGACGGCTATCGGGTCGCCGAGCTGGTCGCCTCGCCGGCCGCCGCGCACGCCCTGCTGGTGCGGCGCTGATGCCTCCCCGCCGGAGTGCGGTTCAACGCGCTCCGGCGGGACCGGGTCCCGGGGCGCCCGCGCGCAGCCCGTCCATGACGAGGTCCAGGAGTCGGGCGGCGCGGGTCTGCCAGTCGCCGTGCGGGTCGAGCTGCCAGAGACCGGCGATGGCGAGGACGAAGTCGTCGGAGGTGTATCCCGGGCGGATGGTGCCCGCCTCCTCGTTCGCCTTCAGCAGGAGCGTGACGGCCGACTGGATCGGACCGTGTCCCAGTTTGGCCAGGGTGCCGCGCGCGGCGGTGGCGGTGGTGGACGTGCGCAACGCGTCGGCCAGGCCCGCCTTGGCCATGGCGTACTGGGCGAGGCGGGCCATCCACTCCCGCAGGGCCTGGTCCGGCGCGCGGGTCTCCAACAGTTGGGCCGCGGTGTCGGCGACCTGCTGCATCTCGTAGCGGTAGACCTCCAGGACGAGTGCCTCGCGGTGGGGGAAGTTGCGGTAGAACGTGCCCTGTCCGACGCCCGCCTTCTTCGCGATGACGCTGAGCGGGATGTCCGCCGTCTGGGTCAGTTCCACCAGGGCCACTTCGAGGATGCGCTCACGATTGCGTTGTGCGTCCGAGCGCAGGGGGGCTTCCTTCTTCTGCCGCACTCGTCCTCCATCCGGATCGACGGCCGGAATCCTGCCGGAATCCTGCGGGCTCCTGCCGGAATCCTGCGGGGCTCCTGTCGGAATCATGGCGGGGCCGCCCTTGCTAAGCGGACAGCTGTCCGTTAGGTTCATTGATAGCGGACAGCTGTCCGCTTAGAGCTCACTCTAGCGGCTGAGGCGTTCCATGTGGATGGCCGGAACTGATCGCCGACCGCATTGTCCCGCACCGTGCAGATTTTTAGGCCTTATCTCCCGTTCGACTTCGACGCGCACCGCAAACGCGAAAGAAGGCTGACCATGGCCCCATCGACGTCCAGCGCCATCACCCTGAACATCAATGGCGAGAAGCACACGCTGCCCGTCGACCATCGCACCACCCTGCTCGACGCGCTGCGCGAGCATCTCGATCTCACCGGTACCAAAAAGGGCTGTGATCAGGGCCAGTGCGGTGCCTGCACGGTGCTGCTCGACGGGCGCCGGGCCGTCTCCTGTCTGCAACTCGCGGTCGCCGCCGAGGGCCGCGCGATCACCACCATCGAAGGCGTGGCGGACGGTGAGCGGCTGCATCCCGTGCAGCAGGCCTTCCTCGATCTCGACGGCTACCAGTGCGGCTACTGCACACCGGGGCAGATCTGTTCGGCCCTCGGGGTGATCGAGGAGCACGCGGCGGGCTGGCCGAGCGCCGTCACCGACGATGTCCGGCCCGAAGCGGGACCGCCACCGCTCACCGCCGAGGAGATCCGTGAGCGGATGAGCGGCAACCTGTGCCGCTGCGGCGCGTATGTGTCGATCGTCCAGGCCGTGGCGCAAGCGGCGCAGACACAGAGGGCCGATGCCGAGGAGGTGGCGGCATGAGGGAGTTCGGCTACGAGCGCGCCTTCGACGTGTCCGGCGCGGTCGCCCTGCTGGGCGCCGACCCCGACGCGCGCTGTCTCGGTGGCGGTACCAATCTCGTCGACCTGATGAAGAGCGGGGTGGAGCGGCCCGCGCTCCTCGTCGACGTACGCGAACTTCCCCTCGACCGGGTCGAGTCCGTGAAGGGCGGCGGGCTGCGGATCGGCGCGACCGTCACCAACAGCGACCTCGCCGCCCATCCCGAAGTCCGGCGTCACTACCCGGCGTTGACGCAGGCCGTCCTGGCCGGCGCCTCCGGGCAGCTGCGCAACATGGCCACGGTCGGCGGGAACCTGCTCCAGCGCACCCGCTGCGGCTACTTCACCGACCTGGCGAAGCCCTGCAACAAGCGTGTCCCCGGCAGCGGTTGCCCCGCTGTCGACGGCGAGCACCACAACCACGCCGTCCTCGGGGCCTCCGCGCACTGCGTGGCCACGCACCCCTCGGACATGGCCGTGGCACTCACCGTCTTCGACGCCGTGGTGCGGTACGAAACGGTGGACGGGCCGGGCGAGTTGCCGCTCGCGGAGTTCTATCTGCCGGTGGGCGACACTCCCCATGTGGAGACCGCCCTGCCGCCGGGCGCGCTGATCACCGGCGTCACCCTGCCGGCCGCCCCGGTCGCCGCCCACTCCCGCTACCGCAAGGTGCGCGAGCGCGCCTCGTACGCGTTCGCGATCGGCTCGATCGCCGCCGCGCTCGACGTCCAGGACGGTGTCGTACGCGAAGTGCGCCTCGCCTTCGGGGCGGTGGCGTCCCGGCCGTGGCGGGCCCGGGCGGCCGAGCGGGAGCTGACCGGGGGACCGGCGAGCGCCGAGGCCTTCGCCGCCGCCGCGGACGCCGAACTGGCGGCCGCGAAGACGCTGCCCCACAACGGATACAAGGTGCCCCTCATGCGCAATCTCGTCGTGGCGACGCTGACCGAACTCGCAGCGGAGGCCGCCCGATGACCTCCACGACAACGACCACGGTGACGAAAGCCCTCGGCACGGCGCGCACCCGGGTGGAGGGCCGCGACAAGGTCACCGGCGCGGCCCGTTATGCGGGCGAGGTCCCCTACGCCGAACTCGCCCACGGCTGGCTGGTGTTGTCCACCGTGGCCCGCGGCCGCATCCGCGCGGTCGAGTCCGCCCCGGTCCTCGCGATGCCCGGAGTCCTCGCCGTCCTGCACCACGAGAACGCCCCGCGCCTGAACGGGAACTACATGGGTCCCTTCGGGCCGCCCGACCCGATCGCCCAGGTCTTCCAGCACGACCGGGTGCCGTACGTCGGCTGGCCGGTGGCGCTGGTCGTGGCCGAAACACCCGAGCAGGCGCGGGAGGCCGCCGAGACGCTCGTCGTCCAGTACGACGCGGAGCCGCACGACGTCGCGTTCCACGACGGGCGCCCCGAGAGTTACACGACGGAGAGCGCCCCCGCCGTCCAGAAGGGGGATCTGGAGGCCGAACTCGCCGCCTCCGCCGTCGTCGTGGACGCGCGGTACAGCACTCCGGAGGAGCACCACAGTCCGATGGAGCCGCATGCCGCGATGGCGCGCTGGGACGGTGGCCGCCTGGAGGTCGTCGACTCCAACCAGGGCAGCCGGTTCGTGGCGGACGAGCTCGCGAACCTCTTCTCCCTCGACCCGCAGTCGGTACGGGTGCGCTCCGAGCACGTCGGTGGCGGCTTCGGATCGAAAGCCACCCGCCCGCACTCGGTCCTCGCCGCCATGGCGGCCACGGTCCTCCAACGCCCCGTACGCGTCGTGCTGACCCGCCGTCAGATGTTCTCGCTCGTCGGCTACCGAAGCCCCACCGCCCAGCGGGTCAGGCTCGGTGCCGACGCCGACGGCCGACTGCGCGCGTTCGACCACCAGGCGGACTGCCTCACCTCGACGGTCCATGAATTCGTCGAGCGGAGCGCCGAGTACGGGCGGGCGATGTACGCCGCCGACGCACACCACACGGTCAGCCGCGTCGTACGGCTCGATGTGCCGACCCCGAGCTGGATGCGCGCCCCGGGCGAGGCACCGGGTTCCTTCGCGCTGGAGTCCGCCCTCGACGAACTCGCCGAGAAGTGCGGCATCGACCCGATCGCGCTGCGCGCCCGCAACGAACCGGACGTCGGGCCCGTCTCCGGGCTGCCGTTCAGCAGTCGCAAGCTGCTCGCGTGCTTCCAGGAGGGGGCCGACAGGTTCGGCTGGACGGGCCGCGACCCGCGCCCCGGCATCCGCCGCGAAGGGCGCTGGCTGCTGGGGACCGGTACGGCCGCGTCCACCTTCCCGACCCTGTCCGCCCCGTCCACGGCGGCCGTGACGGCCGAGGCGGACGGCACCTTCACCGTACGGATCACCGCGGCGGACATCGGGACCGGGGCGCGGACCGCGCTGACCGTGATCGCCGCGGACGCGCTGGAGGTCGAGCCGGAGCGGATCCGGATGCGGATCGCGGACAGCGACTTCGGCTTCGCGATGCTCGCCGGCGGCTCGATGGGCACCCGTTCCTGGGGCTGGGCGATCAGGGTCGCGGCAGGTGAACTGCGAGAGCGGCTCGCCCTGGGCGGCGCGATTCCGCCGGAGGGGATCACCACACGGTCGGACACCTCCCAGGCCGTCGGCGCGCTGACGCAGAAGGAACGGCACGCCTTCGGGGCGCAGTTCGCCGAGGTCGCCGTGGATGTCACCAGCGGGGAGGTGCGGGTGCGGCGGATGCTCGGCATCTTCGCCGCGGGCCGGATCGTCAACCCACTGACCGCACGCGGGCAGTTCATCGGCGGGATGGTCTGGGGCCTGTCGATGGCGCTGCACGAGGAGGCGGTCAGGGACCGGGCCACGGGCGGCCATGTCGGCGCCGACCTGGCGGGTTACCACTTCGCCGCCCATGCCGACGTACCGCACATCGAGGCGGACTGGGTGGACGACCCGGACCCGGACGACCCGGTCGGCATCAAGGGCATCGGCGAGATCGGGGTCGTCGGAGCCGCGGCGGCGGTCGCCAACGCGGTCTGGCACGCCACCGGCGTACGCCACCGGAACCTGCCGATCCGCCCCGACCGCGTGCTGCTCGCGGGTACGGACCTCGCGGGCGTGGACGGAGACCGGGATGCTTGACATCGCCGATGAGCTGCACCGGTGGGTCGAGGAGGGCCGGGACTTCGCCGTCGCCACCGTTGTGAGCGTCGGCGGCAGCGCACCGCGCGGTCCCGGCGCCGCCCTGGCGGTCGACAGCCGAGGCACGGCCATCGGCTCGGTCTCCGGCGGTTGCGTGGAAGGCGCTGTGTACGACAGTTGCGTCCAGGCACTCGAGGACGGCCGGACGGTGCTCGAACGATTCGGCTACAGCGACGAGGACGCCTTCGCGGTGGGGTTGACCTGCGGTGGGGACATCGAGGTCCTGGTCACGCCGGTGGGCGCGAACGCGCCGGGCCGGACGCCGTTCGCGGCGGCGCTGTCGGCCGCGACCCGGGGAGCGGCGGCGGCCGTCGCCCGGGTGGCCCGAGGCCCGGTGGAACTGCTCGGCACGGCGCTGCTCGTCCACCCCGACGGGTCGTACGAAGGAGGCCTGGGCGGCCACCCGGACCTGGACCGAGCGGCGGTGGACGAGGCCCGCGCTCTGCTCGTCATGGGCCGCACCGGCACCGTGGACATCTCGGAGGACGGTGCGCGCTGCCCGGGGGGCCTGACACTGTTCGTCGAGTCGAGCGTGCCGCCGCCCCGCATGATCGTCTTCGGGGCCGTCGACTTCGCCACGGCGCTGGTACGCGTGGGCAAGTTCCTCGGCTACCAGGTGACCGTGTGCGACGCCCGCCCCGTCTTCGCCACCCGGGCCCGCTTCCCCGAGGCCGACGAGATCGTGGTCGACTGGCCGCACCGCTACCTCCGGCGCACCGGGACCGACGACCGCACGGTCCTGTGCGTGCTCACCCACGACGCCAAGTTCGACGTACCGCTGCTGGAGGTGGCTCTGCGGATGCCGGTGGCGTTCGTCGGCGCCATGGGCTCGTACCGCACTCACCGGGACCGTGACCGCCGACTGCGCGAAGTGGGCCTCACCGAACGGGAGTTGGCCCGCCTCAGATCCCCGATCGGGCTCGACCTCGGCGCCCGTACGCCCGAGGAGACCGCCCTGTCCATCGCCGCGGAGATCGTCGCGACGCGAGAGGGGGGAACGGGTGCGCCGCTGACCGGCTCCCGGACACCCATTCACCGTGGCAAGGGTGACCGGGGGACCGAAGGAGCCGGGACGCGGGAGGCCGCCTGACTCCTGCGCGACGGATCCCGAACGGTCATTCCGGGAAGTTCAGGACCCCGAGGCCGAGCTCGCGAGCCAGTCGTACGCGGCCCGCGCCGTGAACTCGGCCTGGCCGCCACGCAACAGCAGCCCGGCGTCGGCGAACGCCGGGTCATCGGCCTGCGCGGCGACGTACGGGATCGCGATGCAGCGCATCCCGGCCGCGTGCGCGGCGGCGGCGCCCGGCGCGGCGTCCTCGAGGACCACGCAGTCCGCCGGGGCGGCGCCCAGTCGGCGGGCCGCCTCCAGGAAGACGTCGGGGGCCGGCTTTCCGTGCGCGACCTCGTCCGCCGAGACGACGGTCGGCAGGTGGGCGGCCAGGCCCGTGCCCGTCAGGATCGCTTCGATGGCGGCGGGCGAGGAGCCCGAGGCCACGGCCATCGGGACGCCCGCACCGGCCAGCAGTTCCACGAACTTGCGCATCTGCGGGTACACGCGCGTGGAGGCGCGGGCCAGTTCCAGATAGCGGCGGTTCTTGTCGGCCAGCAGGGTGTCGAGGGGGGCTCGCAAGCCGTAACGATCCTTCAAGAGCGCGAGCGTCTCCCGGGTGCTGATGCCGACGTACTGCTCGTGGTCGTCCCAGGTGAAGTCCGTGATGCCCTGCGCGGCGAGCGTCAGACGCCCGGCCTCGAAGTAGTTCGGCTCGCTGTCCACGAGTGTTCCGTCGAGATCGAAGATGACCGAGGTACTTCCGAGAGCGCTCATGGGGTCCAGGATGCCAAGGCGCTACCGGTCGCAGTCGATCACCCTTTCGAAGCCCGGCCGATCGACTCCACCAGCGGCAACACCCGATGCGGGACGCGCTCGCGCAGCGCCACCTCGGTGCGGGTGCGTACGACGCCGGGCATGCTGATGAGCGCCTGGATCACATCCTCCAGGTGTGCGTTGTCGCGCGCCACGACCCGCGTGAGCAGATCGCCGCCGCCCGTGATCGAGAACGCCTCGATGATCTCCGGCACGGCGGCGAGCGCGGCGCCCACCTCGTCGAGATGGCCCTGCGTGACCTCGATGTGCACAAAGGCGAGGACGGGGTGGCCGAGCGCCGCGGGGGACAGTGAAGGGCCGGTACCGGTGATCACGCCGTCCCGCTCCAGCCGGTCGAGCCGGGCCTGCAGGGTGCCACGGGCGACGCCGAGCGTACGGGCGTACTCGCGCACGCTGGTGCGGGGCTGCTCCAGGAGCAGCCGCAGGATGCGGGTGTCGAGCTCGTCCACGGCCACGGTTCGTCGGTCTCCCTGCCGCCTGAGGTGATCTTCAGCGACTGTACCAATGGCTCAGTCCGGCTCGAGACCGCTGAGCCGGTTCACGCGGTCTGGGCGCGGGAGGTCGGGCCCGTGGCGGTCAGGGTCAGCTGCTGGGTCGGCATTTCGGGGCGTCGACGTGACTCCAGTGGTCCATTGGCTCCGTCCTGGCGATCACTCCGTCGACCGATTGAGCCAATGGTCCAGCAAATCCAGTGCCACTTGAGCCAGTGGGTCCGAGGGTGCTGTGATGTGCATGTCGATGGCGCTGCGGGTCCCCGCGGCGCCTTTTGCATGCCGGAACTCGTGCGCCGGAGCATACCGAGGCAAAAGGGGCGGGAAACAGTGCTGAAGAAGATGTTCGTGGCTCCGGATCCGGGACGGCTGCGCCTGCGCGGTGCGACCCGGGCCGTCCTCGGCATCGGTCTGGCGGTGGCCCTGTGCGGCCTCGCCGGTATCTCGCTGGTGGGGGCTGTCACCGGCGGCCTCGCGGCACTGCTCGCCCTCTTCACGGTCACCGACGCGACCGTGCGCGGACAGATGGCCACGACCGCGCTGCTGCCCGTCGTGGGCCTCCCGGTGCTGACCCTCGCGGCCGGCCTGCACGACCATCCGGTGGCGAGGGGCCTTTTCTGCCTCGCCGTGGTGGGCGTGGGGGTGTACGCCCGACGCTGGGGGCCGCGCGGTCACTCACTCGGCGTGTTCGCGTTCATGGCCTTCTTCGTGACGCAGTTCCTCCACGCGGTGCCTGGGCAGCTGCCGGAGCTGTACACCGCCGTACTGCTGTCCCTGGCCGCTTCCTCGACGGTCCGGTTCGGCCTCTGGTGCTACGAACGTCGGCTGCCGCCCGCCGCGACACCCGCCCCGCCGTCCGGCAGGGGCCTGGCTCGGCCGACCAGCCGCCAGGCGGTCCAGGCAACCGCCGCTGCCGCCTTCGCCCTGCCGGCGGGCCAGTTGCTGTCCCAGGAGCGCTGGTACTGGGCCGTCGGCGCCACATGGTGGATCTTCGTGAACACCACGTCACGAGGAGAGACCCTGATCCGAGGTTTCCGTCGGGTTCTGGGCACGGTGCTCGGCATCGGCCTCGGGGTGGCGGTCGTCATTCCGCTGCAGGGTGCGCCCCTCCCCACCGCCGCCCTTGTCGCCGTGTGCGTGTTCGGCATCTTCTACACCGCCGCGGTCTCGTACACGTGGATGATGCTCGCGGTGACGGTGATGGCCGAACTGCTGTACGGGCTCCTCGGCGTACTGGATCCGCAGCTGGTCGCACTGCGTCTGGCGGAGACCGGAGTCGGCGCCATCGGTGCCGCGCTGGCCGTCCTGTTCGTGCTGCCCATCACCACCCATGCCACCACGGACGCCTGGATAGCGCGGGCCCTCCGCTGTGTCCATGCCTGCACGGCCGAGGCGGCGACCCGCCTGCAGGGCTCCACCACCGCCGACCCGGCCGCACGCGTCGCGGAACTGGAGCTACTGCTGAGCAAGGTCCGGCTCTCCGTCGTGCCCCTGGTCCACCCGCTCAACCCGATGCGCGCCCGTGGCCGACGGGCACGTCAAGTCCTTGCCGCACTGGACAGCTGCGCTCACGAAGTGCGTGGACTGGCCGTCATCGCCTCGGATCCCGTGGCTTCCTGGGATGCCCGACTCACCGCCGCGTGCGAGCGAGTCGAGAGGGCCGTCGAGGCGCTCACCTCACCGGCGAGTCCGTGGGCCGTGATCCCGGTGAACGCTCGGTCGGCCGCGCTTCCGACGGAAGAACCGGCACTCGCGCACGTTCACGGGTTGGAACGGGCACTGGACGAACTCGCCGCGCCGCTGCGCCACTCCCAGGAGTCGAGACTGGTCCGTGCGTGACGTACGGCGCTGAAGCGATCGACACCGGCGCATGGTCACCGTGATCGCCGGTTTGCTGTACGGGCTGCTCGGCGCACGGCGGCACCGCCCTGTTCGACCGTGCCCTGCTCGGCCCCGCCCTGCTTGACCGACCGCGCCCGCGAGGTACGCGGCGAGGCTCGCGGTCTTCTGGTCCGGACCACAGATCATCCACTGCTACCGTCGGCGCCGAACAGCGCAGGACCGAGAGGGGACGACAGTGGCAGACGGCGGCGGGCGGGAACAGCGGGCGTTCATCGGCTCGTTCACGGCGGCGGGAGGCCTGGGTGTCCTCACCGCGGCCGTGCACCGCACCAGCGGCGCGCTGACCGTCCTGAGTGCGGTGGACGGCGTACCCGACCCCTCGTACCTCGCTCTGTCGCCCGCGCGGGACATGCTCTACGCGGTCAGCGAGACGGCCGATGGCGCGGTGGCCGCGTACCGCGTGACCGGCGACGAGCCCGAGCCGGCGGGGCCCTTGGTGTCGGTCGGCGGCAGCGGCCCCACGCACCTCAGCGTCTTCGCCGGACACGTCCTGACCGCCAACTACGGCTCCGGCAGCGTCACCGCCGTGCCCGTCCGCGGCGACGGCGCATTCACCGGCGCCGCTTCCAGCGTGCTCCAGCACACCGGCTCGGGCCCGCACACCCGGCGCCAGCAGAGCCCGCACGTCCACCAGGTACAGCCGGACCCCACCGGGCGCTGGGCGGTGAGCGTCGACCTCGGCACGGACTCCGTGCGGATCTGCGCCCTGGACGGCGGCAGGCTCACGCTGCACCGCGAGATCGCGCTGCGGCCCGGCTCCGGGCCCCGCCACCTCGCCTTCCATCCGCGCGGCGAACACGCGTACGTACTCAACGAACTGGCGCCCACCGTCACGGTCTGCCGCTGGAACGCGGCGGAGGGCTCGCTGCGGCCCGTCGGTGAGACGCCGGTGCTGTCGGGTGTCCCGGACGGTGACGCGTACCCCTCGGGCATCGTGGTGTCGCCCGACGGCCGCTTCGTGTGGACCGCCACGCGCGGCCCGGACGTCGTCTCCGTGCTCACGCCCGACGCGGTGGGCGAAGGGCTGCGGCTGGTCGCCACGGTGCCCTGCGGGGGCACCTGGCCACGCGCGCTGGCCCTCGACCCCTCGGGACGCTTCCTGTACGCCGCGAACGAGCGCTCCGGGGACGTGACCTGGTTCGCGGTCGACCCGGACACGGGTGTGCCGCGGCGGGGCGGCTCGGTGAGGGTCCCGGCGGCGTCCTGCGTGGTCTTCGGCTGACCCAGGGGGTGTCGTTCGGATCACCCCGGGTCCGCGACGCCTGGCACGGCACCCCGCATCACCCGAGTACGCCCAGTACGCGGGTCATGCTCCGCCTTGCGATGCACCGCACCATGCGCCGCGGCCTGATCCGAGGTGATCCGAACGACACCCCCTCGACGGTGATACGAGACGTCGTGATACGCGGCAAGGGCCCGCTCCCCCGAGGAGCGGGCCCTTCTGCGTTACCGGAGAGCGCCTGGGTCAGCGGACCGGCGCGCCCTGCGGCTGCTGCGGCGCGATGCCCAGCGCCGTCGTGTACTGGGCCAGCGCGAGCTTGCCGATCGCCGGGTACGGGCCGAGCGCCTCGGCGGCGGCACAGCCGACCTCCTTGGCGGCCGCGTCGAGCAGACCGGCGTCGATCTCCGGGCCGATCAGGTACGGCGCGAGCGCCAGCTGCTGGGAGCCCGAGTTGCGCAGCTGCTCGGCGGTGGCCGCGATCGCGCCCTCCTCGTCGAGCGCTGCTGCCATCACCGGCACGGCGAGCCGCGCGGCGAGCAGCATGCCGGTGATCCCGGCCGCCTGCACGGCCTCCTCGCCGCCCACGGAGGCGAGGATGATGCCGTCCGCGGCCGTCGCCACGGTGAACAGCCGGGCACGGTCGGCGCGTGCCAGACCCGCCTCGGACAGGCGCACGTGCAGCGCCTCCGCGAGCAGCGGGTGGGGGCCGAGCACATCGGCCAGGTCGGCCGCGACACGGCTCTCCATGACGGCCTGGCGGACCCGGCGCAGCAGCGCGTTGTCCGGACCGGCGAGCAGCGGCACCACGACGGCGACGGGGCCGTCGGGCCGTGCCACGTCCGCACCTGCGGCAAGGGCCTGCTCATAGCGGGCGGTGCGCTCCTCGGAGGCACGCGCGAGCACGGACTGCAGCGTGGGGAACTCGGCGTCGTCCCCGTCGAGGTACCCGATGCGGGCGTCGAGGCCGGGCAGCTCGGAGCGTGCGATGCTCACGACCTCCTCGGCGAGGCTGCGCGTGGCCGCGCTGGAAGTGCCCGGCACCGCGAGGACGAGCGCGGGCGCGCCCTCGGGAGCCGCCAGGGGTTCCGGACGGCGGTGCCGCCCGGGCTGGCGGGGTCGCGGCATTCGTACTGGCAGGCCGGACGCGGGCCCAGTGGGGGAGCTCATGGCGCCGCATGTTACTTGTTTCTTGGGCTCCCCTGTTCGGGGAGGGTGCAGGTGAGCGGTATCCGTCCGCTTTTGTCTGATGAGTTACGTGTGGATCAGAAATGATCAGTACCTTGGCACTTGCCCGTCCGGTACGGCGTTCCCTTGCGCCGTCCTCTCGGACGTCCCGGTGGCCACGTACAGCATCCGCTCGTCGCGGGGGAGCGTGAGTCGGTCGTCGGCCAGGTCGACGGCGATGCGCACGGTGCCGTCCAGGGGGTCGCCCGCCGCCGGTACCTGCCGCGCATGCGGCAGTCGTCCCGCCAGTTCCTCGCGCAGCGGTACGAGGAGGGGGTCTCCCATCTTGAAAAGGCCGCCGGTGAAGGCGACCTGGGCCTCGCCGACGTCCGGGCACACCGCGGCCGCGGACTCGGCCATGTGCCGGGCGGCCGCGCGCAGGATGTCCGACGCCACCGGGTCGCTCGCGGCGCACGCGGCCACTTCCGGAGCGAACGAGGCGAGCACGGCGGGCCGGTCGGGACGTGGATAGAGCTTGCCCGGCAGTCCTGGCACCGGCCCGAACCTCTCCTGCGCCCGCGCCAGCAGCGCCACCGATCCGCCACGGCGCCCGTCGAACGCCCGTACGGCCGCCTCGAGCCCGGCACGGCCGATCCACGCCCCGCCGCCGCAGTCGCCGAGCAGATGGCCCCAGCCGTCCGCTCTGCGCCAGCTCGCCAGGTCGGTCCCGACCGCGATCATGCCGGTGCCCGCGGCGATCACCGCGCCCGGCCGTCGGCCGAGTGCGCCCGTGTACGCGGTCACCGCGTCGGCGGCCAGCGCGAGCCGCCGCACGCCCAGTTCGCGCCCCAGCGCCGACGGGAGTTCGGTGCGCAGCCTGTCGCCGAGTGTGGCCAGGCCGGCCGCGCCGACGGCGACGGCTGCGAGCTCATCCACCCCGGCCTCGGCCATCAACGGCCCTGCCATCGGGAGCAGTTGCTCCAGCAGGTGGCCGGCGTCGATGCCGCGAGGGCCGGTGCGTACCGGTTCCTTGGATGTGAGCGGACCCACGCGGCGGGTGCCGGAGCCGCCGCGCAGGACGAGCACCACGCGCAACCCCGAACCCCCCGAGTCCACGGCCAGCACGCCGGAGTTCGTCACCACAGGCGCCCGCCATGATGGCGACGGTGGGGTGGCTTGTTCACTGGTCGCCACTGGCTCCCGTCCTCCCTGCTGACCGGCTGGGTGATCTGGTGGACCGGCTCGAAGACCTCGAACGAGGAGGAAGACTAGGGCCTGTCCGGCGGATCATGCCGGAGACGCGGGGTCTGGCACGCCGATCTGCGGCGTTGTCGTCGGTTGCCGACTCCCCCAAGTTCTCGGCTTCGCTCGAACAGGGGGGACCCCCATCGCGTCGACGCCCTCCTCCGCCTTGCAGCTCGGCGCACCAGACCCCGCTCACCCGCGCTGACAAGGCGCCGCTGCTTCCCTCCGACCTGATCCGCCGGACAGGCCCTAGCGCCGTGCGGCGGCCGCGTGTGCGGCGGCGTCTCTGTGTGTGTAGGGCCCCGATGTGTGCCAGTAGAGTGGCGCGTCGTGGCACCACGACCTTTGCATGAACTCATCGAAGCAGGCTGGGCGAAGGCTCTCGAACCTGCCGCCGGACGCATTGCCGCCATGGGGGACTTCCTCCGGGCCGAGATAGCTGCCGGCCGGACCTATCTTCCGGCGGGGGCGAATGTGCTGCGGGCCTTCCAGCAGCCCTTCGATGACATCCGCGTGCTGATCGTCGGCCAGGACCCCTATCCCACACCGGGGATGGCCATCGGGTTGAGTTTCGCCGTGTCGCCCGAGGTGCGTTCGCTGCCGGGCAGTCTGGAGAACATCTTCCGGGAACTGCATACGGACTTGGGGCTGCCCAGGCCGTCCAACGGCGATCTGACGCCATGGACCGAGCAGGGCGTGCTGCTGCTCAACAGGGCGCTGACGACGGCTCCACGCAGCCCGGCGGCGCATCGCGGCAAGGGCTGGGAAGAGGTCACCGAGCAGGCGATCCGGGCGCTGGCCGCGCGCGGCACGCCGCTGGTGTCGATCCTGTGGGGGCGTGATGCCCGCAACCTGAGGCCGCTGCTCGGAGATCTCCCGGCGATCGAGTCGGCCCATCCGTCACCGATGTCGGCCGATCGTGGATTCTTCGGCTCGCGCCCGTTCAGCCGGGCCAACGAGCTGCTGGTGAGGCAGGGCGCGCAGCCGGTGGACTGGCGCCTGCCGTAGAGCACTGTCGTCGCAGCGGCCGAGTGTCTTCACCCAGCTGACCTCCTGGCTTGGTTGTAGACGGGTCGTATGACGTTCGGGGACCGTCCTTGCTCGTGCCGGGGCGGTCTCTGGCATGCGCGCAGGGCATCCGCAAGCCAGAGATCGATCCGTGGGGATCACGCGGTGCGAGACGAGAGGCGCCGGCGGCCGAGGGAGGTCCCGCAGGCGCCCCTGCGCTCGCCAGCTCCTGGGGCGACTCCTTCTATCTGAATCCGGCTGTATCTGAATCCGGCTGTACGGGAATCCGGCTGTAGGGACTCCGGAGCCTCAGCCGACGACCGCGGCGCGCACGCACAGCACGTCAGGCAGGTGCGAGGCCAGCTGCCGCCAGCTGTCCCCGTCGTCCGCCGACGCGTACACCTCGCCGTTGCGATTGCCGAAGTACACGCCCGCCGGGTCCGCGCCGTCCGTCCACAGTGCGTCGCGCAGCACCGTGCCGTAGTGATCCTCGGTCGGCAGCCCGGCTGTCAGCGGCTCCCAGCTCTTGCCCGCGTCGGCCGTACGGAAGACGCGACACCGCCGGCCGGCGGGCACGCGGTCCACGTCCGCGTTGATCGGGAAGACGTACGCCGTGTCGCCACGGTGCGGATGCGCGGCCACCGCGAACCCGAAGGTGGACGGCAGGTCCGCGCCGATGTCGATCCAGTGGGCGCCCGCGTCGTCGCTGCGGTACACACCCCAGTGGTTCTGCAGATAGAGCCGGTCCGGAGTCGTCGCGTCCCGTGCGACCTTGTGCACGCACTGGCCGAACTCCGGGTTCGGATCCGGCAGGAACACCGCGGAGACACCGGAGTTGGACGGTGCCCAGCTCGCGCCGCCGTCGTGGGTACGGAACACCCCTGCCGCGGACACGGCGACCGTCACGGTCAGCGGGTCGCGCTTGTCGGTGAGGATGGTGTGCAGTCCTTCCCCGCCGCCGCCCGGCTCCCACTTCGAGCGCGTGGGGTGCTCCCACAGCGGGCGTACCAGCTCGAAGGACTCACCGCGGTCCTCGGAGCGGTACAGCGCGGCCGGCTCGGTGCCCGCGTACACCACCGCCGGGTCGGCCGCCGCCGGGTGCAACTGCCACACCCGCTCCAGCGAAGCCCCGGTGTCCTTGGGGAACTTGACCGCCGGCTGCGCCGGTTCGGCCCAGGTCCGGCCCAGGTCGTCGGAGTGGAAAACGGACGGCCCCCAGTGCGCGCTGTCACCTCCGGCCAGCAGCCGTGGCGTCTCGCCGCGGGTGTCGATCGCGACCGAGTACACGGCCTGCGCGTTGAAGTACGGACTCTCGTCGAATTCCCAGGCGCCGCCGCGCCTGCGCCCGATGAACAGTCCTTTGCGTGTGCCTACGGTGAGCAGTACGTCGGCCATGCCGACCTCCTCCGCGACGTCGTTGTCTCAGACACCGCCAGTCTGCACCCCGGCACTGACAGTCTCCCTGAACGCGACATCACCGCAGGCCGGGGCGGTGTCGTCGATCACCGGCGGCGGGTTTCGCGCCCCCGCGTGAGCGCGGGTACGGGGTCCTGGGACTCCTGGCACGGGCGGGTTGCCGGATTTGTTGTGAGCATTGGAGGGACTGATCCCGTATGGGAGGGCGATGTGGCATGTCCGTGCGGTCGTGAGGAGGATGCCATTGATGGCGGCATTCCGTGGTCCGAAGGTTCCGAAGGTGTGGCTGTGGCGATGGCGGCGCAATCCGTTGCGGCGTCGCAGCGACACCCTGGAGGCCTGGATCGTGCTCGGTGCCTGGGCGCTCACCGTCCTCGGCGGGGTGCTCACCGGTCTGCTGGCGACGCAGTCCGTGGAGGACGGCCTGGCACGGGAGCGGGCCGAGTGGCACTCCGTCCTCGCGTTGCTCACCGAGGACGTGTCGGGCTCGACCGAGCCGGCGACCGGCGCCGACATGGTGTGGGCGAAGGTCCACTGGACCGCGGCGGACGGCTCACCGCACGCGGGCCAGGCGCGGGTGCCCGTCGGAAGCTCCGCGGGCACCCCGGTCACCGTGTGGACGGACCTCGACGGTCGGCTCGTCACCAAGCCCGCCACCCCGTCCCAGGCCCGGCTGCGGGCCTCGCTGGTGGGAACCCTGGTGGGCGTGGGTGTCGCGGCCGTGCCCTTCGTCGGCGGGCGGCTCGTGCGCGGACGTCTGGAACGGCGGCGCATGGATCGATGGGACGAGGAGTGGCAGCGGATCGGGCCCCTGTGGGGGCGGAAAACGGGCTGAGCGGAGGAGGAAGCCCCGGCCGTGCCGGGGCCGCGCGTTCATGGACCGGATGCGGCACCTGGCCGCCGAGGCCGGTATTGCCGTCGTGACGGTCCCCGCGAAGAACACATCCAAGCACTGCCCGCGGATGACCAAGACTTGCCGGCTGGCCGAGACGGGACTTGTCGGTCAACCTCGATCGGTCGGTTGACGCGGTTGACGAGGCGCACATGCTCCGCCGGACCCCGCGTAACTTAATGCATATGATGTGCAGGTGCATAGCTACAGCATCAGATCGGCCACTGCTGACGACCTGGACGGCGCGCGTGCCGTGATGCTCGACACCGTCTACCGCGACTTCGGTACGGGATACGTCCCGCGCTGGCACGGCGACATCATCGACCCGTGCGCCGCCTACCTCGACCCCGCGCGGCACACGCTGCTCGTCGCGGTCGACGGACGCGACGGCGCGATCGTCGCGACGGCCGCGCTGGACTCGCGTGGTCCGGCGCACCCGCCCAACCCGCGTCACCTGGCCGCACGTTACCCATCGGGGGAGACCGCGCAGCTGCGCCGCGTGTACGTCCGCCCCGAGCATCGGCGACGTGGCCTGGCCCGGCGGCTGGTCGATGAACTGCTCGGCTTCGCGGCCGCGGACGGCGGCTATCGCGCGGTGTATCTGCATACGGATCCGACGGTGTCCGGCGCCGAGGGGTTCTGGCGGTCGCTGGGCAAGGTCGTGTGCGATGAGCGGGAGGAGCCGGGTGGCGGCCAGGCGATCGTCCATTTCGAGATCCCGCTCCCTTGTTGAAAATGATTGTCATGTAGCCTGCTGCCGTTCCCCCGCCTGTGACATCACCCGAAGAACGAGGACCATGCGCCCTGCCCACCGCCGACGACTCGCCGCCGGTCTGCTGCTCGCCCCGCTTCTCTCCGGCTGCTTCGCCTCCAACGGCGACGAGTCGTCGTCCCCCTCCGCGGACGGCGCCCGGCTGCGGGTGGCGCTGGCCTTCCCGCCGGCCGAGAACTTCTCCCCGTACGGCAGCGACGCCACCCTCCTCAGTCGCCTCGGCGTGACCGAAGGGCTCACCGAACTCGACGCGAACGGCACCGCGGCGCCCGCGCTCGCGGAGTCCTGGACCCGTGAGAGCAACCGCAGTTGGCTGTTCACCCTGCGCGAGGCGACCTTCCAGGACGGCACCGACGTCACCCCGTCCGCCGTCGCCGCCGCCCTCACCCACGCCGTCGGAGCGAAGGTCGCGCCCGCCGCCCTGTCCGGGGTCGAACTCACGGCGAAGGCCGCGGGCGGCAATCGGGTACGGGTCACCACCGCCGAACCCGACCCCGCACTGCCACTGCGCGTGTCCAGCCCCGGCCTCACCGTGCTCGCGGCGAAGGCGTACGGGAAGGGAGGCGCCGTCGACCCGGCCGGCACCGCCACCGGTCCCTTCGCACTCACCCGGACCACCGGCAGCACCGCGGCCACTCTCGACCGCTTCGACGACTACTGGGGCGGTCGCGCCCAAGCCTCCGGGATCGACGCCAAGTTCATAGCCGACGGCACGGCCCGCACCAACGCCCTGCGGACCGGCGAGGTGGACATCGCGGAAGCCGTTCCGGTCTCCCAGGCCGCCTCCCTCGCCAAGGGCACGGCGCGCGAAACGGCCACCACGCGCACCACGGGCCTGTACCTCAACACCGAGTCGGGCCCCTTCGAGGGCGCGGGGCTGCGGGCTGCGGCGCGGGCGGCCGTCGACACCTCGGCGCTGGCCAAGGGGGTGTACGAGGGACACGCCGACCCCGGCGTCGGAGTCTTCGGACCCGCCGTGACCTGGGCTCAGAGCAAGCGCGTGCAGCCGGACGGCCGCGCCCGGGCCGCAGATCCCGATGGCACCTCGGTCACCCTCGCCACGTACGACAACCGGCCCGAACTGCCCGAGGCGGCCCAGGTCCTCAAGCAGCAACTGGAGCAGGCCGGTTTCAAGGTGAACCTGGTGGTGCGTGAGTACTCACGGATCGAAAGCGACGTCCTGGCCGGGAAGTTCGACGGGTTCGTCGCCGCCCGCAACACCCTGCTCGACACCGGTGACCCCGTCTCGGTGCTCGCCGGCGACTTCACCTGCGACGGCGGTTACAACCTCGCGCTGCTGTGCGACAAGTCGGTCGACCGGGCCGTCGACCGGGCCGAGGGCGTGAGCGATGTCGAGCAGCGGCGGGACGCGACGATGACGGCCGAGGCCGCGATTCTCGGCACCGACGCGCTCGTCCCGCTCGTCCACCAGCGGATCGTCACCGGCGTCGCCACCTCCGTACGGGGCGTGCTCCTCGACCCGTACGAGCGTGCCCTCGTCGGCACCGGCACCCGGCGTTGAGCGCCGCGACATCATGGGAACAGGCAAGGCCCTCGCCCGGGGCAGCGGCCCCACCCTGCTCTGGCGCGTCGCCCTCACCGCACTCCTCCTCTGCGGGATCGGCCTGCTGCCCTGGCTGTCGCGCACCGACCCCGCACTCACCGTGCTCAAGGCACGGTCGGCGGAACGCGCCCCGAGTCCGGAGGTGTTGGCGGCAGTACGGGACGAACTCGGGCTGGACGCCGGGCTGTTGGGGTTGCTGGGTCAGTGGTTCGGCGGACTGTTGCACGGTGACGCGGGCCGCTCGTGGATCTCCGGCGCCGAGGTCGCGCCGTCCGTCACCCAGGCGTTGGGCGTCTCGCTGCTGCTGATGGCCGGGGCGCTGGCGGTGGCCGTCGCCACGGCCGGCGCGGTGTGCGCACGCACGCTGCGGCGGGGAGCACGGCGCCGCCGCGGTGGCGACGGCGCCGCGCTGCTGGCCTCGCTGCCCGAGTTCCTGACCGCGTCGGTGCTGGCCACCGTCGTGGGTGTGCAACTCGGCTGGCTGCCCGCGCTCGGCTGGTACGGGCCGCGGTGGATGCTGCTGCCCGCGCTCGCGCTCGGCCTGCCCGCCGGGGCGGTACTCGGGCGCATGCTCGACGACCTGCTGCCCGGTGCCTTCGCCGAGCCCTGGGCCCTCGCCGCGGCCGCGCGTGGTGTGTCCGGCCGGAGCATCGCACGTCAGGCGGTGCGCCGCTGTGTTCCCGGACTGCTGCCGAATCTGGGCCTGTTCGTGGTCGGTCTGACCGGCGGCGCCCTCGCCGTGGAGCAGATCTTCGACATCCCCGGCCTCGGCCGGACCACCCTCCAGGCCGCCCTCGCCCAGGACCTTCCCGTCCTCCAGGCCGGCACCCTGGCCCTCGTCCTGCTCGCCGCGGTCGCCGGGGGAGTCGTCCGCCTCACCGCCCGACTCCTGATCGGCCCCGCTCTGCGCGACGGTTCCCTCCAGTCCCTGCACCGCCCGGCGCAGACCGCACCCCGGACCGCGCCGCTGCTGTACGGCGCCGCGCTGCTCGGCGTGATGGCGCTCGGTCTGCCGCGCGACCCGCTCGCCCTGGACACGACCCTGCGTCTCCAACCCCCGTCCTGGGCCCACCCGTTCGGCACCGACGCGCTGGGCCGTGACGTACTCGCCCGGATCGCCCACGGCGCGTTCGACACGCTCGCCCTCGCCCTCGCGATCAGTGCCGCCGCCCTGCTGACCGGGCTGCTGCTGGGCCTCGTACCCCGCTTCTCGGGACCTCTCGTCGACACCGTCAACGCCCTGCCGCCGGTACTCGCCGCGCTCCTCGTCACGGCGGTCACCGGCAGCGGCCCGGCGACGCCCGCGCTGGCCGTGGCCGCCGTCGCCTGGGCCCCACTGGCCGCGCACACCGCGGCGCTGCTGCGACAGGAGCGCGCCACCATGCACTTGCTCGCCACCCGCGCCCTGGGCGCGGGCCCTCTCTATCTCCTTCGCCACGAACTGCTCCCCGCCGTCGTGCGGCCCGTCACCCGCCACGCCCTGCTGCGGCTGCCCGGCATCGCCCTGGCTCTGGCCGCCCTCGGCTTCCTCGGTCTCGGTGCCCAGCCGCCGTCCCCCGAATGGGGCCTGCTCCTTGCCGAGAACCAGCCCTACGCGGAGCGCGCCCCCTGGGCCGTCCTGGCCCCGGCCGCCGTACTCGCCCTGCTCGGCGCGTTGGCGGTGACCGCGGCGGACGGCGTACGCCGACCGTCGGCGACCGGCCGTTGGTGGGCATCCCGCCGTACGGCACTCCCCTCGGACGGTGGTCGGGAGGCTGCGCGAGCTGGATCGCGGGCACGGTGCCCTGGCCCTTGAGGAAGCGAGTGATGCGGCCGAAGTCCTCGACCTGGGTGTCGTTCCCGATGCCGAGGTCGTACGGGCTGATCCGGCCCTCGGGCGAGACGGCCGTGGCCTCGACGACGATCAGTTCCGTGCCGCCGGTGGCGCGGGCGGTGCAGTGGGCGAAGTGCCAGTCGTTCGGAGCGCCGGTGTATGCCTCGTACGATAAGCGCTCTATGACGACAGGTGTCAAACTACGAGAGGTCTCGTACAATAAAGCTCGTAACGACTCGATGGTTGGAGCCGCCGTGACGACCGCAGCCCCCGCAGGCAGCAGCCGTGATCTTCCGCACCCCCCGCCCGCGGAGATCCGTCTGGAGAGTGTGCTGCACGCGTTGTCCGACCCGATGCGGCTCCGGATCGTGCGAGAGCTCGCCGCCGGCGGCGACGAGCTCTCCTGTTCGCGCTTCGATCTGCCGGTCACCAAGTCCACCACCACGCACCACTTCCGGGTGCTCCGCGAGAGCGGGGTGATCCGGCAGGTCTACCGAGGCACGGCCAAGATGAACGCCCTGCGCAAGGGCGACCTAGACCACCTCTTCCCGGGGCTTCTCGACAGCGTGCTCGCCGCCGCCCGACAGGCCGACCGCCTCGGCTGAAACCGCCTTCCCCGGCAGGTGGTTGAAGAGCAGGTTCAAGACGATCGCGGTCAGGCACCCCGCGCTGATCCCGCTGTTCATCACCGTCTGGAACCAGTCCGGGAACTTCTCGTACACCGTCGGCACTCCGACCGGCAGTACGCCCACGGCCACCGAAACGGCCACGACGGTCAGGTTGTGGTTGTCCTTGAAGTCCACCTGGGTCAGCGTCCGCAGCCCGCTCGCGGCGACCGTTCCGAACATCACCAGGCCCGCGCCGCCCAGCACCGGCGCGGGTATCGCCGCGACGACCGCGCCCAGCTTGGGCAGCAGGCCGAGCAGGACGAGGATGCCGCCCGCGGCGGCGACGACCCAGCGGCTGCGGACGCGGGTCATGCCGACGAGGCCCACGTTCTGTGCGTACGCCGTGTAGGGGAAGGTGTTGAACACCCCGCCGAGGACGGTCGAGAGGCCGTCGGCCCGCAGGCCGTCGGAGAGCGTGCGCGGCTCGATCTTCCGGTCGGTCATCTCGCCGACCGCGATGAGGTCACCCGTGGTCTCGGTCATCGTCACCAGCGCCACGACCAGCATCGAGATGATCGCCGAGGCATGGAAGGTGGGCGCCCCGAAGTGGAACGGCGTGCTGATGCCCACCCAGTCGGAGTCCCCGACCCCGCCGAAGTCCGTGAACCCGAACGGCACCGCGACCGCGAGGCCCACCGCGATGCCGATCAGCACCGCGATCCGGCTCAGGAAGGCCGGCGCGAACCGCTGCACGCCCAGCACCACGGCGAGGACGAAGCCCGCGAGCGCCAGGTTCTTCGGCTCGCCGAAGTCCTCCGCGCCCGCGCCGCCGGCCGCCCAGTTGCCCGCCACCGGCAGCAGCGAGACCCCGATGATCAGGATGACGGTGCCCGTGACCAGTGGCGGGAAGAAGCGCAGCAGCCTGCCGAATACCGGCGCCAGCAACACGATCGCGAGGCCCGCGACGATCACCGACCCGTAGATCGCGGGCAGTCCGCCGCCGGTCGTCCCGATCAGCACCATGGGCGAGACCGCCGCGAAGGTGCAGCCCTGCATGATCGGCAGTCGTACACCAAAGCGCCAGAACCCCACGCACTGGATGAGCGTCGCGATACCGCAGACCAAGAGGTCCGCGGTGATCAGATACGCCAGATCGGCGGGCGACAACTTCATCGCCCCGCCCACGATCAGCGGAACGGCCACCGCGCCCGCGTACATCGCGAGCACGTGCTGCAGCCCGAAGGCGGCCAGTTGGCGTACGGGTGGGACCTCGTCGACGGGATGCACGGGTGCGGTGGTTGCCATGGACGCTCCAGGGGCGGCGGGCGGGGGCGGGGGGTGGTGCAACAGGACGAGACCGTATGGGGCTTGAACAGTTTGTTGATTTCCGGCCTGTTGCCGATATGTGTCATGCCCATCGACTTATGTCGCGCCCGTAGACGCGAACACGACCTCGCCGACCCGACCTACCCGACCTCGCCAACCCGACGGTGCCCCACCTGACTTCGCTAAGAAGTCCTCGCCGTTTGCGCCGCCGCCACCAGCGACGTCCAGTCGGGCAGCTTGACCACACTCCGCCCGAGTGAGGCCCCGAGCTCCGCCTCCGCGCGCTCGATCGCCTGCCATCCGGCCCACTCGACCGGCGCCGACCCGGCGGCCCGAAGCGCCGCGAGCGGATCCTCGGGCACTTCCCGTCGTACGAGCTCGAGGGCGTCCTCGAGCAGCGAGGCCACCGTCTCCTTGGCGCACGGCCGGTTGGTGCCGATGACGCCTGTCGGACCCCGCTTGATCCAGCCCGCCACATACTCGCCCGGCGAGATCGCCCCGTCCCGCAGCACACGGCCCGCGAGATGCGGCACCGTGCCGTGCTCCGGGTCGAACGGCAGCCCCTCGAGCGGCACTCCGCGATAACCGACCGAGCGCAGCACCAACTGCGCCTCGATGTCCTCGTACCGCCCCGTTCCCGTCACCCCGCCGCGCCCGTCCGGCGCCGTACGCTCGAAGCGGACCGCGGCCACGCGTTCACCGCCACCGCCGTCGTCATCGGCCAGCAGTTCCACGGGGCGCAGGAAGAAACGCAGCCGGATCCGGCGGGCCCGGTCCCGCGGCGTCGGCGTCGCCGCCCACCCCCGCAGCACCTCCACATTGCGGCGCTGCGCGGCGGGCAGGGCCGACGGGTCGACGTACTCCGGATCGAGCGCCAACTCCTCGGGGTCCACCACGACTTCGGTGTCCGGCAGGGCGCCGAGCTCGCGCAGCTCCTTGGTGGTGAAGCGGGCCTGCGACGGACCGCGCCGCCCCACCATGCTGATGTCCGTGATCTCGCTCGAGGCCAGTGCGGTGAGCGCCGCCTGCGGGATGTCGGTCGGGCTCAGCTCGGCCGCGCCGCGGGCCAGCATCCGGGTCACGTCGACGGCGACGTTCCCGACGCCGATGACCACGGCCGAGCGCGCGCCGAGCACGAATCCGGCGGTGGTGGAATCCGGGTGGGCGCTGTACCAGGACACGAACTCGGTCGCCGACCAGCTGCCGTGCAGCTCCTCGCCCGGCACCCCTAGATGGCGGTCGGTGGCGGCGCCCACGCAGTAGACGACCGCGTGGTACAGCTCCCTCAGTCGCGCCGGAGGCAGCCCGCCGGGGCCGACCTGGACGCCGCCCAGGAACCGCACCCGTTCGTCCTCCAGGACCGCCCGCAGATTGTTCTGCAGGGACTTGATCTTCTCGTGGTCGGGCGCCACGCCGTAGCGCACCAGGCCGTACGGGCACGGCAGCCGATCGAGGACGTCCACCCTGATTCCGGGCAGCCCGCTCTGCACGAGGCTCTGGGCGGTGTAGACCCCGCTGGGCCCCGAGCCGACGACGGCGACATGCAGCACGCGGAACTCCTAACCCGAAACCCGAACAGCCCGAGGAGGTCGCTGATGGCTCCAGGATTGCACCACCGGTGCTCCGCTGACAGGGTTCGGCGCGCGGCACATCCGTGCGTGTCCGGACATGTTCGTGCGTGTCCGTACGTGTGGAAAGTGATGATGTGGTTACGGTCCGTCTGTGCTGGAAGCATCCTTTCTTCATCTTTCCGGTCGCTGCCGTCCGGACGGTGCGGTGTCCGTGTGGCCCGCGTGGGTGGTGCGGGAGGACGGGAGCGCCACGTCGTGGTTCCATGTCCGGCTGGCCTTCGCCGACGGCGCTCGGGTCGACGTACTCGCGGTGGCGTCCGAGGCGGGCGTGGCGATCGAGGACGTCCGGGCCCAGCCGCCGCTCTCCCTCGACGATCTCGCGCTGCTCGCCGACTGGATCCAGGAACCGCTCTTCGAGGCGTGCGGCGTGCGGACCACGCCGTGGTGCGAGCCGGCGGAAGGGCCCTCGAGCCGGGCCAGGCCCGCGTGGCCGCGCGGTGTCGAAGGACGCCGACTCGTCGCCGAGAAGTACCTCGCGGCCCGTGACGAGGGCTTCGACCCGGTGCTCGCGGTGATGTGCGCGACCGGGCACAGCCGCCGCAGGTCGCTCAGGCTGATCGCCGGGGCGCGCGACGCAGGCTTCCTGGCGCCCCGTCACGCCCGCCGATAGACCTCGTCACGCCCACCGGACGGGTTCGTCACGCCCACCGGCCAGGGGTCGTCACGCTCATCGGCTCGGTTCGTCACGCCATCCCGCGCATCCTGTTGATCTCGCTCGTCTGCTGGGCGATCACATCGTCGGCCATCTCCTCGATCTGGAGGTTGTTGCCCTGGCCCTTCACGTCCGTGGCCATCGAGACCGCCCCGTCGTGATGCGCGATCATCAGCTTCAGGAAGAGTTCGTCGAACGCCTTGCCCCGCGCCGCGCGCAACGTCCGCAGCTGAGCCTCGGTCGCCATGCCGGGCATCGCCTCGTGTTGGTGCGTCGTGGGGTGCTTCTCGCCGTCGTGCGTCTTGAGCCAGCCCTCCATCATGGTGATCTCCGGAGCCTGCGCGGCCGTGATCCGGGCGGCGAGCTGCTTCACCGGGCCCGATTTGGCCTGTTCCGGGGCGAGTTCGGTCATCTTCAGCGCCTGCGTGTGATGCTCGATCATCATCCGTGCGTACGCGAAGTCGGCCGAGTTGGGGGAGTCGTCCTCGGTGCGTTGCCGGGCGGCGTCCTCGGCGGAGAGCGTCGCGGCCGCCTCGCCGGGTCTGCCGGGCGCGATCACCGAAGGCTCACTCGCTTTGGCGGACTTGGCCGGGTCGTCCGAGTCGCAGCCCGCGAGCGTGAGTACGGCGACCGCCAGCGATACCGCGACCAGGGGTGCACGGGACGTACAGCGGAAGGGCACATCAACCTCCTGGGGCACACGAACTGACAGAAATCTCACGGGTGTTCATCACCGCTCCGGCGTGCTCATGAACGTTACTGATCAAAAACTTTCATTACGAGTGCGTTGCCACCTGTTGATCAAAGCATGGGTCGGACGATACTGCGGGGGTCCGTGATCCGTTCAACTGCGAACGGCTACAAGGGAGGACGCAGTGACCCTGTCGAACGATCCTCGAACGCGGCGCAGACGTATGGGAGTTGTCGCCGCGGCGGCCGGACTCCTGGCTGCGCTGCTCACGGCCGGCCCGGCGGCCGCTACACCCGACCCCGGGGACAGCCCCGCCGCGCAGGAGAAGATCTCCCAGAGCGACGCCGCCGAGACGAAGGCCGCGCTGGCGAGCGGCGAGATACCCGGAGTGGACGAGATCGTCCACTCCGACAACATCGAACACCTCGCCAACATCCCCAAGGACGCCCTGCCCGGCACCAATTCGGACCTCGCCTTCCAGGGCAAGTACGCCTTCGCCGGAAACTACGACGGCTTCCGCATCTTCGACATCAGCAACCCGAAGGCGCCCAAGACCGTCGCGCAGGTGCTCTGCCCGGGCTCGCAGAACGACATCTCCGTCTCCGGCAACCTGCTCTTCCTGTCCACCGACTCCTCGCGCAGCGACAACTCCTGCAACAGCACCACGCAGCCCGCGACCGAGAAGTCCTCGTGGGAGGGCATGAAGGTCTTCGACATCAGCGACAAGGCGAACCCGAAGTACGTCGCCGCCGTCGAGACCGCCTGCGGCTCGCACACCCACACGCTGGTGCCCGAGCGCAAGAGCGTCTACGTGTACGTCTCCTCGTACTCACCGAGCGCCACCTTCCCCGACTGCCAGCCGCCGCACGACGGCATCACGGTCATCAAGGTGCCGCGCAGCGCCCCCGAGAAGGCGGCCGTGGTGGGTTTCCCCGTGCTCTTCCCCGGTGAGGGGCCGGACGGCGGCGGCAACCCGGGCTCGCCCACCAACCCGGGTGTCTCCAAGACCACCGGCTGCCACGACATCACGGTCCTGCCGTCGAAGGACCTGGCCGCCGGTGCCTGCATGGGCGACGGCATCCTGTTCTCCATCGAGGACCCGGAGCACCCGAAGGTCATCGACCAGGTCCAGGACAACGTGAACTTCGCGTTCTGGCACTCCGCGACCTTCAACCAGAAGGCCAACAAGGTCGTGTTCACCGACGAGTTGGGCGGCGGAGGCGCGGCCACCTGCAACGCGGCCATCGGCCCGAACCGCGGTGCCGACGGCATCTACGACATCGTCGGCAAGGGCGACCACCGCAAGCTCGTCTTCAAGAGCTACTACAAGATCCCCCGCTACCAGGCCGACACCGAGAACTGCGTGGCCCACAACGGCTCGGTGATCCCGGTCAAGGGCAAGGACATCATGGTCCAGGCCTGGTACCAGGGTGGCCTCTCCGTCTGGGACTTCACCGACTCCGCCAACCCGAAGGAGATCGCCTACTTCGAGCGCGGCCCGCTCAGCGCCGACACGCTCCGCGGCGGCGGCTCGTGGTCGGCGTACTACTACAACGGCTACATCTACTCGAACGACATGGTGAAGGGCTTCGACGTACTGAAGCTCAGCGACCGGCGCACCGACCCGGCGAAGTGGGTCCACCTGCGCGAGCTCAACGTCCAGACCCAGCCGGACTACTTCGACTGACGGACTAGTTCGACTGATCGTGCGGCCGCTGGTCGGTCGCGAAGAAGCGGGACAGATCCGTCTCGCACGTTCCGCCGGGCACCCTGGTGTCCGGCGGAACACCCATGTCCCAGTCCAGCCCGTACCGCTGGAACAACTCGGCCCGCAACGTCGGGATCGCCATGGGCACCCCCGGCACCAGGGCCGCGTACACCGAGCCCATCAGCAGCGCGCGCAGCATCGGATAGTCGGTGGCGGCGTCCGGCGAGCCGTGCCGGGCGACGGTCTCCCGCAGGAGCTGCGCCAGCCGCTGCTGCTCCGGGCACTGCAGGAACCCCTCGCCCTGCAGGATTCCGGCCATGTGCTGACGCATCAGCACGGGCCGATCCCGGGCCAGGCCGAGAATCGCGTCGATGGCCCGCGCCATCCGCTCCCGGCCGTCCTCGGTACGCGGCTCGCGCTCCAGCCCCTCCTTCAGAGTGCGGTACATCAGCCGGTGCACGGCGGACTGCACGAGCTGGCGTTTGCCGGGGAAGTAGTACGACACCAGTCCGCGCGCCGATCCGGCACGATCCGCGATGTCCCCGAGCGTCGTCGCCTCGAAGCCGCGCTCGTTCACCAGCTCCACCGCGGCTTGCAGCAGCCGCTCCCGGGAACGCCGCCGCAACTCTTCATTGACCGACGGGCTGCGCGGGGACATGCTGTAACTCCTGCGTTGACTGGCTATCAGCCAACTATACTCAGCGCGTCGGGGCCGGGCCCTTCACGGGCCCCTTCCGGCCTGCCGTCTGCCTCGGGTGGCGCGGGGGAACATCCGAGGCAGACGCGGGCCGCCCCGAGCGAGTCGCAGAGCCGCCGGGGCCTCCCTAAAGTGGGTTGGAGGCCGAGGAGGCGGGTGGACATGGATCAGGAGCAGATCCTGGCCAGGATCACGGCAATGGTGGACGACGAGCGGCGTCTGCGCGAGGCCCTCGCGTCCGGGCAGATCGACAAATCCACGGAACAGCAACGGCTCGGACAGCTGGAGCGCGAGCTCGCCCAGTGCTGGGACCTGCTGCGCCAGCAGCGCGCCAAGGCCGAGTACGGGGAGAATCCGGGCGACGCGCGCGTCCGGCCGTCCTCGCAGGTCGAGGGCTATCAGGGCTGACGGAACCCGCTCCGAACCCGAACCGGCTCTGAGCCCGCTCAGGGCCCGCTCAGGGCCCGCGAGTCAGTCGACGACCAGGTCCAGCACCGGCCGCAGCCCGTCCGGCCGACGCGTCACCGGCAGATGGTCCACGAAGTGCACCGCGCAGCCCAGAGCCGCCGCCCCACCGTCCGCGCGGCGGTCGTCCCCGACCATCAGCGCGTCCTCGGGTGCGACGCCGAGCGCGTCGCAGGCGGTTGCGAACAGCCTCGTATCCGGCTTCTGAACGCCGTGCTCGTACGACAGGACGTACGTGCCCACATACGGGTCGAGGCCGTGCTCGCGGAAGACGGGCCGCAGGTCCCAGCCGATGTTGCTGACCACACCGACGACGACCCCGCGCTCGCGCAGCGCGCCGAGCACGTCGTCGGCGTCGGGGTAGGGGTGCCAGGCGTCCGGGACCATGTGCCGGTCGTACAACGCGTCGTACAGCCGGGGATCGGGCAGGGGCACCTGGCGGGAGATCGCGGTGTAGGCGGCCCGGTGCAGCTCGGCACTCCTGTCACGCGTGCGGACCAAGTCCTCCATGCCCTCGGGAATGCGGGGCGCGATGCCCCCGCCGGGCATCGCGCCCACGGCATCCAGGGCGTCCGCCGCCCTGATCAACTCCGCTTCCGGCAGGGCGATGTCGGCCTCGCGGAGCACGGCGCGCAGCCAGGACTCGGTCGCTTCGGCACGGAAGAGGGTTCCTGAGAAGTCGAAGAGAACGGCTTTGATCGTCATGCGGGAGATCCTTCGGGGCGCGGCCCCGGTCGGTCAACCACGCCCCGAGCCGAACCACCGCTCGTACGAGGCCACCGCCAGTGCCACCATCAGCACGCCGAGCAACCAGCCGCCCAGGACGTCCGAGGGCCAGTGGACGCCCAGCCAGACTCGGGTCAGCCCGACACCCACGACGGAGACCGCGGCCAGCAGCAGAGCCGTACGCGGCAGGGCGCGTCCGGCGCCGTACAGATGCAGCAGCCACAGCAACAGCCCGCACACCACCGTCGCGGTCATGGCGTGGCCCGAGGGGAAGGCCGCGTAGTGGGCCGAGTCCACGGGGTCGGGCCAGACGGGCCGCTCGCGGCCGACCGCCGCCTTCAGACCCTGCTGCACCACGGTGCCCAGCGCACAGGTGGCCGCCAGCCACAGGGCAAGCACCCAGGCCGAGTGCCGCCACACCAGCCAGACCACCGTGACCGCGCACGCCGCGCGCATCGTCCAGGGGTCCCACACCCAGTCCGTCAGCACGCGGAACACCTGGGTGAGGCCGGGCTGGTCGACCGCCCAGCGGTGGGTGGTGCGTGCGATGTCGCCGTCGAGGGCGAGCAGCGGACGCCAGGAGAACGCGACCAGCAGCAGAAGCAGTACGGAGGGCACGGCGAGGGCGGCCGCGGTGAGTGCCGCGGTCCGTGGGGCCGGTGGGCGGGGCGGCGAGTCGACGGGCGGGGAGTGCATACCGTGATCCTCGCCGACGGACGGGGCCGCAGGCGAACCTGGGCCCACCGGTGCAGGGCGAGGGGGTGTCGTTCGGATCACCTCGGATCAGGTCGCGGTGCATGGTGCGGTGCATCGCAAGGCGGAGCATCACCCGCGTACCGGGCTTACTCGGGTGATGCGACAACGCGGCGAGGTGCCGCGCCAGGCGTCGCGGACCTGGGGTGATCGCCCCCTAGGGGGCTTCTGATGGATCTCCGCGGCGTCGCGACGCCCGGCACGCCCTCTCGCCGCACCGGACAAAAGCCCTAGTAGCTCCGCTACGAGGGCTTCCGCCCGGCACGCCGAGAGCACGCACCGAACGCCGCTCCTTCTCCCACGGAGATCCATCAGAAGCCCCCTAGCCGAGCGCACGCAAGCCCGGCACCAACGCCACCAGCAGCGGGATCACCGGCACCAGCGTGGCGGCCGCCGTCAGCCTCAGCCGCCGCGCCGCCGTGAGCCGGTCCGGCGGGGTCAGCAGCCGGTGCACCCGCTCCCGGACCTGGGCCGCCGGGGTCGGGCAGGGTCCGAAGACGCCCCGGTCCTCGTTCAGTTCCACCAGCGCGAGAGCGATCGTGAGGCGGCCGAAGCGGCGGGACGCCATGTCGTCGGCGGCCAGTTCGACCAGGCGGTGCATCTCGTCGCGGAACGCGGCGAACACGGGCACCCGCGGAAAGCCGACGGCCAGCGCGGCCGAACAGTGCAGCAGCCAGTCGTGCCGGGCCCGCGCGTGCCCCTGCTCGTGGGCGAGCACGGCGTCCAGCCGGCGACCCTCGAGCCGACGCAACGCGGCCGTGGTGATGACGAGCCGAGGCGCCGCGCCAGGCAGCCACCAGGCGTCCGGACGCTCCCCCTCCAGCACGACCAGCCGGCCACTGCCCGGCTCCTCACCGGGCAACAGCGGTGCGCGTACGAGGAGTTCGGCACGGCTGCGGCGACGCCGCGCCCGGGCTCCCAGCACCTCACGAACCAGCATGGCCGCGGTCCAAGCGGCGCCGCAGGCGAGCGCCACGGCGGTGGTCGCGGCCCAGGGGCTGCCCGTGTTCAGCGCGTAGGCATCCACGACCGAGTGCGGGGCGGGAGCGAACACATGGCCACGCACCGCCACCCAGGCGGCGGCCGCGCTGAGCGTCATCGACAGCGCACAGCACAGCAGAACGGCCGCCACCACGCACTGCCACACCCACAGGGCGACCACCGGCTCACGGTCCGGCCAGTCCGCCCGGGCGAGCAGCCGTGGAGCGACCACGGCGGCCAGGGCGCCGAGCAGCAACAGTGCCGCGGGGACCATCATGGGTGAACCCTATGAGCGGAGCGTCGCCGGAGGATACGGGGCGCAACGGCAAAGTGACGTACGCCACGGTTTCGTACAGTCGGGACGGGAGCGGGTTTCAGAGCGTGACCAGCATGGCGAGCATCGCGATCGCCATGGACAGCCGACATGCCCGCGACAGCTCGGGGCGATCCCCCCAACCGAGGGTCCGGGTGCCGCCGACCGAGGTCCGGGTGTCACCTGCCGAGGTTCGGGTGCCCCCGGCCATGGCCGCGACCGGGATCAGCCGGGCCCCGGACCGCAGCACGTACCCGGCGAAGTAGAGCAAGAAGATTCCGGTCACCGGCGGGACCCCGGAACCGCCGTGCCCGTGCTGCCCCGGAGCGGTCGCCATCACGCCCGCCATGTAGACCATCGCGAAGGCCCCGACCAGATGGTGCAGATGGTGCGGGCTTCTGCGGGCCGCCCACAGCTCGCGTAGCGCGGCCGCGCCGAACACCGCGGCATACGCGATCCAGGCCCAGCGTGGCGGCGTGGCCACCGCCGCGGGCACGGCCATCGCCGCCATGCCGAATCCCATGAGCGCCTCGCCGCCCGCGCTGCGGCGCTGCTCCTCGACGGCGCTGCGCATCCGCAGCAGGCAGTAGGCCCCGGTCGCCGCGCACAGCACGACGAGCAGCCAGCCGGGCGAGACCGGTCCGTGCACCGCGTACCTCCGCTCGACGGAGTCGGACATAGGGCAGCCGGTGATGGCGGACATTCGGTCGAAGCATGCCCGCGCCCGGAGGGGTGCATGCGGGGCAGGATATGTTTCATGAGTAAAACACCTGCTAATATTAAACGTATGAGTAGTGCGACCTCCCCGTCCCCCCGTGTACGTCGCCTCCCGCTGGCCGGTGCGCTGCGCCTCGGGCGGCCCTCCGACATCTGGTTCAAGCCCGCGCTGAGCTCGGTCGCCTCGATCGCCCCACCGAATCTCACGCTCCTGGCGCTCGGCCGGCTGGACCTGGCGATGTACACCATGGCCGGGTCGCTCTGCGCGCTCTACGCCCACAACCGTCCGTACGCCGCCCGGGCCCGCGCACTGGCCTGGGTGGTGCTCGGCATGCTCGGTGGCCTCGCCGTCGCGCTGATCGCCGCCTCGCTCACGACGAACGCCGTCGTGCTGGTCACGGTCGGCGCGCTGCTGGCCGCTGTGCAGAAGGCGGTGTGCGACGCCACGCGCATCGGGCCGCCCGGCCATGTCGTCCTCGCCTTCATCAGCTCCGCGTCGCTGTTCGCCCCACAGACCCTCGGCCAGGTCCCCGGCCATCTCGCGCTGGGCGCCGCGGCGGGCGCCTGGGCCTGGATCGTCGGCATGGCACCCGGGCTCGTCCGTCCGCACGGCCCGGAGCGCCGCGCGACGGCCCACGCCCTGAACTCCGCGGCCGCGTACGCCGAGACGCTGGGCAGCGGTGACGCGGCCGCCCGGACCCGCGCCGCCGCGGCCGCGGCCGTCCACGGTGCCTGGCAGTCGTTGCTGTCGACCGGCGCCCGCTCCGCGCCCCGGCGCGCCCTCGAGCGGCTCGTCGTGCGGGCCGAGGTCGCACTCGCCGCGCCCGCCGACACGGACGCCGAGCGGCTGCGTGACTGGGCACGCGCACTCCGGGGCACCGGGCCGGTGCCGCATCCCGACGACCTCGGGGACGCCGCCGACGAACTCCTGGGCGTGGAGGTCGAACTCGCCGTAGGGCAAAGGTCGTTGCTCGAACGACTCGGCCCGCTGGGCCCCATCGCCCTGCGCACCGCGCTCGGCTGCGCCCTGGCCGGCTACGCCTCGCTCGCGCTCGGCGTCGGCCGCCCCTACTGGGCGCTCGTCACCGCCGCCTCGCTCTACCAGGCCAACGTCACCCTGACCTGGAGCCGGGGAGTGCAGCGCGTCGTCGGTAATCTCGTCGGCGTCCTCGTCTTCGCGGCGATCGCCCCGCTCGCTCACCTGAGCCAGGTGGCCCTCGTCCTGTTCTGCCTCGCCTTCAACTTCGGCGCCGAGGCCCTGATCGGCCGCAACTACTGGCTCGGCAGCATCTGCGTGACCCCCATGGCCCTGCTCATCACCGAGTTCGCCCGCTCCCAGCAGCCCGGCGAGCTGATGACCGACCGCGTCGTGGACACCCTCGTGGGCGCGTTGGTCGGCTTCGTCGCGGCGATCGCGGTCACCAACCGGCGGGCCGGTGACCGCATCGAGCACGCCCTGCGGGCGACGGAGCGCGCCCGGGACCACGCCGTCACGATCCTGGCCGAAGAGCGTCCCGAGGCCGGCGCCCTGGAGTCCGCCCGCCGCGGACTGGCCGCCGCCGTCGTCGAACTGCGCGCCACCGCCGACGCCGCGGCCGGCGAATGGTGGCAGCGCGCCCTGCCGGAGGAACGGGTGATGCGGGCCGAGCAGGTCGGACACCGTACGCTCGCGGCGACGGTACGACGGCAGGGACTGCACTCCTTGGAGGGCGCACAGGCATGACGGAAGCGAACGGGCGTGCGGCGAGCGAGGGCGCCGCGGTCGGTCGGGGCAAGATTCCGGCGACATCGGAGTCTCCAGTGACATCGGAGTCTCCGGCGAGATCGGAGTCTGCGCAGGTTTCGGAGTCTGCGCCGGTTTCGGCGGCATCGGCGGTTTCGGCGGCATCGGCGGATACCGCTGCCGCGCGGGAGGCAAGGGCGGACGGTACGGCCGGACCGATGCCACCGACGGACACCACGGGAGGACCGATGCCGCCGACGGACACCATGGCCGGACCGGTCGCACCCATGGACATCATGGCCACCGTGGTGCGGCAGTGGCAGGCCGTGCACCCCGGTATCGACACCGGCCCGATGGAGATCATCGGCCGGATCAACCGCTCGGCCGCACTCCTCCAGCAGGCCGAGGACGCCCCGCTGCGCCGGGCCGGGCTCACCCGGCCGGAGTTCGACGTCCTCGGAACCCTGCGGCGCACGGGCCACGAGCTGACCCCCAGCGAGATCGCCCGGGAGACGTTCTCCTCCGGGGCCGCCGTCACCAAGCGCCTCAAGCAACTGTCCGAGCGCGGCCTGGTGGAGCGCCGTGGTGACACCCGCGACCGCCGGGTGGCGTACGTCCGGCTGACCGACGCGGGGCGCGACCTCGTCGACGGCATCCTGCCCCGGCAGCTCGCTTACGAGGCGACGGCCCTGTCCGGCATCGACCTCGCCCGACAGCGTGAACTCGCGGCGCTGTTGGGTGAGTTGCTCGGTCAGCTGGAAGGCCGTCTCGGGGTGCCCCGCGGCTGAGCCGCCGCCGGGCGTCGGGGACTTCGCGGTCACCCGCCCGTTGACATGAGAAGTGCGCCGCTTCTACGTTCGAGCAGCTGGTTCGACGGTCCGGCTGTCGTGCGAAATGTCGAACGACTGGGTCCACCGGGAGGCGTGCGGAGTGGCTGCACACACAGAGACGCTGACCATCGACCTCGGTGCCGACACCGGCGCCTTCCACGGAGGGGCGAGCGGCACGCTCTACGGCCTGTACGGCGATGGAGTGCCCAGCCGCAACGTGGTCGAGGGCATGTACGTCCGTACCGTGTCCACCAAGGCCCAGGACGGGACACAGCACCCGGGTGCCGACGCTCTCGACATCCTGCCGTCCTTCGTGGACTGCGGTGGCGAGGACGTCTACCTCTACATGACCGACATCTACCGGGGCTTCCCCTACCAGTGGCCCGGCGCCACGGGCGAGGAACGGCTCGCCGACTTCAGGGCGAGGGTGGCGAAGCAGGTCGGGCAGGTCCTGACGATGGGCCCGTACAAGTCCCATGTCGTGTACGTGCCGTTCAACGAGCCCGAAGGGAACATGTTCGGCACGGGGGAGTGGAGCTACGACGGAATCTCCTGGCGTACCGACCCGCGGCACTACTTCGCCGCGTGGAAGGACATCCACCGCCTGATCAAGGGCCTGGACCCGGACGCGCGTATCGCGGGCCCCAACACCAGCATCCTGTACGACGAGGTGCGGGGCTTCCTCGAGTTCGCCAAGGCGCACGGCGTGCTGCCGGACGTGATCACCTGGCACGAGCTGTCGACGCCCGCCGCGATCCGCACCAACGTCGCCAAGTACCGCCGTATGGAGCAGGACTTGGGGATCGACCCGCTCCCCATCAACATCAACGAGTACGCGCACAACTACCACTTGTCGGTGCCCGGGCAGATGGTCCAGTGGATCTCCGCCATCGAGGAGTCGAAGATCGACGCCGACATGGCGTACTGGAACATCGACGGCAACCTCAACGACTCGGCGGTCGAGGCGAACAAGGGCAACGGCCAATGGTGGCTGTTCCACGCCTACGGCCGGATGACCGGCCACACGGTCCGGGTGACCGCGCCCCACCCCAACGTCCAGTACACCCTGCAGGGCATCGCCACGCTCGACCGGGACAAGAGGCAGGCGCGGGTGCTGTTCGGCGGCGGGAGTGGCGCCGCGGACCTCGTCTTCGAGGGCGTCCCGGCCGAGATCTTCGGCAGCACCGTGCACGCCCGGTTGCACGAGATCCCGTGGACCGGCCAGGTCGGCTCCTCCGCAGAGCCGTGGAGACTCCAGGACCTCGAACTGCCGGTCAGGGAAGGCAGGGTGACCCTGTCGCGGACCGACCTCAACGAGATGTCCGCGTACGAGATCATCCTCTCGCCAGGTGGCATCGGCGCGGTCCTCGCACCCCCGTCGGTGGGCTGGCGGCGGACGTACGAGGCCGAGAACGCGACGTACACGGGCGCCGGTTACTCCAGGAACGGGCCCGAGGGATCACCCTCCGACGTCGACAGGTTCGCGACCTCGGGCACCTACCACATCGGCGGTCTGCGCACCGGTTCCGACGGTGTCCTCGCCTTCCCCGTCGAGGTCCCGCAGGACGGGACGTACGACCTGAGTGTCTACGCCAACTCCCACAACCTCCACGACCTGGTCCAGGAACAGGGCCCCACCAATGTCTTTCTGCGCGTCGACGGCGAGGACCCGCAGGAGCTGCGGCTGCCGCTCGGCTACAAGTGGGTGGTCTGGGGGCACACCGACACCCAGGTGCGGCTGACGGCGGGCGCGCACACCATCACGCTGTCGGCGCGGGACCCCGACCTCGGCGTCACCCAGGGCGACGCGATCATCGACAGGATCGACCTCGCGCTACGGGACGAGCACGTCACCGCGCCCGCGCTGTACGAGGCCGAGTACGCGGATCTCGACGCGGGAGCGCACGTCATCTATGAGTATCGCGGAGCCTCCGGTCCGGGCGCCGCGGTGCTGCCCCGTGGTGGCACGGCCACGTTCTGGGTGTACGCGGCCACCGACGGCGAAGCGACCGTGATCGTCGATCAACTGGGCGCCGGAGAAGGCGAGTTGATGGCCAACGGAGAGGGCCTGGGCTCCCTCGGCCGCGATCCCGCACCGCTCTTCCTGGCCGGTGGCATCAACAAGCTCACGGTGCGGGCCACTTCGGCCCGCCTCGTCGTCGACCGACTGCGGGTGGAACCGGGAGGCGGACGCCTCATGACCACCCTGTACGCCGCCGAAGAGGGGACCCTGACGGGCGGGGCGAAGGTGACCGGCGCGTACCCGTTCGCCACCGGCGGGAAGGCTGTCGAGGGGATCGGCAAGGGCCGGGAGAACGCCCTCGCCCTGACCGTCACGGCCGCACGGGGCGGGCGCCACGCACTGACCATCCGCTACTCCAACGGCGAGCAGCCCCCCGCCACCCACTACAACCCCGACCCGGTCTGCCGCCACGTGGACATCGCCGTCAACGCGGGGCCGCCACGCCGGGTGCTCTTCCCCACCACCTTCCACTTCAACAACTTCTGGCAGCTCACCGTCCCCGTCACCCTGAAGGAAGGCACCAACACCCTCACCTTCACCGCCGACGAACTGCCGGACTTCGACGGCGACACCTCCAACCGGTACCAGCAGCGTTCCGCGTACGCGCCGGTCATCGACCAGGTGGCGGTGACAGCGCTGGACGGATGGCCGGGCTAGGACCCCACCCCGCGTCTCCGCCGTGATCGACCGGACAGGTCCTAACGCTTCTCGCCCGCCAGATGGATCCCGAACAGCGCCCCCTGCGGGTCCCGCAGTACGGCGATCCGGGGCCCCTCCGGCACGGACGTGGGCTCCATGAGCATGCTGCCGCCCGCCCCGACGGCGGCGGCCGCCGTGTCGTCCACGTCCTCGACGGCGAAGTAGGGCAGCCAGTGCGCCGGCACCTCGTGCGGGAAGTGTTCACCCATCGTCACCATGCCGCCGAAGTCGGCTCCGGCGATGCCCCACTGCGGGTAGTCCTCCGAGGCGCTCAGGCTCCAGCCGAAGACCGTCGTGTAGAACTCGGTGGCCCGGTCCGGGGCGCGCGTCATCAGTTCCACCCAGCCGAGAGCGCCCGGCGCGTTGAAGAGCGCCGCGCCGGGGAAAGTGCGGGCCTGCCACAACTGAAAGGCCGCACCGGTCGGGTCGAACACCACCGCGAACCGGCCGAGGTCGAACACATCCATCGGCCCGAGGACGACCGTGCCGCCCGCGTCCTGCAGGGCGTCCACGGTGGCGTCCGCGTCGGCCACGGCGAAGGACACGTTCCAGGCGACGGGCTGCGACTCCTGATACAGCGGGGAGATCGCGGCGACTGCCGCGTCGCCGAGGTACGCGACCGTGTAGCCGCCCGCCTCCTCGGAGGGGTCCGTCTCCGGGCGCCAGCCGAACAGGTCGGCGTAGAAGCCCTTGGCCGCCTCCAGGTCACTGGTCCCCAGCTCGGTCCAGCAGGGTCCGCCGGGCACCGGCTTGTCGAGCTTCATGACGCTCCTTCCACCGGGAACCCCCTCCAGCACGCTATGCCCGTGCCCCGGCCCCGGCCATCCGAAGCGGGTGCCCGCGATGTCGTCAGATACCGGGCCGGTAGCGCAGCGGATGATCCGCCGGGATCTCCACGAGCACGATCTCGACACCGTCCGGGTCCGTGATCCACATCTCGATCAGCCCCCACGGCTCCTTCAGCGGAGGCCGTAGCACCTCGACACCGGCGGCCGACAGTTCCTCGAACGCGGCGTTCGCGTCGGCCACCTGGAGCCACAGCTTGAGCGCGGGCGAGGGCGGGGTGTCGGAGCGGCCCGAGACCTCCAGAAAGCCGCCGCCCAGGAAGTAGACGGTGCCGCGCTCGGGGCCCGTGCCGAACTCGCGGTGGACGGCGAGGCCCAGCTGTTCGCCGTAGAAGGCACGGGTGCGCTCCGGGTCGGTGGGGCGCAGGAGGGTCCGGCTGCTCAGTACATGCACCATGCACCCGGAGCCTAGTGGGGGCGCTACGCTCATCGGTGCTTGAGCCACGCCAGAGATTCGGAGAACCGCTCCATGGACACCGCCGCCGCCGGACTCACCTTCCGTGACGCCACCGACACCGATGTGGACGCCCTCGTGACGCTGATCGAGTCGGCGTACCGCGGGGACTCCAGCCGGACCGGCTGGACCACGGAGGCGGACATCCTCGAAGGGCAGCGGACCGACCCCGAGGGCGTGCTCGCCGTCATCAAGTCCGCCGACAGCCGACTGCTGACCGTCGAGCGGGACGGCAGCGTCGTCGCCTGCTGCCAGCTCGAACACCGGGGCGACCACGCCTACTTCGGCATGTTCGCGGTCAGCCCGGCACTCCAGGGCGGTGGCCTCGGCAAGGTGATCATCGCTGAGGCGGAGCGGCACGCCCGAGAGACCTGGGGCGCCGAGGAGATGCACATGACCGTGATCTCCGTACGCGACGACCTCATCGCCTGGTACGAGCGGCGCGGCTACCTCCGTACGGGAAGGATGACGCCCTTCCCGTACGGCGACGAGCGCTTCGGCATTCCGCAGCGCGACGACCTGCAGTTCGAGCTGCTGGTCAAGCCGCTCGCATAATCGTTACGCCGTGAAGCGGCCGGTGCGTTTGATCTCGGGGTAGTCGGTGGTCGCGCCGTCCAGCCCCAGGGCGCGCACCAGCCGCAGCTGGTCCTGGGTGTTCACCACCCAGCCGATGATCCTGAGGTCGGCCTTGCGGGCGTACTCGACGACCTCAAGGGTCAGCCTGCGGATGTTGAGGCAGACGGTCGCGGCGCCCACCTCCAGGGCGCGGTCCACGACATCGACGCCGTACCGGCTCGCGATGAGCGCGGTGCGGACGCCCGGCACGAGCCGGGTCATCTCGGCGATCGCCTCGTCGTGGAACGACGACACCTCGACCCGCCCCACCAAGTCGCGCCGGTGCATCACCTCGGCCAGCGCCCGCGCCGCCGCCAGGTCCTTGATCTCGGCCTGGATCGGAGCCCGGACGGCGTCCAGGACCTCCTCGAAGACGGGCACGCGCTCACCGCGCCCCGCGTCCAGGGTGCGCAGCTCGGCGAGTGTCTTCTCGGCGATCGGCCCCGAACCGTCGGTCGTACGGTCCACGTCCGCGTCGTGCATGACGACGAGCGCGCCGTCCTTGCTCAGATGCAGATCGAGTTCGATCAGGTCGAGGCCCGCCTGCTGGGCGGCGATGAAGGAACGCAGGGTGTTCTCGGGTTCCATACCCATCACTCCGCGATGACCGATGGTGAGGAAGTTCAAGGTTCGACTCGCTTCCGTCGACGGCGGCTCGGCTCGCGCGTGGAGATTCCGACGGGGCGTCCACGCGGCAAGGCCGCAGCCTAATCGCCCGGCCCCGCGATGTACCCGCTCGTACGGCGGGCAATGGGTGTGTCCCGCACGGGCAGAACCGTGCCGTGTGGCCGGGGCGCGTCACCCGGGGGTGGGCGAGTCTCCCGGCGGTTGACCGAGGCCCGCCGCACGGAGCGGGAGTACCCGCCGCATATAGCGGAAGTGGTCGCCTGCACGGTGTCGCACAGGAAAAAGAGCGGTGAAGGCAGGGGTCGTGCAGGATAATCTATCGATAATCCTCTTGCGGGAAGGAACCTCGTTACATACGGTGTCTATACGCGAGGTTCTTCAGTGGAGGATGGGGCATGACGGAAATTCTTGTGCGGGTGGGTGCGGAGGAGCGGGTTCCTCCCGTGGTCAGGGTGGTGGAGCACCCGGCTTGGCCCGTGCTCAAGGATGCCGTGGAGGAGATCCGGCCCTGGCAGTCCAAGGACGGGTCGATCGACTTCGAGGCCGAGGGCGCCCCGGACGCCTCCGATGCCGATCTGGCCGTACGCCGTGCCATCGACGCGATAGAGCAGCTGGCGCCCCTGCTGCCGCACGACGCCGGTTACCACGAGGCGCTGGTGAAGGACCTGCGCCGCTGGGCCGACACGGGCTTCCAGGTGCCCGACTTCCTCGACTCGCTGCTGGCCTTCCAGCCCGCCGCGCACCGTGAGGACGGCCTGCAGCACCTGGTCGTCTTCCCGATGTACACCCAGAACGGCAACCCGGACCGTAACCTCGAGGCCGTCGTGCTGCGCATGGTCTGGCCGGAGTGGCTGGCCGAGCTGGAGCGCACCCGCTACGACAACCCGCTGTTCTGCGGCATCACCTTCGAGGACTTCACCGCGGGCTACGACACCAACTCGGCGGTCCTCTTCCCCGAGACCATCGCGGTCCGTGAGGCGCCCGAGCGCTTCAGCTGGGGCGGCATCTTCTGCGACCGCGAGGCTGCCCGCTTCCGTGCCGTCACCGACGCCGCCGTGGACATTCTCGGCCTGGAGCTGCCCGAGGACATCGCCACGATGGTCCACGACCAGGAGCGGTGCGAGCAGGCCTTCGTGCTCTGGGACATGGTCCACGACCGCACGCACAGCCATGGCGACCTGCCCTTCGACCCGTTCATGATCAAGCAGCGTCAGCCGTTCTGGATGTACGGCCTGGAGGAGCTGCGCTGCGACCTCACCGCCTTCAAGGAGGCCGTGAAGCTGGCGGACGACGGCTTCACGCAGGGCCGTGACGTGCAGTACGCGGTGCTCTTCGACCGGATGTTCCGCTTCCCCGTCACCGGCGACCGGGTGCGCAACTACGACGGTCTCGGCGGCCAGCTGCTCTTCGCCTACCTGCACCAGCACGACGTCGTCCGCTGGACCGACAACAAGCTGCACATCGACTGGCAGCGCGCCCCGCAGGTCACCAACCAGCTGTGCACGGAGATCGAGGACCTCTACCGGGCCGGCATCGACCGCCCCAAGCTGGTCCACTGGTTCAAGGCGTACGAGCTGGTCTCCACCTACCTCGCCCCGCACCCGGGCTCCCGCTGGGCCAAGGGCCCGGACGCTCTGGATCTGACCCAGACCCCGCGCAAGCTCGTGGACGACGTGCTTCCGGACGAGTTTCCGTTGAGCATGTTCTATGAGGCGCTTTCCAAGAAGCTGAAGAACGTGATCGCCTCCACCAAGGGCATCACCGCGGCGAGCGCCGAGCGGGTCGCCGCGTGAGCGACCGCCAACAGAACACTGCTCAGGAGGCGAGGATCATGGGGAACGGGGCTCTCAGCGGAGCGGTGATCGCGGTGGCCGGCGCGGGCGGACCCGCCGGCCGGGCGACGCTTGTCCGGCTCGCCGAGGCAGGGGCGACCGTCATCGGCTCGGACAACGACCCCGAGCGACTCGCGGAGGCCGTGGACGCGGCCAGCTACGGGCACGGCGGCGCCGCCGTCGTCGGCGACACGGTCGACCTGCTCGACCTGGATTCGACCCGTGACTGGGCCATCCGTATCGAGAAGGACTTCGGCCGCGTCGACGGCCTCGTCCACCTCGTCGGCGGCTGGCGCGGCAGTGAGACCTTCACCAGGACGAGCCTCGACGACTGGGACTTCCTGGAGTTGCTGCTCATCCGCACGGTGCAACACACCACCCTCGCCTTCCACGAGGCTTTGCAGCGCAGCGACCGCGGCCGGTACATCCTGATCAGCGCCGCGGGCGCGAGCAAGCCCACCGCGGGCAACGCCGCCTACGCCGCCGCCAAGGCCGCCGCCGAAGCCTGGACGCTCTCGCTGGCCGACTTCTTCCGCAAAGCGGGGGGCGAGGAGGGCCCGACCTCCGCGGCTGCCATCCTGGTGGTCAAGGCACTGGTGCACGACGCGATGCGCGCCGAGCGCCCGAACGCGAAGTTCGCGGGCTTCACGGACGTCAAGGACCTGGCCGAGGCGATCCTCGGCGTCTGGGCGAAGCCCGCCGCAGAAGTGAACGGAAACCGTCTGTGGCTCACCGAGCAGCCGTGAACCCTCCGAAGACCGACGCCCGCCGGCACCACGACCCGGACGTCCGCGGCTTCGCCAGCGACAACTACGCCGGGGCCCACCCGGAGGTGCTCGCCGCCCTGGCCCTGGCCAACGGCGGGCACCAGATCGCGTACGGCGAGGACGTCTACACCGAGAACCTCCAGCGGATCATCCGCAGCCACTTCGGCGCCTCGGCCGAGGCCTTCCCGGTCTTCAACGGCACCGGCGCGAACGTCGTCGCGCTCCAGGCGGTCACCGACCGCTGGGGCGCGGTGATCTGCGCGGAGAGCGCGCACATCAACGTCGACGAGGGCGGCGCCCCCGAGCGCATGGGCGGCCTCAAGCTGCTCACCGTGCCCACACCCGACGGCAAGCTCACCCCCGAGCTGATCGATCGGCAGGCGTACGGCTGGGACGACGAGCACCGTGCGATGCCGCAGGTCGTCTCGATCACCCAGAACACCGAACTCGGCACCGTCTACACGCCCGACGAGATCCGCGCCATCTGCGATCACGCGCACGCGCGCGGCATGAAGGTGCACCTGGACGGGTCCCGCATATCCAACGCGGCCGCCTCCCTGAACGTCCCGATGCGGACGTTCACCAACGCGGTGGGCGTGGACATCCTGAGCCTGGGCGGGACGAAGAACGGCGCGTTGTTCGGCGAGGCCGTCGTCGTCCTCAACCAGGACGCCGTCAGCCATATGAAGCATCTGCGCAAGCTGTCGATGCAGCTCGCCTCCAAGATGCGCTTCGTCTCCGTGCAGTTGGAGGCGCTGCTCGCCAAGGATCTGTGGCTGCGCAACGCCCGCCACGCCAATGAGATGGCCCAGCGGCTCGCCGAGGGCGTGCGCGCGGTGCACGGGGTGACGATCCTCCACCCGGTGCAGGCCAACGCGGTCTTCGCGCGCCTTCCGCACGACGTGAGCGAGCGGCTGCAGAAGCGCTACCGCTTCTACTTCTGGGACGAGGCGGCGGGCGACGTCCGCTGGATGTGCGCCTTCGACACGACAGAGGACGACGTCGACGGGTTCGTGGCGGCGCTCAAGGAGGAGATGGCCCACCAGTAGCCGCAAGAGGCCATCGTGCATAGATATACGGTCACCTGAAAAGTCATTGACTCTCGGGTGATCGTATTCCTATGCTCTGCGGCTATGGAGCTGATCCAGAACACCACCGATCTGTCCGCGTACTTGGCTGCCGACGAGGTCGTCGACCATCATCATCCACTCGTACGGGAGACGGCCGCGCGCCTCGCCAAGGGGGCCGTCGACTCGTATACCTATGCGCGGGCGGCATTCGAATTCGTGCGTGACGCCATCCCGCACTCGCAGGACTCCGGCGATCTGCGCGTCACCTGGCGCGCCTCCGACGTCCTGGAGTGGCGCACCGGCATCTGCTACGCCAAGGCCCATGCCCTGGCCGCGCTGCTGCGGGCCGAGGACATTCCGACGGCGTTCTGCTACCAGAGGTTCGACGTGGTGCACGGGCTGGTCGCCGTACGGTTCAACGGCGCGTGGCATCGGCAGGACCCCCGTGGCAACAAGCCGGGCGTGGACGCCCAGTTCTCCCTCGAGGGTGAGCGGCTGGCCTTCACGCCCGACCCGGAGTTCAATGAGTTGGACTATACAGTCCTGTATGCTGAACCTCACCCGGTCGTGCTGAGCGTCCTCAAGGCCGCCCCCGACCGACCGCACCTCTGGAAGACGCTCCCCACCGCACTCTGAGGCAGGCCATGACTCCCACGCTCACCGTGTCCGACGAGGTACGCGCCCTCGCGCCCGCTTTCCGCCACGTCGCCGTCGAGGCCCACGGACTCCTCAACGGGCCCAGCATCGAGGGAACCTCAGCGCTGCTCGACGACGCGGCCCGCCGTCTGGCCGTACGACTGGACGGTCGCGCTCCGCACGAGGACCCGCACATGGCGGCCTGGCGGGAGGTGTACACGGCGTTCGGCTCGAAGCCGTCGCGGACGCGCAACTCGGCGGAGGCGCTCGCCAAGCGGGCCCTCTCCGGCGCCGGACTGCCCCGGATCAACGTGCTCGTCGACGTCTACAACGCGATCAGCGTCGCCCATCTGATCCCGGTCGGCGGCGAGGACATCGAGCACGTCCGGGGCGGGATGCGGCTCGTGCGCGCCACCGGCGAGGAGGACTTCGTGACCGTTGCGGGCGGCGCGGAGGTCGTCGAGCACCCGGACGCGGGCGAGGTGGTGTGGTGCGACGAGGTGGGCGTGACCTGCCGGCGCTGGAACTGGCGCCAGGGCCCGCGCACCCGGCTCACGGAGGAGTCGACCTCCGCGATCTTCCTGCTGGAGAGCCTGGCGCCGATGCCGACGGTGGAACAGGCGGGCGCCGAACTCGCCGAGCTGCTGGAGAAGTTCAGCCCCGGGGCGCGGATCACCGTCCACGCCCCGGCGTGACGATTCAGCTCGCCTCGGCCGCGCGCACCTCTTCGGGGGTCGGCGCCGTGCCGCCGAGGTGCGCCGGCATCCACCACGTGTCGTCCGCGCCGTTGGGCCGGACGGGATAGGCGCGCTGTGCGGACTCCAGGAGCTCCTGACAGCGCTCGCGCAGCCGCCGGGTGATCGCGCCCGCGTACTGGTCCTGCGGGGCCTCCATCGGCTCGCCGACCCGGATCGTGACCGGGGTGTGGCTGCGCTTGAAGTTGCGCGGGTAGCCCTTGGTCCACAGCCGCTGGGTGCCCCACAGGGCCATCGGGATGAGCGGGACGCCGGCTTCCTGGGCCAGGCGCGCGGCACCCGACTTGAAGCTCTTCAGGGTGAAGGACTGCGAGATGGTCGCCTCGGGGAAGACGCCGACGATCTCACCGGAACGCAGCGAGTTGAGCGCGTGCTGGTACGCGTTCTCCCCCTGCTTGCGGTCCACCGGGATGTGCTTCATGCTCCGCATCAGCGGGCCGGAGACCTTGTGCCGGAACACCGACTCCTTTGCCATGAAGCGCACCAGGCGCTTCTGCGGCAGGGCGGCCAGACCGTCGAAGATGAAGTCCAGATAGCTGATGTGGTTACTGACCAGCACGGCGCCGCCCGAGCGCGGAATGTTCTCCGACCCCTTGCAGTCGATCTTGAGGTCCCACACCTTGAACAACGTTTGGGCGAGACCGACGACGGGACGGTAGACAAGCTCTGCCATGGACGGGGTGGACCCTTCTCTCTGCTCGGGAAGGGGTCTCCCGGCGGGAAAGTTACGCAGCCGTAGGTTTACGGCATTGCGCAGATCGTGCCCCAAGAACGGACGAGTGGCCAGTCCTGGTGCCCGAGAACGGCGAGATTCTCGTCACGTCCACCACTTGATCCACCTCGGCCTTTTAATCTGCCTTTACTCTGCGCGTACCGCCATCCGACGCGCGATCAGGTACATCTCGCAGCCCAAGCAATACCCGAACGCCGCATTGAGAAAGGCTGCCGCCAGCGCGCAACCGGTCGCCGCGAGGCCGAGCCACTCGGGCCCCGCTGTGAAGCCGATCAGTCCCACGACCGCGAACACCAGCCCGATGGCCTGCGCGAACTGCGGCGGCTGTGGCGCCTCGAACTCCGTGGGCGGCCCCAGCCGGGGGCGTACGGCCTTCTTGTACAGCCAGCCGTACGGGGAGCGTGGCACGCCTCCCGACGCGCCCAGCGCGAACGCCAGCACCTGCCAGGCCAGTAGCCAGGCGCTGCCGGTGATCAACGCGACCGCCAGTACGACGGCCGTCACGGCCGCACCGAACCGCGGCCCTCTTGCGTCAATGTCCATGAACCAAGCATTCCGCACCGGGAGCGATGCATGGACCCGGGAATCTTTGCGGTCGTGTGAATGCTTGTGCAGGTGATGACCGGACTTGTGGTGTGCGTGGTGGTGCTCGCGGCGGCGAGCGCGTACGGAGTGCTGCATCGGCGGCGGAGCGGGAGGGTGAGAGTGCGCGGGAGGGACGGCGGGAAGCGGCTGGGCGCGGCCGAGTTGGGGGAGGGGCTCGGTGAGCGGGCCACGCTGCTGCAGTTCTCCAGCGCGTTCTGCGCACCCTGCCGGGCGACCCGGCGTGTGCTGGCCGAGGTGGCCGAGATGGTCCCGGGCGTGTCCCATGTGGAGGTCGACGCCGAGGATCGCCTGGAGCTCGTCCGTGAACTCGACATCCTCAAGACCCCGACCGTACTTGTGCTCGACGCGGACGGACGGATCGTACGGCGGGCAACGGGGCAGCCGCGCAAGGCGGATGTGATCGCCGCCCTGGGCGAGGCCGTCTGAGTGGCGATGAGCCAGGTGATGCAGGTCGCGGTGGTACGGGTCCCAGTGGTCCAGGTGAGGCATCTCCCAGATGCCGGAACGCACTTGACTGCACGTGCCACCTATCGTCAACCTGACCGTATGCCCCCGGAACTCCTTCTCTTCGAGCGTGTCCACGTGGACCTGGCCCGCACCGCGAGTGCGTGCTGTCCGCGCTGCTGAGCAGCCACGGATCCCTCGTCAGCCCTCGCAGAAGGACAACTCCATGACGGCCACGCCCGACCTCGGCACCCCTCAGCTCGCCTCTCCCGACCTGCTGCGCTCCGTCTTCCGGCGGCATGCGGCGGGTGTCGCCGTGATCACGGCTCCCGGTGACGGGGGCCCCGTCGGCTTCACCGCCACCTCGCTCACCTCGGTCTCCGCCGAGCCTCCGATCGTCTCCTTCGGCATCGGCGTCGGCGCGTCCAGTTGGCCCGCGATCTCCGAGTCCGACCATGTCGGCGTCCACATACTCGGCGAACACCAGCACGAACTGGCCGACACCTTCGCCAGGAGCGGGGCTGACCGCTTCGGCGCGCCCACCCGTTGGCGCAAGGGCCCCGAGGGTGTTCCCGTTCTCGACGACGTCCTGGCCTGGCTGGTGTGCCGCGTCGTTGCGCGCGTGCCCGCGGGGGATCACCGCGTCGTCCTGGCCGAGGTCGTCCTCGGCGACCCGTCGGGCGCCGGCCGCCCGCTCCTGTACCACCAGGGGCGCTTCAGTGGCCTGCGCGACTGAAGCTACCGTCTGTCCTGCTCGTCGGTCCTACTCGCCAGTCCTACTCGTCGGTTACACAGCGTTGCCAAGGTCACAGTTCAAAGCGCTTGCTCAGTGGGCAGGAACTGGGTGTACTGGTGAGTAATATTTCGTTCGGAGCGCGGGCCGCCCCGACCGGGATCGGCCGCTTCAGGCGCCTATGCTGCCTGAAAGAAGGCAGCCCAGAAGAGACGATGCAGTAGGAGAGCCGGCGTGAGCTTGAGGATCGTTGTCACTGTGAAGTACGTGCCCGACGCCACTGGCGACCGGCACTTCGCCGATGACCTGACCGTCGACCGTGACGACGTGGACGGCCTGCTGTCCGAGCTCGACGAGTACGCGGTCGAGCAGGCGCTGCAGATCGCCGACGAAGCCGACGACGCGGAGATCACGGTGCTGACCGTGGGCCCCGAGGACGCCAAGGACGCGCTGCGCAAGGCGCTTTCGATGGGCGCCGACAAGGCCATCCACGTCGAGGACGACGACCTGCACGGCACCGACATCATCGGTACGTCGCTGGTGCTGGCGAAGGCGATCGAGAAGGCCGGCTTCGACCTGGTCATCTCGGGCATGGCCTCCACCGACGGCACCGCCGGTGTGGTCCCCGCCCTGCTGGCCGAGCGTCTGGGTGTCCCGCAGGTCACGCTGCTCTCCGAGGTCTCCGTCGAGGACGGCGTCGTCAAGGGCCGCCGTGACGGCGACTCCGCCTCCGAGCAGCTCGAGGCCTCGCTGCCGGCCGTCGTGTCGGTCACCGACCAGTCGGGTGAGGCGCGTTACCCGTCCTTCAAGGGCATCATGGCCGCCAAGAAGAAGCCGGTGGAGTCCTGGGACCTGGAGGACCTGGAGATCGAGGCGGACGAGGTCGGCCTCGAGGGTGCCTGGACCAAGGTCGACTCCGCGGCCGAGCGCCCGGCGCGCACCGCCGGCACGATCGTCAAGGACGAGGGCGAGGGCGGCAAGCAGCTCGCCGAGTTCCTCGCGGGCCAGAAGTTCATTTAACTGCTGGGGGTCCGGGGGTCGTTCCCCGGGCCGGCACAGCATCTAAGGCTCGCCCCGCTGACCGCCCCTCAGACTTCACACTTTGCAGGAGAGCAATCCCATGGCTGAAGTTCTCGTCTACGTCGACCACGTGGACGGTGCCGTCCGCAAGCCCACCCTGGAGCTGCTGACGCTGGCCCGCCGCATCGGCGAGCCCGTCGCCGTCGCCCTCGGCTCCGGCGCCGAGGCCACCGCCGCCACGCTCGCCGAGCACGGCGCGGTGAAGGTTCTCACGCACGACGCCGCCGAGTACGCCGACTACCTGGTCGTACCGAAGGTGGACGCGCTGCAGGCCGCCTTCGAGGCCGTCTCCCCGGCCGCCGTGCTCGTCCCGTCCTCCGCCGAAGGCAAGGAGATCGCGGCCCGCCTCGCGGTCCGCATCGGCTCGGGCATCATCACCGACGCCGTCGACCTCGAGGCCGGCGACGAGGGTCCGGTGGCCACGCAGTCCGCGTTCGCCGCCTCCTTCTCCACCAAGTCCCGTGTCTCGAAGGGCACCCCGGTCATCACGGTCAAGCCGAACTCGGCTCCCGTGGAGGCCGCCCCGGCCGCCGGCGCCGTCGAGGCCCTCGCCGTGTCCTTCTCGGAGAAGGCCACCGGCACCAAGGTCACCGCTCGCACCCCGCGCGAGTCCACCGGCCGCCCCGAGCTGACCGAGGCCGCGATCGTGGTCTCCGGCGGCCGCGGCGTCAACGGCGCCGAGAACTTCTCCCTCATCGAGGCGCTCGCCGACTCCCTCGGTGCCGCCGTGGGCGCCTCGCGCGCCGCGGTCGACGCCGGTTGGTACCCGCACACCAACCAGGTGGGCCAGACCGGCAAGTCCGTGTCGCCGCAGCTGTACATCGCCTCCGGTATCTCCGGCGCGATTCAGCACCGCGCCGGTATGCAGACCTCGAAGACGATCGTGGCGATCAACAAGGACGCCGAGGCCCCGATCTTCGACCTGGTCGACTACGGCGTGGTCGGCGACCTCTTCGAGGTCGTCCCGCAGCTCACCGAGGAGATCAACACCCGCAAGGGCTGAGCGTGTGTGAACTACGAGGCCCCTGTGACCGTCGCGGTCACAGGGGCCTCGGCGCATGCTCATCCCAGGGTCAGCGTGGCCTGCACGGGCAGATGGTCGCTCGGGAACTGGCCGTTCAGCGCGAACGTGTTGATCGACGCGCGATGCGCGGTCACCCCGGGGGTGGCGAGGATCCAGTCGATGCGGTCGCCGTCCGGCGTCAGCGGCTTGTACCCGTGGAACGTGGCGTACAGCGCGCTTCGCTCTGCCGCGGTGTCCCAGGTGTCGACGAGACCGGCGCCCAGCACCGTGTCGTAGACCGGGCTCCGGTGGGCCGCGACATTGAAGTCGCCGGTCACGATCAGCGGCAGGGAACGGTCGAGCCCCGAGGTCCGTTGACCGATCAGGGTGGCGGCACGCGCGCGTGCGCTCTGACTCGAGTTGTCCAGATGCGTGTTGAGGAAGTAGAACTCCCGCCCGTTGTCGCCGAGGTCGCGGAAGCGTACCCATGTGACCATGCGGATGGAGCCACCGCCCCAGGTGTTCGACCCGATCACGTCGGGGGTGTCCGAGAGCCAGAAGTGGTCGTACTCGACGGGGGCCAGTCGGCGGGTGTCGTACAAGATCGCCATGAACTCGTCCCGGCTGCCGCCCGCGCGGCCGGTGCCGACCCAGTCGTGGTGGGGGCCGAGGTCCGCCTCGATGTCGCGGATCTGCTGGTAGAGGCCCTCCTGAGTGCCGATGACATGCGGCCGTTCCTGGCGCAGCAACGCTTGCATCACGGGGCGGCGCACGGCCCAACTGTGGGGTTCCGTGGTGCTTGCGAAACGAAGGTTGAAGGTCATGACCTTCAGACGGGGATCGGGTGCCTCCTCCGCCGGGGCGGGAGAAGCCGAGGCGGGAGAAGCCGAGGCGGCGGAATCGGGCAGTGCTGTACTGGAGAGGGGCAGGGCGACCGCCGCGGCCAACGCGGCCTTCAGGCCCAGACGGCGCGTGACTCGTCTGATGTTCGGCACATGGGCTCCTTCGGTGGGGCTGCCGGGCGAGTCGTGGCTACGGGAGTGTGATACCACCGTGAGACATGGGCGTGAACATGCCGAAAGCCCGGAGTGGCCCCGTCAGGAAGTGGTGTTGACCATCCGGAAGATCCCCGGATAACTTCGTTCAACGGATTGTTGATTCCGTGGGGCGGAAAACAGGAGGCTGTCGGATGGGTCAGGGCCAGCAGGAACAGGTGGCGACGAGCCTCGCGGGCGCCGTCAGCGGGGAGATCAGCGCCTCCCTCGCCCCGGTCGACGCCGAACTGGAGCGCCGCTACCCGGGAGACCCCGGCACCCGACAGCCCGTCCACACCGTGTACGTCCCCGGTGATGTGTTCGCCGCCGACACCGTCCGCTCCTGGGGCGAGAGGGCCCTCGCGTCCCTCGACGAGCACGCCCCGGACGCCGCCTCCTTCGCCGCGGTCCTCGGCCTCGCCGACGACCTCGCCGAGCCGGTGTACGACCGCGTGCGGGCCAAGCTGGAGCGCGAGCCCATCGAGGACCTGCGGGTCGACTTCGAGGACGGCTACGGCCCGCGCCCGGACGCCGAGGAGGACGAGGCTGCGGCGCGCGCGGCCCGGTTGATCGCGCAGGCGTACGAGAACGGCACGGCAGCCCCGTACATGGGCATCCGCATGAAGTGCATGGAGGCCCCGGTCCGCGACCGCGGCATCCGCACCCTCGACATCTTCCTCACCGGCCTGATGGAGGCCGGCGGGCTGCCCGACGGGCTCGTCCTGACGCTGCCGAAGGTGACGTACGCCGAGCAGGTCACCGCGATGGTCCGGCTCCTGGAGGAGTTCGAGAAGGCGCGCGGTCTCGAGCCCGGCCGGATCGGCTTCGAGATCCAGATCGAGACCAGCCAGTCGATCCTGGCGACCGACGGCACCGCGACGGTCGCCCGCATGATCCAGGCCGCCGAGGGCCGCGCCACCGGTCTGCATTACGGCACCTTCGACTACAGCGCCTGCCTCGGGGTCAGTGCCGCCTACCAGGCCAGCGACCACCCCGCCGCCGACCACGCCAAGGCGATCATGCAGGTCGCGGCCGCGGGCACCGGCGTACGCGTCTCGGACGGCTCCACGAACGTCCTGCCGATCGGCCCGACCGAGAAGGTCCATGACGCCTGGCGGCTGCACTACGGCCTCACCCGTCGCGCCCTGGCCCGCGCCTACTACCAGGGCTGGGACATGCACCCCGGCCACATCCCGACCCGCTACGCGGCCGTCTTCGCCTTCTACCGCGAGGGCTTCGAGCAGGCCGCGGCCCGCCTCGCCCGCTACGCCAACCGCGCGGGCGGCGACGTGATGGACGAGCCCGCCACCGCCAAGGCCCTCAGCGGCTACCTGCTGCGCGGCTTGGACTGCGGCGCCCTCGACATCGCGGAGGTGGCACGGGTGACGGGTCTGACGCGGGCGGACCTGGAGGGATTCGCGGTGCCGAGGCGGGGAGACCTGACGATCTCGGCGAAGTAGCGCGCCCCGCTTTCAGGGGCGGGGGGCTCTGACATCATGCAGCTTCGCCGCGTGGCGCGACCAGCTACGAACACCCCGCACTTCGACGGCGGACCCGCCTATACGTACCCTTCCAGACCGGACGCGACGGTCAGTCCTTCCTCGGCTAACAGCCGGGTTCCCCGCACGCACCGCTCCGCATCGAAGCGGGCCCGGGCGCAGAACTCCTCCGGCGTGTCCCCGAACAGCTCCCGCAGGCGTGGCGAGCCGGCAAGGAGCGAGCTGAGCAGCGGGCGCTGGCCGGGGTGCGCGCGGGGGACCCCGGAGCCGTCGTGGAGGACCCCGCGACGGTTGACGTAGATGTAGGCGCCGGGCAGGAGATCACCGGAGTCCAGCTCGATACGGACGTCGGAGGAGGGAAGCCACGCCCGGTCGTACGCTCCGGCCGGCAGCGGGACGCCCTCGCTCGCGTCGACCACCGCGAGCTGGGCCGCGTCGAGCCAGGTGAGGAACAACGCGCCGACGGCATCCGGCGCGTGGAACGGCGACGCGGACACGTACCCCATCGGACTCATATGGGCCGAGACACCGACGCCGATGCCACCGACCCGCGCCCGCACCATCGGGATCGTGCCAGACACCTCGTACTCCGCCATCTTGTGCCGAAGCTGGGCGGGACAGGCGTTGGAGCCGACCGCGAGGACCGGGACGCGGTCCTCGTACACCCGGCGGGTCAGCGGCAACAGGCGGTCCCCGTCGAGGAGTACGGACTGCGTGGGCCAGGCGCCCGGGTAGCTCAGCGGGTGGTCGCGGGGCGCCACGGCGAGGCCGAGGGCCGCGAGGGTACGGGGGTCCTGGGCGACCACGGTTCAGTCCGCGGGCGGGAGTTCGCCCGAGCCGCGGGTGATCAGGCGGGTCGGGAGTTCGATGCGCTCCGGCGTGACGAGGGCGCCGTCGAGCTGGCGGAAGAGGCGCTCGGCGGCGGTGCGGCCGAGGGTGGCGGCGTCCTGGGCGACGACGGTGACGCCGGGCTGGAGGAGGTCGGCGAGCTCGATGTCGTCGAAGCCGACGAGGGCGACCGGGCGGCTGCGCTCGGCGAGCACACGGATCACCGTGACCGTCACACGGTTGTTGCCCGCGAAGATCGCGGTCACGGGGGAGGTGCCCGAGAGCATCGCCTCGGCCGCCCGGCGCACCCGCACGGGATCGGTGACACCCAGGGACATCCAGACGTCCTCGACCGGTATGCCCGCGTCCTCCATCGCCGCGCGATAACCGCGCAGCCGCTCGGCGGCGGTGTGGATGCGGGGCATGTCGCCGATGAAGCCGATCCGGCGGTGACCGTGGGCGATCAGGTGGGCGACGCCGTCCTGGGCTCCGCCGAAACTGTCCGACAGGACGACGTCGGCGTCGATCTGCCCCGCCGGACGGTCCACGAACACCGTGGCGACGCCCGCCTTTATCTCGGGCTCGAGGTAGCGGTGGTCGTCACCGGCCGGGATGATGACGAGCCCGTCCACGCGGCGCGCACACAGGGCGAGGACGAGTTCCTGCTCGCGATCCGGGTCCTCGGCGCTGGAGCCGTTGATGAGCAGCGCGCCGTGGGCGCGGGCCACTTCCTCGACCGCGCGGCTGAGGGGACCGTAGAACGGGTCGGCGAGATCCTCCAGGACGAGGCCGATGCTCGCGGTGCGGCCCTTGCGCAGCACCCGCGCGCTGTCGTTGCGGCGGAAGCCCAGCGCGTCGATGGCCTCCTGGACCCGGCGCTCGGTGTCCGGGGTGACTCCGGGCTCGCCGTTGACCACACGCGAGACCGTCTTGAGACCGACACCGGCACGGGCCGCCACGTCCTTCATGGTCGGACGGTTGCCGTAGCGGGTCTCGGATCGGCGGGCGGTCTCGGCCACGATGCGCTGTCCTGTCCTGTCGTCCACGGTTCCTGTGGGCCACGGTTCCTGCGGTCCACGGTTCCTGTGGGCCACGAGGATGTGTCGGTCCATGGGGTTGTATGAGGATGTGGCGTCGAGCATAGAGCCTGGACAACGTTGTCAGATGCAGGGGACACTGTCCACCGCATTCTCCGGCCTGCGCCCCCACCGCGAGACCGGTCTGCCCTTTTATCAAGGTTCACCGGGAGAACTGACACTCATGCACACCGACCTCGTGGCCGCGCTCGACATCGGCGGCACCAAGATCGCCGGAGCGCTGGTGGACGGCAGCGGCCGGATCCTGCTGCGCGTGCAGCGCGCGACGCCCGCGCAGGAGGACGGCGACACCGTCATGGGGGCCGTGGACGCCGTGATCGGCGAGCTGACCGACTCTCCGCTGTGGAGCAGGGTGGGGGCCGTCGGTATCGGCAGCGCGGGCCCTGTGGATGCCTCCGCGGGCACGGTGAGCCCCGTGAACGTGCCGGGTTGGCGTGACTACCCGCTGGTCGAGCGGGTCCGGACGGCCACGGGCGAGCTGCCCGTCGAGCTGATCGGTGACGGCGTGGCCATCACGGCGGCCGAGCACTGGCAGGGCGCCGCCCGCGGCCACGACAACGCGCTGTGCATGGTGGTGTCGACAGGCGTAGGTGGCGGGCTCGTCCTGAACGGCCGGCTGCACGCGGGCCCCACCGGCAACGCCGGCCACATCGGGCACATCAGCGTGGACCTGGACGGCGATCTCTGCCCGTGCGGCTCCCGCGGCTGCGTCGAGCGCATCGCGAGCGGCCCGAACATCGCACGGCGGGCCCTGGAGGCCGGGTGGCGGCCCGGGCCGGACGGTGAGGCCTCGGCGGCCGCGGTGGCCGCCGCCGCACGCCAGGGCGACCCGGTGGCCGTGGCCTCCTTCGAACGCGCGGCGCGTGCGCTCGCGGCAGGCATCGCGGCGACCGCGACCCTCGTCGAGATCGACATCGCCGTCATCGGCGGCGGAGTGAGCAAGGCGGGGGACGTGCTCTTCGATCCCCTGCGCAAGGCGCTCGGTGACTACGCGACGCTGTCGTTCGTACGGCGGCTGACCGTGGCGCCCGCGCTGATGGGCACGGACGCCGGACTGGTCGGTGCGGCCGCGGCCGCGCTCACCCGGAGGGCGAACCCGACCGCGGCCGGGGTCTGACGCCGCCGACCGAGGGAGACCGACCCCGGCGTGCGCCCGGTACATCTGGCCCGAGTCGGGACCGGAACCGTGCCCCAGACGTTGTCGCGGTGGTCGTACGTGAGGCGGTCGACGCCCCAGTTCCGCGAACTGTCGGGCGTCGCCGTACTGGTGGCCGAGGGCCTCCAGGAGTCCCACGCTGTCCCACGTCCTTCGCGCCGGCGCACTCGCACGTTCGGCCCGGCGCCGACGAAGACCCCCCGCGCCGCTCCTGCTTGCCGTCCACGCCGCGCTGTGCCCGTACGAGGAGAGGGCGCAGAACGGCTGGTTCTCCTTCCTGAAGCGTCTGTCCTTCAGGTTCTACCGCCGGCCCTACAGCGAATCGGGCATGGGCACGTACGTCACTCGCAGCCGACGCCGTCCCCGTCGCGGTCGAGGTGGCGGCCGTAGCCGGGGTCCCCCACCCGTACGGGCGCGGCGCCCGCCGCGCGGGCGGCGGCGCAGTTCTCGTAGGAGACGGTGCTCCCGCCAGCGCTGTCGTCGGTGTCGCCGCCGTCCGCGGCGGCGGGCTGGGCCGTGACAGTTGCGCGCACGGTCTCCGTCGTCCGTACCGTCACGGTGGCGGACGGCGCCACCGTAGCCGTCTCCGTCGCTGTCGTGGCGGCGGTGGTCGTGGCTGTGGCGGTGACGGTGGCCGTCGGGCGGGGCTTCGCCGCGACGGACTCGGTGGTGTTCCCGCCGCTGTTGCCGATACCGACGCCGGTGAACAGGGCTATGACGAGCGTGGGCACGACGTAGCGTTTGCGGGCCCAGCGCGGGGCAGTGCGGTTGGGCGTGGTGGGTGGTGTGTTGTACGCGTTGGCCATCTCATCCCCCCTGGGGTGTTTCGGGTGGGATGACGGTAGTGCTGCGGATGTGCCCGATGAGGAGGAGTGGGAGTTGTGTGACCCACCCGTGACTCGTCGTCGGATTCGTAGTTGAACCGGGCATGAAGAAGCGAAGCATGCTCGCCGTTGCCTCCCTCGCCGCCGGGTTCGTCGTGGCGGCCATCACCCCGTCCCACTCGCTCGACAGCGACGCCCTCGGCGACCGGAACGTCAACGACACGCTCAGCACCGTCGACCACACCACCAACAGCGACAGCCTGGCCGTGGGCGAAGGCGCGCCGGGGCATAACGGCTGAGGGGGAAGGTTCGTCTGCGCGGCGCCGGTGCCCCTGGGACGGGGGACCGGCACCGCGTCGTCGGCTCCCTCATCAGGGCCTGGTTTCCGTGGCAGGGTGGAGCGGGCAAGCCTCAGGGGGCCAAGAGAAGAGGGGGAACCGTGATCGTCTGGATCAACGGTGCGTTCGGTGCGGGGAAGACCACCACCGCACGGGAACTGATCGAACTGATCCCGAACAGCACGCTCTTCGACCCCGAGGTCATCGGCGGCGGACTCGCCAATCTGCTGCCGCCCAAACGCCTCGCGGAGGTCGGCGACTTCCAGGACCTGCCGATCTGGCGGCGCCTGGTGGTCGACACCGCGGCCGCCATGCTCGCGGAGCTGGGCGGCGTCCTCGTGATCCCCATGACCCTGCTGCGCCAGGAGTACCGCGACGAGATCTTCGGCGGCCTCGCCTCGCGCCGGATCGAGGTGCGCCATGTCCTCCTCGCCCCGGCGGAAACGATCCTGCGCGAACGCATAGCCGACCGTGAGATACCCGAGGACCTGCCCGACGGCGAGATACGCGTGCGTCAGTGGTCCTACGACCACATCGAGCCCTACCGCGCGGCGCTCGCCTCCTGGCTCACCGCCGACGCCCACCCGGTCGACACGAGCGCGCTCACCCCGTACGACACGGCGCTGCGCATCGCCGAAGCCGTGCGCAACGGTGACGTGCCCGTGTGCGAGATCGTGCAGACCCCCGAACCCACCGCCGAGACCGTTGCCGCCGGGGTACTCCTCTTCGACGAGCAGGACCGGGTTCTGCTCGTCGATCCGACGTACAAGGCCGGTTGGGAGTTCCCCGGAGGCGTCGTCGAACCCGGTGAGGCTCCTGCTCGCGCGGGCATGCGCGAGGTCGCCGAGGAGACCGGCATACGACTCGACGACGTACCCGGTCTGCTGGTCGTCGACTGGGAGCCGCCCGCGCCGCCGGGCTACGGCGGTCTGCGCCTCCTCTTCGACGGCGGCCGACTCGACTCCGCCGAGGCCCGCCGACTACTGCTCCCCGGACCCGAACTGCGCGCCTGGCGCTTCGTCACCGAGCGGGAGGCGGCGGACCTGCTCCCACCGGTGCGCTACGAACGGCTGCGATGGGCGCTGCGGGCGCGGGAGCGCGGGGCGGCACTCTATCTGGAGGCGGGGATCCCGCTCGGCTGACCGCGTTCGGCGTACGGTGCGGGCGGTCGGCGCCCGGGTTCGGCGTGCGGCCGACCGCCGTCACCCGCGCCTGCCCACCGGGGCGGCGGGAAGACGGTCGCCCGTCACCGCGCGGGGACGGGCGGGCTGCTCCGGCCGAGCCGGCGCAGTTCGTCGCTCGGGTACGGCGTCCGTCTGCTCTCCTTCTGGACCCTGCGGTTGAAGTCCGCCATCACGGCGGCGAGGGTGCGTGGCGGGTAAGGATCGCGGCGGCCGACCGGGGGACGCCACCCCTGTCGTGCGCAGCGCCTTCGACGCCCGCCGATCCCCGGATCGCCGTGGCCGAAACAGGCCACTTCCGCGTCGAACTCCGCGTGACCCTTGGGGAAGTGGGTCAGCGCGATCGGCGTCAACTCGTCGTCGCACCTCAGATGGGGCTGGCCCACGGGGAAGCGTAGTAGCTGGAGCGAGGGCCCGCTGCTGCGGGCAGAGCGCTCAGATCGCCGCGTACTTCTGCAGGAACAACGCCTCGGCGACCGAGAGTTGCTCCAGCTCCCGCGGCGAGACGCTCTCGTTCACCGCGTGGATCTGCGCCTCCGGCTCGCTCAGGCCGATGAGCAGGATCTCCGCCTGCGGATACAGCGAGGCGAGGGTGTTGCACAGCGGGATGGAGCCGCCCTGGCCCGCGGCCTGCATCTCCTGGCCCGGGTAGGCGACCGCCATCGCTTCGGCCATCGCCGAGTACGCGGGACTGGAGGTGTCGGCGCTGAACGGCTGGCCCTGGCCGATCTGCTCGGTGCTCACCCGCGCGCCCCATGGCGTGTGCGCCTCCAGATGAGCCCGCAGCAGCTTGGTCGCCTCGCCCGCGTCCACGCCCGGCGGCACGCGCAGGCTGACCAGCGCGCGGGCGCTTGCCTGCACGGACGGCGTCGCACCGACGACCGGCGGGCAGTCGATGCCGAGGACGGTGACGGCCGGACGCGCCCAGATGCGGTCGGCGACCGTGCCGGAACCGATCAGCTCGACCCCGTCGAGCACCTTGGCGTCCTGGCGGAACGTCTCCTCGTCGTACTGCAACCCGTCCCACGGTACGCCGCCGGTCAGCCCGTCGACCGTCGTCGAACCGTCCTTGGCGCGCAGCGAGTCCAGTACGCGGATCAGCGCGCCCAGCGCGTCGGGCGCCGCGCCGCCGAACTGCCCCGAGTGCAGATTGCCTTCCAGAGTGTCGATCTGGACACGTACGAGGGTCATGCCGCGCAGGGTCGACGTGACGGTCGGCAGACCGAGCCGGAAGTTGCCGGCGTCGCCGATGACGATGGCGTCGGCGGTCAGCAGCTCCGGGTGCGCCTCGGCGTACCGCTCCAGACCACCCGTACCCTGCTCCTCCGAACCCTCGACGATCACCTTGACGCCCACCGGAACGCCGCCGTTCGCCTTCAGCGCGCGCAGCGCGAGCAGGTGCATGATGAAGCCGCCCTTGCAGTCGGCGCTGCCGCGTCCGTACCAGCGGCCGTCGCGCTCCGTCAGCTCGAACGGCGGGGTGGTCCAGGCCGCCTCGTCCAGTGGCGGCTGCACGTCGTAGTGCGCGTACAGGAGAACGGTCCTGGCGCCCTCCGGTCCGGGCAGGAAGCCGTACACCGACTGGGTGCCGTCCGGGGTGTCGAGCAGCGCCACGTCCTGGAAGCCCTCGGCACGCAGCGCGCCGGCGACCCAGTTCGCCGCGCCTTCGCTCTCGCTGCGGGGATACTGGTCGAAGTCCGCCACCGATGTGAAGGCCACCAGTTCGGTGAGCTCAGTCTTCGCCCTGGGCATGAGCGAGGCGACGGTCTCGGCGACCGAATTCGACGACATGGGCACGCTCCTTGTGGGTGCGACGTTGTACTTCTGTGTACAGATGATCGTGCGGTGCGTAGGTGCCTACTGCTGTGCAGGGCGCATACGCTGCCGATCCTCCCACAGTGGCCTGCGGCGATACCCGCCGTAGGATGCGGGAGATACGTGCGGCAGACGGCTGGACTGGGAGCAGTAGACCATCGTGAGCAGCGAGAACTCTTCGGCGGACGACGAACAGCGGGTGTGGGACGTCGTCGTGGTCGGCGCGGGGCCGGCGGGTGCCTCGGCCGCCTATGCGGCAGCGGTCGCGGGACGCAGCGTCCTGCTGCTGGAGAAGGCGGAGCTGCCCCGCTACAAGACATGCGGCGGCGGCATCATCGGCCCCTCGCGCGACGCGCTGCCGCCCGGCTTCGAACTGCCGTTCAGGGACCGGGTGCACGCGGTCACGTTCTCGCTGGACGGCAGGTTCACCCGTACCCGGCGCTCCAAGCAGATGCTGTTCGGGCTGATCAACCGGCCCGAGTTCGACCAGCAACTCGTCGAGCACGCGCAGAAGGCGGGCGCCGAGCTGCGTACGGGCGTCACGGTCTCCCGGGTCGAACAGCACGGTTCGGCCGTGCCGGACCGGCGCACCGTCGCCGTCGTCCTGCAGGGCGGTGAGGCCGTGCTGGCGCGGGCGGTCGTCGGCGCCGACGGCAGCGCCAGCCGGATAGGGGCGCACGTCGGGGTGAAGCTCGACCAGGTCGATCTCGGCCTGGAAGCGGAGATCCCCGTGCCGGAGACCGTCGCCGAGGACTGGCGGGGGCGGGTCCTGATCGACTGGGGTCCCCTGCCGGGCAGTTACGGCTGGGTGTTCCCCAAGGGGGACACGCTCACCGTCGGTGTGATCTCCGCACGCGGTGAAGGCGCCGCCACCAAGCGGTACTTGGAGGACTTCATCGCCCGGCTCGGGCTCGCCGGCTTCGAGCCGAGCATCTCCTCGGGGCATCTGACGCGGTGCCGCGCCGACGACTCCCCGCTGTCACGGGGACGGGTGCTGGTGTGCGGGGACGCGGCGGGACTCCTTGAGCCCTGGACCCGAGAGGGCATCTCCTTCGCACTGCGCTCCGGCCGGCTCGCGGGGGAGTGGGCGGTGCGGATCGCCGAGGCGCACGACGCGGTGGACACACGGCGCCAGGCGCTCAACTACGCCTTCGCGATCAAGGCGGGGCTCGGCGTCGAGATGAGCGTCGGCAAAAGCCTGCTCACCCTCTTCGAGCGCCGGCCGGGCATGCTCCACGCGGCGATCACCAGCTTCAGGCCCGCCTGGAAGGCGTTCGCGGGGATCACACGCGGTTCGACCACGCTGGGCGAGCTGGTGCGCTCCCGCCCGATCGCCGGGCGCGCCCTGGCAGCGCTCGACAAGGGAGCGGGGCCGACGGGCGGCAACGATCGACGAGCGGCGGCAGTGATCGACGACTGACGGCGATTACGAGCGGCGGCAGTGATCGACGACTGACCCGCGATCGACGAGCGGCGGCAGTGATCGACGATTGGCTGCGATCGATGAGTGATGCGATCGAGGAGTGACCGGGGCCGGAACGGATAGTCGGCCGGGGGGCGAGAAACGGCCGGGGCGACAAGTGATCGGCGCTCGACTGCCCTGTCGGAGGGCTGGGGGTCAGCTCTTGACCGTGATCCGGAAGACCGGGTGGTCGGGGGCGATGCGCCGCAGTTCGTCGTGGGACGAGTCCGGGCCGACCCCCTTGAAGAAGACGCCGACCTCGGCCTTCCAGCGCTTGAGGTAGGCGCGCAGCAGCGGGACCTTGTCGTCGTCGGCGATCTCGGTGGCGGTGAACACGTCCACGTTCTTGCCGAGGCGCAACTCACCGCCGCCGGCCGCCCGCATGTTGTGCGTCCACTGGACGTGGCCGCGCGGGGCGACCAGGTACTGCTGCCCGTCCACGGTGAGCAGATTGACCGGGGTGGTGCGCCACTCACCGCTCTTGCGGCCGCGGACGGCCAGGACCCGGGAGCCCCAGACGCTGAGGCCGCGGCGGGTCATCCAGGCCACGGAGCGATTGAAGACGTTCACGGTGAACCAACCGGCCTTCTGGACGTGTGCAGACATAGTGACTCCCATCGATTGAGAGAGCGCCGCTTCCTTTTGTGAGCACTGCTCTCGACTGAGAGCAGTCTGCAGGAGATCGGTGATCCATCGCAAGAGCGGTGCTCTCGTTTTTGTGCGGCGCTCTTGATTTGGAGCACTGTGTGCGCTGGAGTGCATCGCTCCGATTTCGGAGCACCGCTCGGATTTCGGAGCACCGCTCTGTTTTGTGTGCACTGATCCAAAAACGTGGCACACTGCCCCGCATGACTACCGCACGAGGGGCACGTGCCCGAGCCAGGATCGAGGTCACCGCGGCCATCAAGGACGAGGCGCGCAGACAGCTCGCCGCGGAGGGCGCAGCCAAGCTCTCGCTGCGAGCCGTCGCCCGCGAGCTCGGCATGGTCTCCTCCGCGCTCTACCGCTACTTCCCCAGCCGTGACGACCTGCTGACCGCCCTCATCATCGACGCCTACGACTCCCTTGGCGAGAGCGCGGAGGTGGCCCACGCCGAAGTCGCGGGCGCCGGGCCGCGCGAGCGCTGGACGTCGGTGTGCGTGGCGGCGCGTCGCTGGGCGCTGGAGCACCCGTACGAGTACGCGCTCATCTACGGTTCGCCCGTGCCCGGGTATTCGGCGCCGGCCACGACCGTCCCGGCCGCGTCCCGCGTGGGGTTGCTCCTGATCGACATCGTGCGCGACGCGTATCGGGGCAAGGGCGTGGCCCGTACCCCGCTGCCCGCCGAGTTGAAGGCCGAGGCGCAGCGGATGGCCGCCGACCTCGCCCCCGACCTCCCGCCCGAGGCGGTCACGGCGCTGGTGGCCGCCTGGGCGCAGCTCTACGGACTGATCGGCTTCGAGCTTTTCGGACAGTTCAACCGCGTCGTGGAGGATCGCGAGGCCTTCTTCCGGCACGCGGCGGACCAACTCGCGCACGGCGTGGGCCTGGTGTTCCCTGAGCCCACCGGAACTGTGGGCAAGCGAAGCGGCACGGCTGGATCCTGACGCCCCTGACGCCCCTGACGCCCCTGACGCCCCTGTCGTCCCTGCTGCCCCTGCTGATGTCCCTGATGTCCCTGACGTCCTGAGGCCTGACGGAGGTCGCACGCATGCGGTCACCTCGCCCTGCCGCCCCTTGCCGCCCACTGCCGCGCCGACCGCCTCGGAGAACGTACTCCGGGGGGAGTACCTGTGATCACCTCGCCCGGCTGACGCCGTCGGCGGCCCCTGCCGTCTAGCGTGACCGGCATGGAAGTGCAGCAGCGAACCCCCAGGTCCCCCGCGTGGGGCGGCCCACCCCCGTGGTGGCGGCACGGGGCGCCCGGGTGGAACCACCGGGACGGTGAGGAGCGCGGCACCGCCCGGTGGCCGTGGCGCTCGACGCTGCTGCTGACCGCCTTCGTCCTGATCGGCTCGAATTTCGCGGCACATGTGCAGGAGGGCAGCCGCGCACCGCTGGACTCCTTCGCCCGGGCACTGCTGCTCGTGGGCTCCGGCCTGTTGCTGTGGCGCCGACGGCAGGCGGTGCTCGTCGCCTTCGGTACGGCCGCCGCCGCCATGGTCTACCTGGGCGCGGGATATCCGTACGGGCCGGTCTTCCTCACCGTCGCCCTGGCCTCCTTCAGCGCGGTCGTCGCCGGGCACCGCAAGGCCGCCTGGACGGCCGTCGGCATGCTCTGGGTCGGCCATCTGCTCGTGGCGCACTGGCTCTACCGTTGGCTGCCGCCGACGGGGGACCGGACCGCCTCCTGGAGCCAGGAGATCGTCACCGCCACCTGGGTCGTGGCGATCGTGGCGGTCTCGGAACTGGTGCGCGTACGCCGTGAACAGTGGGCCCGCGACCGCGCCGAGCGCGCGCAGGCCGCCACCCGGCGCGCCGACGAGGAACGGCTGCGGATCGCCCGCGAACTGCACGACGTCCTGGCGCACAGCATCTCGGTGATCAACGTCCAGGCGGGCGTCGGTCTCGCACTCCTCGACTCAGACCCGGAACAGGCGCGCACCGCGCTCACCACCATCAAGGACGCCAGCAAAGAGGCGCTCGGCGAAGTCCGGCAGGTGCTCGACACGCTGCGTACGCCCGGGGAGGCGCCGCGCGCTCCGGCGCCCGGGCTCGACCGGCTTCCAGAACTCGTGGAACAGGCCGCGGGTGCGGGCCTCACGGTCGAAATCCAGGGCGACGTGCCGAAGCTCCCGCCGGGCACCGATCTCGCCGCGTTCCGCATCGTCCAGGAGGCGCTGACCAATGTCGTACGGCATTCGGGGTCGCGGCACGCGCGCGTGCGGGTCGACTCCGCGCAGGGGGCACTGCGGCTGCGGATCGACGACGACGGGCCCGCGACCGGCTCCGACGCGGGCGGCAGCGGCAACGGGCTGGCCGGAATGCGGGAGCGGGCCGCCGCCCTCGGTGGCACGATCGAGGCGGGCCCGCGCGACGACGGAGGCTTCCGTGTGCTGGCCGTACTGCCGTTGAAGGCCAAGGAGGACAACCGGTGATCCGCGTACTGCTCGCCGACGACCAGTCGCTGGTCAGGGCGGGCTTCAAGGCGCTGCTCGACGCTCAGCCGGACCTCGAGGTGGCCGGAGAGGCGGCCGACGGCGAGGAGGCGCTGCGCAAGGTGGGCGAACTGCGCCCTGACGTCGTCCTGATGGACATCCGCATGCCGCTGCTCGACGGTCTCGCCGCGACCCGCCGCATCACCGACGACACGGAGCTGAAGGACGTCAAGGTGGTCATGCTCACCACCTTCGAGCTCGACGAGTACGTCTTCGAAGCGATCCGTTCCGGAGCCTCCGGCTTCCTCGTCAAGGACACCGAGCCGGACGAACTCCTGCGCGCGGTACGGGCGGTGGTCGAGGGTGACGCGTTGCTGTCGCCGGGGGTGACGCGTCGGTTGATCTCCGAGTTCGCGGCCCGTTCCAAGGAACCCGCGGCCGCCGGGTCGCTCGCTCGACTCACCGAGCGGGAGAGGGAGGTGATGGCCCTCGTCGGCATCGGTCTGTCCAACGAGGAGATCGCGCGGCGACTTGTCGTCAGCCCGCTCACAGCCAAGACCCACGTCAGTCGGACCATGGTGAAGCTCGGCGCCCGTGATCGGGCCCAACTGGTCGTGCTGGCCTATGAGTCGGGGTTGGTACGGCCGGGGTGGCTGGGCTGAGCCGCACTCTCGCGGCCGAATCGGACCAGTACGGTGACCACGCGCAGCGGGAAGAGAAGAGCGGCCAGGAAGACACCCGACACGAGCAGCACCTTGTCGACCGTCCCCGGCAGATCGAAGAGCAGGGCCGGCCCGTACACGGCGCCGAACACGACGGCCGCCACGAACGCCGCGCTGAGCAGCGCGTACCCGATCTCGACGGTCATCGCGTCCCGTTGCGCCTGTGTACGTGTCGTCGCCATCCGCCGAGTGTCATGGCTGCGCGCCCGGCGGGCAAGGAACTGCCCGCCGGGCGCGTCTAGTTGAAGCTTCGGATGCACAGGATCGGTTCCGGCGAACAGGATCGGTTCCGATGAACAGGATCGGTTCGGATGAACCGGATCAGTCGCGGACCGCCACCCGCTCCTTCTCGGCCTCCCGCGCGGACTTGGTGACCACGATCGACTCCTGCGGGCGCCGCGTCCGCAGCCCCGGCAGCGTGATCAGCAGCCCTATGAGGGCGATGCCCGTCACCACGACCAGACCGGTCCGGTAGCTGTCGAGAACGGCCTGCGGCGAGGAACCCGCGGAGGAGTCCGCGGTCACGACCGCCGTCACGACGGCGAGGAAGAGGGCGCCGCCCACCTGGACCGAGGTGTTGAGCAGGCCCGAGACCATGCCCTGCTCGTGGTCGTCGACGCCGTTCGTGGCCTGGATGTTGAGGGAGGGGAAGATCAGCGCGCAGGCCGCGCCGATCAGCAGCATCGTCGGCAGGATGACGGCCGCGTAGACCGGGTCGAGGTTGATGCGCAGGAACAGCGCGTAGCCGACGACCATCAGGGCGAAGCCCACCGCGATGAGCCGCGGGGTGCCGAAACGGTCGACGACGGCCCCCACCTTGGTGGAGGACAGCGCGACCAGCGCCCCGGCGGGCAGGAAGGCCAGCGCGGTATGCAGCGCCGACCAGCCGAGCAGCGACTGCATGTACAGCGTCACCAGGAACTGGAATCCGACGTACGAGCCGAAGAACGCCATGGCGCCGAGCTGGGCGCGGATCTGGCTGCCGGAGCGCAACACCCCGAGCCGGATCAGCGGTCCCGCCGAGCGCCGCTCGACGCCGACGAAGACGGTGAGCAGCACGGCGACGGCGAGGAAGGACAGGAGCGTACGGGCGGAGGTCCAGCCGACCTCGGAGGCCTGTACGACGGTGAACACGAGCAACAGCATCGAGGCCGTGCCGAGGATGGCGCCCGGGATGTCGTAGCCGTTGTGGTCCTTCTCGCGTTCGCTGCGCGGGAGGAGCTTCAGGCCGGCGAACAGCGCGACGAGCGCGATGGGCGCGGGCAGCAGCATGGTCAGGCGCCAGCTGGCCTCGGTGAGCAGGCCGGACAGCACGAGGCCCATCGAGAAGCCGGTGGCCGCGCAGGTGGTGTAGATCGAGAGGGCGCGGTTGCGCAGGGGGCCCTCGGCGAAGGTCGTGGTGATGATGGAAAGGCCCGCTGGTGCGGTGAACGCCGCGCTCAGGCCCTTGATGAAGCGGCTGGCGATCAGCAGCGGGCCCGAGTCGACGAGTCCGCCGAGCAGCGAGGCCAGCGCGAAAACTCCCAGGGCCACCAGGAAGACCTGACGGCGGCCCAGCAGGTCGGCGGTGCGTCCGCCGAGGAGGAGCAGTCCGCCGTATCCCAGGATGTAGCCGCTGACGATCCATTGGAGCGTCGAGGTGGAGAGATCGAGTTCGGAGCCGATGGACGGCAGGGCGACGCCGACCATCGACACGTCCAGCGCGTCCAGGAACATCGCGGCGCAGAGCACCAGCAGGGTGCCCCACAGTCGTGGGGTCCAGCGTCCCTCGGACGCGGGGGCGGTGAGCGGAGAGGTCATGCGGAAGACAGTACATGCACATGCATTCAATGCAAGCGCATTTAATTCCGATGCAACAAAGTTGATTCTTTGCTACGGTGCGCCCATGGCGGCGAAGAAGGCCGAGCAAGTGCTCGTGGACCAGTGGCGCGACATCCTCGCGGTGCACGCGCGGACCTTGTGCGAGCTGGACCGTGAGTTGCATCGACACGGCCTGGGCGCCAGCGACTTCGAGGTGCTCGACGTGCTGGCCGAGGGCGTCGCGTCCGACGGCGGCTGCACCTACCGCGTTCAGGAGATCTCCGACCGCGTGCATCTGAGCCAGAGCGCCCTGTCCCGGCTGATCGCCCGTCTGGAGAAGGACGGTCTCGTGACGCGCGGCATGTGCGAGGAGGACCGCAGGGGTGTGCGCGTCTCCCTCACCCCGAAGGGGCGCGAACTGCACGGCGAGGTGCTGCCGGTGCAGCGGGCGGTGCTGACGCGCATGCTGGCGGCGGGCCCGGTCGACGCCGACTGAACGGCTCGTCCGGCTGGACTGTGACGGACCGGGCTCGGCCCGCCTCAGCTCCAGGTGACCTCGGATTTCTCCCGCCACAGCGCGGCGAGCGCGGCGTCACCGCTCATGCTCGAGAACCGCAGCCGGTTCCACAGCGCCAGGTAGAGCCGTGCGGCCGGCCCGGCCACCTCGCAGTCGGCGTCCCCGCCCGCATGCTCGCCCCGCTTGCTCACGGGCGGCTGCGCCGACAGTCGTACGGTCCACACCGCGTCCGCGTCCGTCGCCCGCACCCGCACCATGCCCGTGTGCCGCACCAGGTCCCGCACCTGCCAGTCCGGACAGGCCGCCACTTTGGCGTCGAAGCCCGCCGCCTCGGTCGCCGCGGCCAGCGACCGTCCCTCCTGGTCCAGTGTTGCCACGAACTCAGGGATCTCCATGCGGCGAGTGTGCCGGACGAGGGTGTTCCGGTGCGCTGAAAAGTGACCAAGGGGCGGTGGTGCGGCGTCAGCCGGCCGCCACGCGGCGCGTCGCGAACCCGATGAGGGCGGCCAGCGCGGCCAGCGCCGCGACGCTGGTGAGGGCGGCGGGCAAGGAGAACCAGTCCGCCATGAACCCGATCGCGGGCGGTCCCAGGAGCATGCCGCCATAGCCGAGCGTGGACGCGATCGCGACACCGTTGGGGCCCGCGAGGGCTCCGGCCCGTTCGACGGCGACCGGGAAGATGTTGGCGAGCCCCAGCCCCGTGACCGCGAAGCCGAGCAGCGCCGCGCCCACCGACGGAGCGAGGGCGCCGAGCAGCATGCCCGCGGCGGCTGTGGCGCCGCCCGCCACCAGAGTCGGGGTCCGCCCGAGCCTTTCGAGGAGCGTCGTCCCACCGGCCCGGCCGATCGTCATGGCGAGCGCGAAGCAGGAGTAGCCGACGGCCGCGACACCCGGGTGGGCGTCCAGATCCTGCTCCAGGTGCAGGGCACCCCAGTCGGCGAGCGCGCCCTCGCCGTACGCGGTGCACAGGGCGATCAGGCCGAAGACCATGACCAGCCTGCGGGTGCGGGCGTCGAGGCGGACCGGGGCATGGCTCTCCCGCGGCCTGCGCTCCGGTGGTGCCGGGGGTTCGTGGCGCAGCAGTGCGCGCCCTGCAACGGCGGTCACCAGCAGGGCGATCAAGGTGAGGCCGAGCAGATGACGGGTGGGGGACAGGGATCCCGCGACCAGCGCACCGAGCCCCGCTCCGATCATGCCGCCGAGGCTGAACGCCGCGTGGAAGCTCGGCATCACCGGCCGCCGCAGCGCGGCCACCAGATCGACGGCGGCGCTGTTCATGGCGACGTTGATACCGCCGTATGCCATGCCGAACACGAAGAGGACGGCGGTGAGTGCGGGTGCGGAGTGGGTGAGGGGAGGGAGGGCGACGCTGAGGGAGAGCAGGACGGCGCAGCCGACGATGACCGGATGGCTGCCGTAGCGGCGGCAGAAGCGTCCGGTGAGGGTCATGGTGATGACCGCTCCGGCGGAGACCCCGAGCAGCGCGAGCCCCAGCGCGCTCGCGGAGGCGTCGGTCTGGTGCTTGATGGCGGGGATGCGGACGACCCATCCGGCGAAGACAAAGCCGTCGAGCGCGAAGAAGACGGTGATGACTACCCGGAGTCGGGTGAGTGCGGTGTCGGGTGGGGCGGCGCGTGTTCGGGCTTTGTTTATTGACGGCACAAAGTCAGGCTAGGCGGGCCCGAGAGGGAGGGCAAGGAACTCGGTCGGTTCGCGGGCCTGGACCTTTGTGTCTGTATGTGCCCGGGTGCGGCGGGGCCTTCAGTCGGACGGGTGCGCGAGTAGACGGTGCCGAGGGCGCGGGCGGTGGCGTTCAAGCTGTTTCCAATGACGCACCACGTTGAGTGTGTCGCGATCCTTGAGCCTGCGGCAAAGGGCGCCTGACCTGCAGGTTCGGGTGATGTGCGTTATGTGCGTTATGTGCGCTGTGGGCGTTACGGGCGATATCTTGACGCATGTTTGACGCACACGGCGCATGTTTGACGCACGTTCTGATTGGTTGTCAGGTAGGGAAGGCATGCTGCTAATCCGGCTATGAGCGAGCTGGCGGCACCCCTTCTCGATCACCGCAGTGAGAGATCGCGGGCCGGTCCTGCCTCATGTCCACCAGCTGCGGATAACGCGGAGTCGGATCGCGTGTAGGTCGTACTGGGCCCACGGACCACCATGTGCTGTTTCTGACGCTGCATCACATAGTCTTCGATGGCTGGTCCTTGGACGTGATGCTGCGCGAACTCGGCTCGGTCTACGCCGCCTTCCTCCGAGGCGAGGACGACGACCCGCTGCCACCGCTGCCCCTGCAGTACGCCGACTACGCCCGCAGGCAGCGACAGTGGGCGTCCGGCGAGCACGCCGAGCAGGCCGCCTACCGGCAGGAGAACCTGGCCGTCCAGTGCGCGCCCGCGTCGTCGCTCCGGTACACACCCCAGTGGTTCTGCAGGTACAGCCGGTCCGGGGTCGCCGCATCCTGTGCGATCTTGTGCACGCGCTGGCCGAACTCCGGGTTCGGGTCCGGCAGGAAGACCGCGGAGACACCGGACCCTGATGATGCGCTGGCGTCCCCACACATTGGCGGGCCGGACGGAGGGGGCGCCGTCCGGCCTCGCGTCAGAGCACTTGGGGGCATTCACGGCGCACCCGGTGTTTCATCAACTCGCTTCTGACGAAGCCGAATCGCCCCGGCCCGAGAGGATCGCCCGGATGCGCTGCGCCGCTTCGGTGTCGGCCGCCGGCGGTTGCGGCCCGGCGGCGGGCGCCGCGGGCATCAAGGTGTCCACGAGGCCGTCGGCCAGGGGCTCCACAGGCTCCTGTGCCTGTGCTGCGCTCGACAGGGCGTGCTGGAGTGCGATGAAGCCGTGTAGTCCCGCCCAGAGCGTCTGTGCCGCCTGCTCATCGGGCATCGACAGCGGGTATCCGGCCTCCCGGCACCGGGCGAAGGCCTCGCGCAACGAGAGCGAGACATGCCGGGACGGGTGCCGGTGGAGGCGGGCCGTCGGGACGGACGGCTGGCGCACCTCGTACATCAGCCGGTAGTGACCGGGGTATTCGCGGGCGAACCGACAGTAGGCGTGTGCCTGGGCGTGCAGCCGTTCACGGGCGTCGGCTCCGGTGTCGGCCGCGTTCGCGTCGGCTGCGCGCATGCGTGCCGCGAGATCCTCGTACTTGTCCTCCAGGGCCGCCCATACGAGTTCTGCCTTGTCGGAGAAGTGCAGATAGATACTCGGAGCCGCCACGCCCGCCTCGCGCGCCACGGCACGCATGGTGAGCTTCTCCACGCCGCCCCACTCGTCGAGGAGCTGCCCCACCGCGCGCAGGATCTCCCTGCGCAGCTGTTCGCCCTGTCCGCGAGGGCTACGTGCGCGCCCCTTGCCTGCCGCCTGCGTGTTCATCCCAGTCCTCTCCCTTGTAGGTGAGCCTAGTGAAGGCCTCGTTCGCGGCTCGGGCGCGTGCCGTCCGGGCAAGCTCTGCGGGCCGAGCGGCTGCCCCTGGCGCGCCTGTAGTCCCACCTTCATGGGCACTCGCCGAGGGGAGACCCACCGGGTGAGGCCGCTGCGCGATGATCCCGGCGAGCGAACGGCATTCGCCGCCGGTGACCGACTTGTCATGACCGGCTACTCCGCTCGTGCCCCGTTGCCCATGGCTCTGGGTGCCTTCGCCTCCTCGCTTTGTTTGCCGAGCGTGGCGATACCTACGCGGCCGAGGTGGAGCCTGGCGGCCTGCCGCACGGTTACCCCTATGCCTCGCTTCTGGCTGCCGGGATTCCGGTCTCGCCGTCCAGTGATGCGCCGTACGGCAGTCCGGACCTGTGGGCCGCGGTCCGTGCGGCACGCGACCGCCGTACACCCGCTGCCCGGATGCTCGGACCGGGGGAACGCGTCCGGGAGGCGGCAGCCCTGACCGGATTCTTCACCCGCCCCGCCGTCAGGCCGGGCGGGCGACTGCCGCTCTCTGCCTGCTGCGCGTGCCTTGGCGTGTGGCCTGCGAAGACCCGGAGGCCGGTCTGGTCCGCATGACGCTGTGCCGGGGACGGGTGGTCCACGGCGGGCACTCGGATCGAGCCCGGCCGTATGAGTCCCGCTCCACGGAACCGGCCGGGACGTCATGGGACGATGTCCCGGCGAGCGGCGAAAACGGGAGGGTGTACGGGATGGCGCAGGCAGCCCGGCGAGGGCGTCCCGCAGGGGTGGATGGCGAGCAGACGCGGCGCCGCATCATGGCCGCGGCGACCGAGCACGTGGCCGAGGTGGGTTACGGCAACGCGACCATGAAGTCCATCGCCGAGCGCGCCGGTGTGACGGGTGCGGCCATCTACCGGTACTTCCCCACCAAGCAGGAGCTGGTGAGCGTCATTCTCGACGAGCTGGTCCAGGACATCATGGGCCGCCTGGAGAGGGCGACGCAGGTCCCGGGCACCCTTCAGGAGCGCTTCATCTCCCTCCTGGAGGAGTCGCTGGCCTGCACCCGTGACCATCCGGCCGCCGCGCGGCTGGGCGAGGCCGTTCACTTGGAGTCCGCGCGGATCCCGGAGTTCCAGGCGGCCATCGACGGTCGGCTGCGTACCGAGGAGAAGATCTACACGCGGCTTGTCGGCGACGCGATCCGGCGCGGCGAGCTTTCCGCCGACGCGGACCGGCAGGCGATCGCCGACATGCTCATCTCGCTGACCTGGGGACTCACCCGCCTTGGGGCGACTGTGCCCCGAGCGCGCCATGCCGCCGCCATCCGCCAGGTGGAAGGCCTGCTCGCCAGCGGCACTCTGCTCCCGCACCGCCGCTGACACGGTCCGGGAACCGCTCCGCCGCTGACACGGTCCGGGAACCGCTCCGCCGCTGGCACGGTCCGGGGACTACCTGACGCACGACTGTTGACCAGAGGTGTCGGATTACCTAAATTAAATAATCAGTCATTTACTTACGTTGCGCCAAAGGAGGCAGCGACGTGTCACTCACACCTGACCTAGAGGACCTGGCCTCGCATCCCCATGCGATCACCGACCCCAAGCGGGTCCCCGCCCAGCGCTACTACTCGGCCGACTTCGCCCAGCTGGAGAAGGAGAAGCTGTGGCCGCACGTCTGGCAGGTCGCCTGCCGGCTTGAGGACCTTCGCGAGACCGGGGACTACATCGAGTACGAGATCAACGACCAGTCCATTCTGGTCGTCCGGGAGTCCGGCTCCCGCATCAAGGCGTACTACAACGCCTGTCGGCACCGTGCCACAGCCCTGGGAATCGGCAGCGGAACTTTCCACGGTCGTCAGATTGTGTGCCCCTACCACGGCTGGCGTTGGGACCTCAACGGAGAGAACACCTACGTCTTCGCCTCGGAGCGAGGATTCACACCGGGCTGTCTGGACAAGGACAATCTGCGGCTGCGCGAGGTCCAGGTCGGCACTTGGGGCGGCATGGTCTTCATCAACATGGACCCGCAGGCACCGCCGCTGGAGCAGTACCTGGACGGCATCGCCAAGGTGTTGGACCCGATCGCCTTCGACCGCATGCGGGTGCGCTGGTGGCGACAGGTGATCCTTCCCTGCAACTGGAAGATGGCGCAGGAGGCATTCCTGGAGGCCTACCACATCATGCAGGCCCACCCCTCACTTGCCATGGGGGCGGCCGATGACGACTACAACCTCGAAGCGACCGTCGGCAGCTTCGAATGCTTTGAAGGGGGTCACGCCCACTCCCGTCCGCCCACCAGCACCGAGGCCCCGGTCAAGGGAATGTCCAAGGCGGACTACTTCATCCAGTTCAACAACGCGCTGTACTTCGGCACCGACGCGTTCACGACCGAGCGGGAGATATTCGTCCAGCAGGGACTGCTGGAGCGGGACATCCCCGACGAGGAGTTCATCCCCAAGTTCTTCGAGGCGCTGTACGCGCACGCCCAGGGGGCAGGTATCCCGCTGCCCCCGCCCGTCACGGACACGCAAGGGTATGGGCACATCTTCCCCAACCTCACCTTCCTGCCGGGCTACGGCACCAACATCATCTACCGGTCCCGGCCGAACGGTGACGATGCCGAGAGCTGCGTCTTCGAGGTCTGGGCCGTGCAGATCCCAGGCGCCGACGCGGGTGAGCCCGAGCGCCCCGTACTGGAGGGCCCCATCCCCGTCGAGGAATGGCCGCAGATCTTCCGCGAGGACTTCCAGAACGTCATTGGCCAGCAGAAGGGTGTGCGCGGTTCCGGCATCGACGACCTCATCATGTCCGAGCGCTACGAAGCGATGATCATCAACAATCACCGCACCATCGATCGCTACCTCGGTAGGGATTGACGTGGCGGCGCGCGTACGGGTCGATCCCGGGGGAGTCGAACTCTCGCCGCGGGCCGGCGAAACCGTCTTCCAGGCAGCGCTCCGGGTCGGCCTGACCTGGCCCACCATCTGCTACGGCCAGGCCCGTTGCACCGCGTGCGCGCTCCGGGTGATCGACGGCCACCTCGCGACCGACCCGCCGGGGCCCGAAGAGCGGGGCGTGCTGCGGCAGTTGGCGCAGCGCCGCCGGGGCTCCGTGCGCGACATCCGGCTGGCCTGTCGGCTGACCGTGAGCGGCGAGGTCACGGTCGAGAAGAAGGGCGTCAAGCCGACGGGCGAGGGGTCCCCGGAAGTCCAGTAGTCGGTGGGCGAGTGGTCCTCGCGAGTCCAGTCGTCGACGGACGAAGGATCCGCGCCTGCCCCGTAGCCCTGGAGCCAAGTCCCGTAGCCGGTGAACGAGCGCTCCCTGTACGTCCGTTGAGCGGCAGTCGCCGCAGAACCAGTAGCTAGGAACCGAACTCATGGCACATCAGCACACCCGGGTGCCCGCGGACGAGACCTACGACGTGATCGTCGTCGGTTTCGGCGGCGCGGGCGCCTGCGCCGCCATCGCGGCCGCGGAGGCAGGAGCTTCCGTACTCGTCCTGGAACGCTCGTACGGCGGCGGCTCCACCGCTCACTCCGGCGGCGTCGTGTACGCCGGTGGAGGCACCGACGTCCAGCAATCCGCCGGCGTCTCCGACTCCCCCAAGGAGATGTTCGCGTACCTGAAGCAGGAGAGCCAGGGCGTCGTCTCGGACGAGACACTGCGGGCGTTCGCCGAAGGCAGCCCGAAGATGATCGACTGGCTGCGCGCACAGGGCCTGGAGTTCGACGGCAGCCTCTGCGACTACAAGACGTCGTATCCGACCAACCGCCACTTCCTCTACTACTCGGGCAATGAACTGACCGCGGAAGCCGCGGCGGTGGCCCGACCCGCGGCGCGCGGCCACCGGGTCCACGCCAAGAATTTTACCGGCGCGGTCTTCTACGCCCGGCTGCGCGAAGCGGCGCTCAGCAAAGGCGTCACCGTCCGCCCGCTGGCCGACGTACGCCGGTTGGTCGTCGAGGACGGCAGGGTCGTGGGGGTCGAGTTCGCGGCCCCTGAAAAGGGCCGGGATCCGGGGCGTTGGCACGAGAAGCTCGCCAAGACGGCCGGGAAGATGATGATCTACTACCGGCCGGTCGGCCGTCGGCTGAGCGAGTTCTCCGACGGGGTCCAGCGCCGCCGCAGCCGGGTCCACCGCGCCCGGGCCCGCGGCGGAGTCGTCCTCGCCACCGGCGGATTCGGCTTCGACAAGGAGCTGATGACCAAGCACGCACCGCGGTACGCCGGCCTGAACGCGCTCGGACCGGGCGGTGAGAACGGCTCCGCGGTGAAGCTCGGAGCCCAGGTCGAAGCGGCGACCGCCCGTATGGACTCCATATCGGGATGGCGCTTCATCTGTCCGCCGTCGGCTTTCATGGAAGGCATCGTGGTGGACGCGGCGGGACAGCGCTTCGCCAACGAGCAGCTCTACGGCGCGACGATGACCAAGCCGCTGATCGAGGAGCACGGCGGACGCGGCTTCGTCATCGCCGACGCTGCCACCTGGCGCAAGGCACGGGGACAGGTCCGCACCCAGTCCGCCTTCTTCCAAGTGCCCCAACTCGCCTATATCTTCAGCCTGTTCGGCCATCACAAGGCGAACACGCTGGAAAAGCTCGCCCGTTCGTGCAAGATCGACCCCGCCGGGCTGATCAGGACGGCCGCTGATCACGACGCCGCCCTCGCCGCCGGGGAAGCCGACGCCTTCGGCAAGAACGACGAGTTCCGGCACTCCCTGGGCCAGGGACCGTACTACGCGGTGGACATCTCGACGGACGCCTCACGGACCTTCTACCCGCTTCCCTTCATCACTCTCGGCGGACTCGTCGTGGACGAGGGGACCGGTGCCGGCGTCCGCGAGAGCGGAGAGACCATTTCCGGCCTGTACGCCGCCGGGCGCGCCGCGGTCGGGATCTGCAGCAACAGCTATGTGTCGGGTCTTTCCCTGGCCGACGCCGTTTTCTCCGGACGACGCGCCGGCGAGCACGCGGCGAGCGTGGCTCGTTCCGAGGGCGCGGCCGGGGCACACAAGAAGGAGAGCACCGCATGACCGCGCAGGTTACCCAGCCGGCCGCCGAACCGGACGCAAAGGTTCTGGTCGAACTCTTCGCCACCGCCACCCGCATCAAACTCTTCGACGAGAAGTACCTCTCGCTGATGAAGGCGGGGCAGATCGGCGGGATGTACTACTCGCCGCGCGGCCAGGAGTTCGCGGCCGTGTCCGTGGCCCAGCACCTGCGTCCCGACGACTACGTCGTCACCATCTACCGCGGCCTGCACGACCAGATCGCCAAGGGTGTGCCGCTGCGCGACCTGTGGGCCGAGTACCTGGGCAAGGCGGTCGGCAGCTGCAAGGGCAAGGGCGGGCCCATGCACGTCACCTCGCCCGAGCACGGGCTCATGGTCACCACCGGCGTGGTGGGCTCCGGTATCCCGATTGCCAACGGGCTCGCGCTGTCCGCCCAGTTGCGCGGCACCGACCAGGTGGCGGTGACGAACTTCGGCGACGGCGCGTCGAACATCGGGGCCTTCCACGAGGCGCTCAACCTGGCCTCCGTGTGGAAGCTGCCCGTGATCTTCGTCTGCCAGAACAACCAGTTCGCCGAGTACACCCCGCTGAGCGAGGGCACCTCGGTGGCACGCATCGCCGATCGCGCCGCCGCCTACGGCATGCCCGGCGAGAGTGTGGACGGCAACGACCCGGTCGCCATGTGGCAGGCCGCGGGGCGCGCCGTGGACCGGGCCCGGCGGGGGGAGGGCCCCACTCTCCTGGAGGCCAACACCTTCCGCTTCAACGGCCACCTGGTGGGCGACCAGCAGAAGTACATGCCCAAGGAGCTCCTGAAGGAGGCGATGGCGGCCGACCCGGTGCCCCGCTTCCGGGCCCGCCTGATCGCCGACGAGGTGGCGACCGAGGCCGAGCTGGCGGCCATCGAGGAGCAGGCCGCCGAGGAGGTCGCGGACGCAGCCGCATACGCGCTGACCGCCGAGCTCCCGGACACCGCCGAACTCGACACGGATGTGTACGCCCCGGAGGTGGCGGCCTGATGACGGACACCCATCTCAAGGCGACAGCGACAGGAGCAGGGACCCGGGGGAGCCGCACGATGGGGCAGGTGCAGGCCCTCAACGAGGCGCTGGACATCGCGCTCGCCGCCGATCCGTCGGTCTTCCTGCTCGGCGAGGACATCCAGGAACCCAATGGTGGAGGATTCGGGGTCCACAAGGGCCTGGGCCACAAGTACGGCACCGCCCGGGTCCGCCACACCCCGATCTCCGAGCAGGCCATCATGGGCGCGGCTGTCGGCGCGGCGATCTCGGGGATGCGCCCGGTCGCCGAGATCATGCTGATGAACTTCGTGCACGTCTGCGCGGACCAACTCATCAACCACGCCGCCAAGTTGCGCTACATGTCCGGAGGGCGCACCCCGGTGCCGCTCACCGTGCGCACCGCGACCGGGACGGGCGGCGGGTTCGGTGCACAGCACTCGGACATGCTGGAGGCCCAACTGGTGCACGCCGCAGGCCTGAAGGTGGTCGTCCCCAGCAATCCGGCAGACGCGAAGGGCCTGCTGCTGTCGTGCATCTTCGACGACGACCCGTGTGTGTTCGTCGAGATGAGCCAGTTGTACTTCGCGGGCAAGGGAGAGGTGCCCGAAGGGGACTACCGCGTTCCGCTGGGCAAGGCTCGGATCGCACGCTCGGGCTCGGACGTCACACTGCTCACCTATGGGCGGCAGGTCGGCGACTGTCTCACGGTCGCAGAGACACTCGCGGCCGACGGCATCGACGTCGAGGTCGTGGATCTGCGCACCCTCAACCCCCTGGACACCGATGCCGTACTTGGCTCGGTTGCCAGGACGAAGCGGGCCGTGGTCGTCCACGAGGCGGTACGGCGTAACGGCTTCGGCGCCGAACTCGCGGCGACCATCCAGGAGGAGCTGTTCGGCGAACTGGCCGGACCGGTGCTCCGGGTCACCGCGCCGGACACCCCGGTGCCATACGCGAAATCCCTGGAGGACGCCTTCCTTCCGGGACCGGTCCGTATCGAGGCCGCGGTCCGTCGCCTGACCAAGTCCTAGACAGGACCGGCGATGAAGCCCGGAGACCTGAGAACCAGAGAGCGGAGCGCATGAGTCACGAACTGCAGATCCCCCAACTCGGGGTGACGATGACGGAGGGCGAGATCACCGAGTGGCTGGTGGCATCCGGCGACACCGTGGAAGAGGGGCAGGTGCTGTACATCCTGGCCACCGACAAGACGGAGACCGAGATCGAGTCCCCGGCATCCGGCACCCTCGAAATCATCGGCAACCTTGAGGAGACCTACGCGGTCGGCACGCTGATCGGCCGGATCAGCAGCTGAAGGAGAAGGAAGCGGCAGACGAGGTTCCCCTCGTACCGCGTCACGGCCCAAGCGGTCCTGCCGTCCCACAGGTCACCTTGGGCAGGCCCTACGTGGCACACCAGTCGGCGTACTCGGCGGGCGGGGAGGAGTGGATCGCCGGTGCCGCTGCCGCGAGTCCCGGGAAAGCGTGGGAGGGCTCTGGCGCTGCTCGGCTTCGATCCGGCGCGCCCGATCCGGGTCTTCGCCGCTTTCGCCGAGGATGTCGACGGTGGCGAGGACGTGGGCGTGGGCGAGGGCAGGCGCGGCACCGCATCCGGCGAAGCGGTGGCGCGGGAGCTGAGGGCGCTGGGGCTGTCCGCCCGCTGGGCCCGGATGGGCCCTCTCATCGCGGTGCTGTCCGCGGTCGCGCCGGACGAACGGCTGCCCCGGGGGGACTTCCCCCTGCGCCTGGGCATCGGGACCGCTGTGCCGGGGCGGCTCGTCGCCGATTCCTGGGCCGCCGCCCGCATCGCCCTGTGGTTCTCCGTCACCGATGCCCGGCGCGGGCGGCTGCCCAGCCGGACGTACGGGCTCTAGAACGACTGGCGGCACAGCCACGCGGACAGGAGGTCATCGACTTGGTGGAAGCGCTGTGCCGCGAGAGGTCACTGCGCCGGGCCGCCGCCCAGATGCACCTCCAAAACAGCTCGATGGCTGCCCGTGTCGCTCGCGCCGAGACTGCCATGAACCTCAGCTTGGACAGCGAATCCGGCCGCCTCCGCGCCGAGTTCGCGCTGCTGCTGCTCCGCCTGCGTGGCCACGCCTGACCACACGCTCCGACGCCGAACCTGGAGCGTTTTCACCCAGGAACCGCAATTCCTTCATGGCGTCGCCGCCGTGTCACGGCATGGCGAACACAGCCCCGCGACCTGTGACCTGTCTCACTCGGGACGCGATTCGCCCGTGTCGCGGGCGAGCAGTACAGTCGTAACTGAACTTAGTTAGGTTACTTGGGCAACCAGATCACCCTGGGCTCCTGACCGGCGTCGCCCCTGGCGGGGGCTTGACGGAGGTAATTCCTATGGACATTTCCATCGATTTCGACAAGTGCTGCGGTGCAGGCCAGTGTGTGCTGGCCGCCGCGGAGGTCTTCGACCAGCGGGACGAGGACGGCATCGTCGTACTGCTCGACGAGAACCCGCCCGAGGAGCAGTACGAAAATGTGCGCCAGGCCGCCGCCGTCTGCCCCGCGGCCGCGATCGAGGTGCGCGCATGAGTGCCCCGGCGCGGATCGTCGTCGTCGGCGCCTCCGCGGCCGGCCTGAGCGTCGTGGAAGGCCTGCGCCGCGCGGGCTACGCGGGCCACGTGACGCTGATCGGCGAAGAGAAGTACCTTCCCTACGACCGGCCGCCGCTGTCCAAGCAGTTGCTCTCCGGCGACTGGGACGTCGACCGACTTCAGCTGCGCGACGCGGACGCGATCGAGGCGCTTGACCTGGATCTGCGGCTGGGCGTCGCGGCCGTGGCCCTGGACACCCACAACCGCGAGGTCGCGCTGGCCGACGGCAGCCGGGTCGGTTACGACGCGCTGGTGGTGGCCACCGGCGCGGCGGCCCGCCGGCTGCCGGGCACCGAGGGTGTGGCCGGAGTACATGTGCTGCGTACCCTGGAGGACGCCCTCGCCTTCCGTGAGGCGCTCCGCTCGCGGCCCCGCCTGGTGATCGTGGGCTCGGGTTTCGTCGGCGCCGAAGCGGCGGCGGTGGCCCGGGAGCTGGGCGCCGAGGTCACCATGGTCACCGATGTCGCGGTGCCGCTCGCCGACGCGCTCGGCCCCGAGTTGGGGCGGATGCTCTCGGAGGTCCACCTCGAACACGGCGTGAGCATCGTGGCGGGGACGCTGGTCAAGGAAATCCTGGCCGAGAACGGCCACGCCACCGGCGTCCGTCTCGCGGACGGCCGCGTGATCGAGGCGGACGAGGTCCTGGTCGGCATCGGCGCCCGGCCCGGCACCACGTGGCTGGAGGGCAGCGGCATCCCGGTGGGCAACGGCGTGGAGTGTGACTCCACCCTGTACGCCGGGAGCGGGGTGTGGGCGGCCGGCGACGTCGCCAACTGGCTGCACCCGCGCACTGGTGAGCCGACCCGGATCGAGCACCGGACCAACGCCGCCGAGCAGGGACTGGCCGTGGCCCGCAACATCCTGGCCGCGCCCGGCGAGGCGGTGCCCTTCGACCCGGTGCCGTACGTCTGGTCCGACCAGTACGACTTGAAGATCCAGATCTACGGCCGTACGCGCGGCGCGGACGAGGTGCGGATCGTCGAGGGCACCGTCGAGGACCGCAAGCTCGTCGCGCTCTATGGCAAGGGCGGCCGGGTGTGCGGCGTGGTCGGCGTCAACCTGCCCCGCGCGACCCGCACTTACCGCGCACTGGTCGCCGAGGCGGCCGAGTGGGACCAGGCGGTTGACACCGCTCTCGTCGGAAGGAACGCGTGATGACGAACACCCAAGCGCTCAGGGCCGGAGTCGTCGGCCTCGGCATGATCGGCGGGGGAGTCGCCGTCAGCCTGGCCCGCAGCGGCCGTGTCCCGGCGGTGTACGACATCAGGCCGGACGCCTCCGACAAGCTGGACGGTGTCCCCGCCCCGCTCGCTTCCCCCGCCGACGTGGCCAAGGGCTCCGACGTGGTGATGGTCGCGGTGGTCAACGCCGCCCAGGCCCGTACGGTGATCGCCGGGGAAGGCGGTCTGCTGTGGGGCGCCCACCCGGGCCTGACGATCGTGCTGCAGTCCACCGTCGCCCTGCCCGTCGTCCACGAACTGGCCGAGCTGTGCGCCAAGGAAGAGGTGGGCTTCCTTGACTGCGGCGTCACCCCCGGCGACAAGGCCGCCGAGCACGGCATGGTCGCCATCATCGGCGGCGAGCAGTCCGTGGTCGACCACGCCCGGCCCGTGCTGGACGACTGGGCGAAGAAGGTCGTGCACTGCGGCCCGCTGGGCGCCGGGATGGCCACCAAGATCGCCCGTAACGTCGTCACCTACGGAACCTGGCGCACCGTCACCGAGGCCGCGGCGCTCGCCGTCGCCGCGGAGGTCGAACCGGCGCGACTGGCCGAGGTGATCGACACCGCCGACCCCGAGGGCCGCACCCTGCTCCAACTGCTGCGCATGCGCGGCGCCGACGGCACCCTGCCCGAGCCCGTCGCCCGGCAGATCGAGCCGCTCATGACCAAGGACCTAGACGCCGCCCGTGACCTGGCCGCCACGCTGGGTGTCGACACCCCGCTGGTCGACGTCACCCGTGCGGAGGCCGAACGCACTCTCGGGCTGGACTCGGAGTCGGCCCCGCCGGCCACCGACGAAGATCCCCTTCAGCGCGGCTTGGCGATGATGGACAAGGTCTACGGACCGGGCTTCAGCGCGACCATGCCCGAGGAGCTGGACCCGTACACGAGCGAAACCGTCCAGCACCTGTTCGGTGACATCTGGAGCCGTCCGGGTCTTTCGGTACGCGACCGCCGGCTGCTGGTGATGGGTGCCACCGCCGCCCTCGGCCGCGCGGATCTGATGCAGATCCAGGTCCAAGGCGCCCTCACCAACCAGGAACTGACGAAGGATCAGCTCGGCGAAGCCGTCCTGCACCTCGCCTTCTACGTCGGCTGGGGCAACGCCACCTCCGCTCAGCGAAGCGTCTCCGCCGCCGTAGCCGCACACAGCACCGCCGCACAGAGCACTGCCAAGGAGTCCCGATGACCGACACCGTTGTGAGCCAGCCCGTCACCCGTGACCCGAGCCGTCCGTTGGATCCGCCCGCGGAGTTCACCCAGCTGCGCGAGGACCAGCCCATCCTGCGGGTGCGCTTCCCCAACGGGACGAACGGCTGGCTCGTCACCCGTTTCGAAGAGGGCAGCCAGGTTTTCAACGACCCGCGGATGAGTGCGAAGCGCCACCGCCACGACACCCCCGATGGCGAGGAGCCTGAGGACCACGAGAACGCGCCGTTCGACGTGGGATTCGTCTTCATGGACGAGCCCGAGCACGGCACCTACCGCCGCCTGCTGACGGCCCGTTTCACCCCCAAGGCCGTACAGAACAAGCTCCAGCCGTACCTCGACAAAATCGTCGACGAACACCTCGACGCCATCGCCGCCGGACCCGAGACCTTCGACTTCGTCCAGGCGATGTCGCTGCCGATTCCGTGCCTGATGATCTGTGAGCTGCTCGGCGTCCCGTACGAGGACCGGGACGGCTTCCACCACGCCACCGTGGACATGATGGACATGGGCAAGACCAAGGAGGAGCGCGACAAGGGCGCGCACTGGCTGGTCGAATACATCACCCACCTGGTGGCGGACAAGCGTCGCACCGGTGACACCACGGGCATCCTGGCCGAGCTGATCAACAAGGCCGACGGCGAGGACTCGATCCTGACCGAGCGGCAGCTGATCGGCCTCGGCGTCCTGCTGCTCTTCGCCGGGCACGACACGACTGCCGCCATGATGGGACTGTCCACACTGACCCTGCTCACTCATCCGGAGGAGCGGCAGAAGCTGCTGGACCAGCCGGCGAAGGTGGGGCCCGCGATCGAGGAGCTGATGCGGTACCTGACCATCGTGCAGTTCGGTCTCGGCCGGGTGGCGCTCGAGGACCTGGAGATCGGCGGTGCGCAGATCAAGAAGGGCGAGCTGGTGGTGGTGGCGATGAACGCAGCCAACCGTGACCCCCGCGTCTTCGAGAACCCCGACACCCTGGACATCGACCGCAAGATGGTCCGTCATATGGGCTTCGGCTACGGCGTCCACGCCTGCCTGGGGCAGAACGTCGCGCGCGCCGAGCTGAGGACCGTGCTGCCCAAGCTCTTCGAACGCTTCCCGAACCTGCGGCTCGCGACCCCGCTGGAGGAGGTCCCGATGGACTTCACCGGCACCAACTACGGTGTCCGCAAGCTCATGGTCACCCGCTAGGGGCCCGGAGCCGCACAGGCAGACATGGGTGGCGGCGTGCGCGCGGCGCAGGCTGCCAACCCGACGAGGTTCTCGTCTACGCGCCGGCGGTGGCGCCGGCGGCCGGAGTGGCGTTCCTGTACGAGCCGCTGACGGCCGTGTGGAGGTTCTTGTGGACCTCCCCAAGGAACGTCCAGGCTCCACAGTGCAGGGCGGTGGCCGGCGGCCACCCGGGGTGACCCGCGGGACAGCGTCACAGAGAACAGACCGCCGGGGACCGCATCCGTACGGCCCCCGGCTCGTGGGCGTTGCGGCGAACAACCGGCCTGTCATCGCGGGCTCAAAGGCATAGGGAGCCTTCCAGTCCGCGCACGGCTCGGGACAGTGGCTTGGCCAGAGCAGTCGGCAACGCCCGACCGGTCGGCTGAGCGCGGGGTAGGAGGAGGGTGACTCGGGTGGGGCGTGAGTCAGCCGAGGAGAAGATGCGCGACGTGCAGCGCGGCCAGGACGTAGCCGTGTGTGCCGGCGCCGACGATCACGGCGTCGGCGACCGCCGAGATGTAGGAGTGGTGCCGGAATTCCTCGCGCCTGTGCACGTTGGTGATGTGGAGTTCGACGGTCGGCAGAGCGACGGCGGCGATCGCGTCCCGGAGCGCGACGGAGGTATGTGTGAACGCGGCGGGGTTGATGACGATCGCGCCGCATTCGGTGCGCGCGGCATGAATCGCGTCGACCAGCACGCCTTCGTGGTTGCTGTGTACGAAGCGCGCGGTCAGGCCGTGTGCGGACAGAGTCTTGGCCACGGTCTCCTCGACCTCGCGCAGCGTGGTGGAACCGTACTTGTCGGGCTCGCGCACGCCGAGCAGATTGAGGTTGGGGCCGTTGAGGAACAGGACGGTCCGTCCAGGCGCCCACAACGCGCAGTTCGACTACGACTTCCTGGCACACGAGTTCGCCCGCGTCCGTTCCTGGGTCCCGGTCAGTAGACGCCTGTGCACTCTGGCCCTCAACCGCCTCGTCGGGCCCGCGACGCCCGATCTCAAACTGAGCACTCTCGCCGCGCACTACGGCGTGCGCCAGGAGCGGGCCCACGACGCGCAGGACGACGTACGGGTGCTCTCCGGCATCCTGCGCGGCTCGTTGGGCGCCGCCGAGCAACTGGGCCTGTCCCTGCCGCTCCTTGACTGCCCGCCCCGCCAGGAATACAAGCCCTACGTCCCCAAGACCCCCTGTGCCTACCGCAATCCGGGCCGTCTGGAGCCGGGAAAGCCTCTGGTCCAGGGCATGAAAGTCGCCATCACCGGGGACACCCAGGTCTCCCGTGAGGAACTTGTTGCCCGCTCGGTGGCAGCCGGGCTGAACATGATGACCTCGGTCAGCGGCCAGACCAGCGTCGTCGTCGCCAACGACCACAGCGAGGCATCCAGGAAACTGCGTCGCGCCGCGGACGAGGGCGTCTTCCTCGTGGACGAGTCGACCTACCTGTGGCTGCTGGAGAACGTGCAGTCGGGCCAGGCCAAGGGCGCCGCCCACGCTGGCACTGCCAGGCAGCGTCGCGCGGCCGAGACGCCAGGGAGCGCGACGACCGCGCAACCCGCGCCCGCGCCGAGCGTCCCGGCACAGCGCACCACCGCGCCGACGGCATCCACTGCCACAGGGAACCAGGCGTTGGCCGGACGCAGGGTCCTGGTCCTGGGCGGCACCCACGAGGAGGCCGCCGAGGCACGCGCTCGTGCTGTCGCTCTGGGTGCCTCTGCGGCGGTCAACCTCTCGGCCAGCGTGTCTGACATCGTGGTGCTGCCCGGCGGCGAAGCGGACCGGCGTATGAGCCGTATCACCACACTCGGCCTGCGCGTGCACGATGCCGACTGGCTCCTCGCAGCCACCCCTGCGCCGACGCCCGTGTCGCCACAGAACCAGCCGGACACGGCAGAGGTACTGGTCCGAGGCGCCGTCATCGACCTGCCCGACGCCGACGCAGCCTGGACGGTGGCCGCCACATGGGGTCAGCACACCGTCTGCGACGTGGATGTCGTCGCTTTCGCGCTCGACGCGCATGAGCGGGTGCCAGGGGATGAGGACTTCGTCTTCTACGGGGCCCCCGAGCACCCGGACGGCACCGTACGGCTCGCCACGGACGGCCCGACGGAGCAGGCTGTCACCGCCGAGCTGGAGCGTCTGCCCACGGAGATCCGCAGGGTCGTCATCGCCGCCGCGATCGACGGTGCCGCGACATTCTCCGACGTCGGCGCCGTCGAGATCACGGCCACTTGCGGGATCGGCGCGGCCCCGACCGCCCGGGCCACCCTCGACGCCGCCACCACCGAGCGCACCATGATCCTCGCCGAGCTCTACCGCCGAGGCGACAGTTGGCGGCTGCGTGCCGTCGGACAGGGGTACGACCATGGCCTGGCCGACCTGGCCCGCGTTTATGGCGTCGACGTCTCCGAATGACTCGGGAGGCCCCCGGCGGGAGGGCTGGAAGCCATCGACGTGAAGCAGTCGAGCGGGACCCCGCCCGTGAACAGAAGCCGGGAGCGGGACTGCGGGGAACTTCGGGCTCAACGGCCCGGATAGCAGCACGCTCCGTCACCACCGAATGCGAGATAGGGCCGTTTCGAGATTGGGCCGTTTGTTGTACGCGCCTCCGGCCGGCAGTCATGACGAGCACCGCTGCCGTACAGGCACATTCATCCGGCCACGGATGCGGTCTCCTGGTAGTCCTCTGCCTCGTTGAACGCCATGCCGGGCGGCGGTTCGCGGAACATCCTGGTGAGGTAGGCGAGATAGATGACGCCCAGGCCCAGCCAGATGAGACCGAGGGTGAGCGCCGCGCCGTCCAGGTTGTACAGCAGGTAGAGATCAACGGCCGCGCCGATCGTGGGCGCGACGGCGTACGTCAACAGATTTGGTCTCTCGCCTTCCCGGCGCATGCGGATGTAGGTGGCGATGACGGCGACATTGACGAAGGTGAAGGCGACGAAGGCGCCGAAGTTGATGAAGGAGGTTGATGTTGCCACGTCGAGGCTCAGCGCGATGAGTCCGATCGCTCCGGTCAGCAGGATGTTGAAGGCGGGAGTGCGGTAGCGGGGGTGGACGCGGGCGAAGAATGTGCGGGGCAGGGCGCCGTCACGGCCCATGGCGAGCAGTAGCCGGGAAGCGCTGGCCTGGGCGGCGATGCCGGAGGCGAACTGGGCCACGACGAGTCCGGCGAGGAAGATCGATGAGAAGAGGTCACCGCCGATGCTTCTGGCGATTTCGAAGGCGGCCGATCCCTCGTTGTCGAATCTGGCGCCAGGGTGGGCGAGCTGGGTGGCGTAGGCGACCGTGACGAAGATGGCGCCACCGATCAGAGCGATCAGCAAAATCGCGCGCGGCATCGTGCGCTTCGGGTTGGTGGTCTCTTCCGTAAGGGTGGTGACGGCGTCGAAGCCGAGGAAGGAGTACGCGGCGATGGCGGCGCCGGCCGAGACGCCGGCCAGCGTGGTGGCACTGTTCACGAAGGGGCTGGTACTCGCCAGGGCGCCGGTGCCGCCGAGATTGAAGACGTGGCGTAGGGCCAGCGCCACGAAGATCACTATGACCAGGACCTGGAAGATCATCAGCAGGTCGTTGACACGTTCGGCCGTCTTGATGCCGCGGACGTTCAGCGCTGTGGTGAGGGCGATGAATCCGACGATCCAGACCCAGAGCGGGACGCCGGGGAACTGCGCCTGGAGGTATGCGCCGCCGATGAGCCAGATGACCATGGGGAGGAAGAAGTAGTCGAGCAGGGTCACCCAGCCGACGAGGAAGCCGAGGCGCGAGTCGAGGGCCTTGCGCACGTAGGTGTACGAGGAACCTGCCACCGGATAGGTGGCGGCCATGCGCCCGTAGCTCTGCGCGGTGAACAGCATGGCGAGCAGAGCAAGCAGATAGGAGGTAGGGACGGTGCCGCCGGTGGCGGTGGCGACCACGCCGAAGGTGCCGAGGACGATCATCGGGGTCATGTAGGCGAGACCGAACAGGACGACGGCTCTGAGCCCGAGGGTACGGGCGAGTGTGGGTGCGGCATCGTTGCCGTGGGACATGGAGCGCTCCGGGTTACTCGAAAGGCAGGGCGGGGTGCCGCAGGGGTGCTCAGGCCGTCGGACGGCCGTGCGGACGCCAGGTCCGCGGGTTGATTCGTCCGCCGTAGAGCGGTAGGTCGATGGGCGCGTCGTCGTTGGTGAACTGATCCCAGATGCGGGTCACGCCTGCGGTGCCGTGCGTCCGGACACGTGTCACGTCGTCCAGGTCGATGACGTCGGTGAGGATGGTGCTGCCGTCCCCCGTGGCTTCGGCGCGGACGCGGCCTTCAGGGTCGACGACAAGGCTATGGCCACGGCCCAAGGGTCCGGCGGTGTTGACGCTGACCACATGCACTTGGTTGACGATGGCGTTGGCGCGGGCCAGGACGGTTTCCTGGGCCCGGTCGGCGGTGGTGGTCATCACGGGGTTGACGATGACCTCGGCGCCCATCCAGGCGAGGTGGCGGGCGACTTCCGGGAACCAGGCGTCGTAGCAGATGGAGAGGCCGATCCGTCCGGTGCCGGGGATGTCGAACACGACGAACCGGTCGCCCGGGTCGTAGGGTTCGCTGGGCCTCCAGGGAAAGATCTTGCGGTACGAGGCCGCCAGGCGGCCCTCGGGCGAGAAGGCGACGGCGGTGTTGTACAGCTGCCCCTCGGGGCCGCGTTCGCACACCGTGCCGGGAAGCAGCCACATGCCCAGGTCGCCGGCCAGCTCTCCCAACGCCTTGACGCGGGGCCCGTCCAGCGGCTCGGCGATCTCCCGCAACTGCTCGTGCGTCTCTGTGCCGAGGCCGTCGACGCCGCAGAGGTGCAACTCGGGGAAGACTGCCATACGGGTATGCGGAAAGCGGGACCGGATGCTCTCCACCTCGGCAGCGAAGTCCCTGAGCTGCGTGTTCGCAGGGATGGGAGGGAGCTGAGCGAGGGCAAGCGGAAGGGGGCGGGACATGCGCGAGAAATTAGTTCAGAATGAACAGTTAAGCAAGGGGTTCCCTGAGTGGCCAGTTCCATGAACAATGCGCCGCCTCCCCGGACACGCCCGTTAGGGTGACGCACATGGCCAGTACCGACGGCACCACGACAATCCCCTTCGCCACCCTGAACGGCGTGAGCAGGCTGTCCGCGCTGGAGGCCGTGCGCGCCAGGATCGCCTTGGCCGTGGACCTCGGACTGCTTGCACCCGGAGACCGTCTTCCCGGCACCGCGCAGATCGCCAGCGGTCTCGGCGTCGGCGAGATCACCGTCCGCCGGGCGCTGGTCTCTCTGTGCACCGATGGCGTTCTCGAACGCAGACGGGGTCGCAACGGCGGCACGCACGTCGCCGAGAACCCGATGCACGGCACGGTTGTCGGCGCGGAGGCGTACCGCTCCGACAGTGCTGCCGTCCATCGCCTGATCGACCACCGACTCGCCCTGGAATGCGGCATCGCACACCTCGCCTCGGCCCACGCCTCACAGGACGACCTGTCCGAACTGCAGGACCTGGTCGAGGAGATGGATCACATGCCGAGCTGGGCGGAATTCCACGGCGGCGACGAGCGCTTCCATCTACGGCTGGCGCAGGCGACGGGCATCCCGTCGATCACAACCCCCTACAGCGCCGTTCTTCGCGAGCTCTACCGCTACTACTTGCCCTATCCGATGGAAGCTCTGCGGGAATCCAACGCGGAGCACCGTCGGCTCATCGACGCCCTGCGCCGCAAGGACGCGGCCGAGGCCGGCGAAGTGGCCCGACAGCACGTCGAAGTGCTCCACCACACCATGTTCGTCGGCCTGATGAACACGGATTGAAAGTTCGTGAAGGCCCCTGGTGTCCTCTTTCCGACCGTTCACCCCGGGATCCACCGCGACGGGCTTGATCGTCGCTCCCGTCCCCGAGCGGTACACCGCGTACACCCCGTAGAGCCGTGGGGTCGCAGATGACGCGTACGCGTCTGCGGCCGGTGGGGCCGTGCTGACGGTGCGCGTAAGGGGCTCGATCGAGACGCCTGAGGCCAACGATGCCCAGCGCCACACGGCAGCCGAGGCCGACTCGCGTCCTACGCCGGACTCGCCCCCGTCACTCACCTTTTACGAGCCCCGCGAGCCCAAGAACGTCGCCCTGGCGGCATGAACCCGCTACGGACGAATCACCTCAAGAATGGCGGCTCAGGGTTGACGAAAGCCATAGGGGCAACCCCGGCTCCCAGGCGCATCGGCGGGGCGCGAACGACTCAGCGCGGACCAGGAAGCAGCGTTCGCGTCAGTCGGCGACCTGCACCACCGCCGTCGCCTCCGCGCGCACCGTCGGCGTCGCGTACGTGTACGTCACGCCGTCGACCGTCTTGGTCCGCACGCGCTGCGGGACACCGTTGACCGTGATCTTCTTGTGGACGCCCTGGAAGCGGGCCTCCCAGCGGTAGGCGCCGCTGCGCGCGTTGTTCGTCAGCGTGGACCTCGTCGCGCCGTCGTGCCGCACGGTGATCGTGCTCGTGCCGATGGGTATGTCGGCGGTCTGGAGCCACTTCATGCCGGACGGCAGCCGCGACTGTGTGGTCACCGTGCGGTTCGCCGCGTCCGGAGCGATGCCCATCAGGCCCTCGACGGTCTGGCTGACCAGAGTGAACGACACCTCGGGGTAGTCACCGTTGGGGCCCTGGCTGGAGTTGATGTGCTGGAGTTCCCGCTGGCCGTAGATCTTCTTCATCCACGTCCAGGCGGTGTCGTTGCGGTTGTTCCTGAAGAACATGTCGGGCAGGTACGTCGTCGACTCGATGTTGGGCGACCCCTCCGGCCCCAACTCCTGCGCCTGGATGTAGTCGAGATAGGCGTCGCCCCGCGCGCCGGGATCGATGATCTGCTTCAGCGGCACGAACACGCTGTTCTCCTTGCCCCAGCCGGTGACCGGGGTGCCGGAGGTGGTGTACGCGCGGACCATGTCGGCTCCGCTTCCGCTGCCGCTCCAGTCGTCGTTGAAGTACGCCTTCAGATCGGTGGCACGCCGGTCGTATGTCCTGGCCAGCGCGGTGTCGCCCTTGCCGCGTGCGAGCGTGGCCATCGCCAGATACGCCTGGTACTGGGAGGCGATGCCGTCCCCGGCCTCGGCGAGGCCGTCGCCGTCCTGCTCGTTGTAGCTGGCGGCGCCGGCGAAGATGCCGTTGCCCGTGCCTTCGGCGACCTTGACCTTGCCGTTGGGCTTGGCGCTGTTGTGCAGGTCGATGAACTCCTCGGTGGAGTGTTGGTAGAAGTCCCACAGCGTCGGGTCGTCCACGTAACTCCGGTCGCCGGTCCAGAGGTACGCCTGGCCTGCCTTCTCGACGAGTTCGAAGACGGCCGGCACCTCGCGCACGTAGTTGTCCGGGCTCTTGTAGTCGATGCTCAGGTAGGTCTTGGCGTCGAAGTTGAGGGACCACACCGGGAAGTACTTGTGCGCGGCGGTGGCCGACTGCGCGTACGAGCGGAGCATCGTCTTGTTCTCGGCGTCGAGGCCGAGGATGTGGGCGCCGGCGAGCTGATGGGTCATGTCGCGGGAGTAGTAGGCGCTGCGGTTGGCGTATCCGGCCCAGTAGCCGGCCGCGTACGGCGCGGTGCCGGTGCCGCCGGTCTGGTACTCGTCGACGTTGATCGGGCCCGTCGTGCCGGGCAGCTGCACCCAGCTGTTGGCCTTCTTCTTGGCCCAGCCGAACATCTCGACGACCTCGGGGTCGGACGAGGTGACCTTGGGGTCGGCGGGCGCAGCCGGCGAGATCATCAGGTCGTCGGCGTTGACCCAGGAGCTGCCGGAGCCGAAGGTGATCTCCAGCCGGTCGCCGGCCTTCAACTCGACGCGGCTGACGGTGTATCGGGCGTACATGGCGCGCTGCGGCAGGGTGATCGTCTCGACGGTCTCGCCGTTGCGCCGGACCGTGTACGTGCCGCCGGTGCCGGCGCTTCCGATCCACGCGGAGAAGTCGTAGCTGCCGTTCCGGGGCGCGACGAGGGTCAGCTCGGCTCTCTTGCCGGCTCCGGCGTCGAGGTAGAGGAAGCGGGCGCCGCCGTGGGAGTTGCCGGTGCCGACCCCGGTGCCCGTGCCGAAGGTCCAGCCCGTGCCGCCGTTCTCGAAGCCCGGGTCGTCGAGGGTGAGTTGGGGGCGGGCGGCGGAGGTGGTGTCCGACGCGGGAGCCGCGCCGTCTCCCGGCGCCGCCGTGGCCGACAGCGCGGGGGCCATCGGCGCGAGCAGGGCAACAGCGGTGAGCAGCATGAGCCTTGAGGGCTTCATCGGGTCTCCCGGTCTTCGGTTACAGCGGGCGGGGCGGCCGAGTGGTGGCGGAAAGCTAGCAGGGGCCGAAGAGGCGATTCAATGGTCATACGCAAGAAACATGCAAGACATGCATCCTGAGTGCCATGTTGAGTGTTCAGTGAGGCAGAAAGTTTTCACTCATATCTTGCAAGTGGGATCGATCGCTTGTTAGCTTCGCCGCGCTACAAGAGCCGCGCACCCGCCGGACCCCCGGAGCAGCCATGGACGCCTCGCCCCTGAACCAGCCACCGCCGGACGACCCTCCGCGAAACGGTCTGGACCGACGGCGCCTGCTCGCGCTCGGCGGTTCGCTGCTCGCCGCCGGGGCCGGGACCTCGCTGCTCGGTGCCTGCTCGGTGACCGGCGCCACCAAGGCGGGGAGCCTCGGCGACCCGGACCGGGCCGCGATCACCGTCTGGAGCTGGCAGGGCCCCGCCGCCGCCATGAAGGCCCTGGTCCCCGCCTTCAAGGCGCGGCATCCCGGGATCGACGTCACCGTGCAGGACATCGGAAACCCGGCGATCTGGGACAAGATCACCACGGCCATGGCGGCCGGCGGGCAGGGCCTTGCGGACGTCCTGCACATCGGCGTCGACTATCTCCCGGCCTACACCGAGAAGTTCCCCGACGGTCTCGCCGACCTCGGCCCGCTCGGCGCCGACGGCTACCGTGACGCCTTCGCCGACGGCATGTGGCAGACCGTCACCCGCAAGGGCAAGGTCAACGCCCTTCCCTGGGAGGCCAATTCGGCCGGGTTCTACTACCGGGCCGACCTCTTCGAGGCCGCCGGTGTCGACGGCGAGGCGCTGGCGACGTGGGACGACGCCATCGACGCCGGGAAGAAGATCAAGAAGAAGACCGGAGTCCATCTGCTGGGCATCGACAAGCCCGCGTCCCAGCCGGACGCCGCCAACTTCTTCCAGATGCTGCTCCAGCTCCAGGGCACGTTCTACTTCGACGCCGAGGGCCGGATCACCCTCAGCTCTCCCGAGGCCGTCACCGCGATGACCCTCATCAAGGAGATGAACGACGCCGGCCTGGTCAGTGATCTGGCAGGCGGCTGGACCGCGCTGGAGAACTCCATCAAGTCCGGCACCGCGGCCGTACTGCCCTGGCCCACCTGGTTCGGCAGCATCATCGAGGGCCTGGTCCCCAAGGAATCCGGCAAGTGGAAGGTCCGCCTCCCACCGGCGGTGAAGCCCGGCGGCACCACGGCCGCGACCGTCAACTCCACCCATCTCGCCGTCGCCGGCTCCAGCATGCACCAGGCCGCCGCCTGGGCGTTCGTCGAGTACGTCCTGACCAGGCCGGCATCGCAGGAGGCGATCTACCGCAGCAAGGGCATCGCCCCCGCCCTGCTCGAGGCGTACGAGGCCCCCGTCTTCCACGAACCGTCGGCGTTCTTCAGCGGCCAGCACAAGGGCGAGATCTTCCTCAACGCCCTCAAGGCGCGCTCACCCGCCGTCAACTACTCCGCCGACTACGCCCGCGCGCTCAAGACCGTCGCCGACGCGCAGACCCAGGTGCTGCTCAAGGGGGCCGACCCCGGCCGGGCCCTGCACAACGCCGCCGACCAGCTCGCCCGCCAGACCGGACGGGAGCTCGCCTCATGACCACGACCACCACCCCCGACGGCGTCCTGAAAGCCGCCGCCGGCGCCGCCCGCCCGGCAGCCGCGCCCCGCTCCACCGCGCGGATCCTGCGCCGGCGGGCCGTTCCGTATCTCTTCATCCTCCCCGCGCTCGTTCTCTTCGCGGTCTTCAAGCTGTACCCGATCGGCTCGTCGTTCCTGATGAGCCTGTACGAGAATGTCAACGGCACCCAGGAGTTCGTGGGCGCGGGCAACTACACGCGGGCGCTGGACGATCCACTGCTGTGGACCGCGCTGAAGAACACCGCGATCATCCTGGTCGTCCAGGTGCCTGTCATGCTGGCGCTGGCTGTCGGCATCGCGGTCGCCCTCAACTCCGCGCTCCTGCGCGGCCGCGCCTTCTTCCGACTCGGCTTCTTCCTGCCGACGGTGACCGGACTGGTCGCGTACGGCATCATCTTCGCCGTCCTGCTCAACACCCAGTACGGACTGGTCAACTGGCTGCTCGGCCTGGTGGGCATCGGAGAGGTCCCCTGGCTGACCGACCCTTTGTGGGCCAAGATCTCCCTCGGCCTCGTACTGACCTGGCACTACACCGGCTACAACGCGGTGATCTTCCTCGCCCGGCTCCAGTCGCTGCCCACCGAGGTGTACGACGCGGCGGCCGTCGACGGCGCCTCCGCCTGGCAGTCGTTCCGCCATGTCACGCTGCCGGGGCTACGGCCCGCGCTCCTGCTGACGACGGTGCTGTCCACCATCGGCACCCTTCAGCTCTTCGACGAGCCGTACGTCCTGACCGGCGGCGGGCCCGACAACGCCACCCTCACCATCGGCGTGTACCTCTACCAGAACGCCTTCAAATACTTCGACTTCGGCTACGCCTCGGCCGTCACGTACATCCTCACCGTCCTGATCGGCATCCTGGGCATCGTGCAGTTCCGCCTGCTGGGAGAGAAGTCGTGACCCTCACCGCCACCCGGCCGCGGCGATCCCGCACCCACACCCGGTCGATCCTGCTGACCTCCTCGCTGGCCATCGCCGTGGCGGCCGTACTGCTGCCGTTCTACTGGCTGATCGTCGCCAGCACCCACAGCTCCAAGGAGATCTTCGACAGCCCGCCACCGCTGCTGCCCGGCGGACACCTGATGGACAACCTCTCCACCCTGGAGTCGTCGGCGCGGTTCAGCGACGTCATCGTCAACTCGCTGCTGATCACGGTCATTTACACGATCGCCGCCGGAGCGATCTGCACGCTGGCCGGATACGGCTTCGCCAAGTTCCGCTTCCGTGGCAGCGGCGCGCTGTTCGGGCTGCTGATGCTCGGGCTCGTCATCCCCACGCAGGTCACACTGATCCCGCTGTTCAAGATGATGGTCGACCTGGAGTGGCTGGGCACCTACCAGGCCGTCATCATGCCCAACCTCGCCCTGCCGTTCGGGATTTTCCTGATGCGGCAGTCGATGGCCGCGCTGCCCGACGAACTCATCGACTCCGCACGGATGGACGGCTGCGGGGAGTTCAGGCTCTTCCTCAAGGTCGTCCTGCCGCCGATGAAACCGGCGCTCGCGGCCCTCGCCATCTTCCTGTTCCTCTTCCAGTGGAACGACTTCATCTGGCCGCTGGTCGTCCTGCGCGACGCCGGCGAGTTCACGATCCCCGTCGCGCTGGCGTCGCTCCAGGGCCTGGACCAGACCGACTACGGCGCCCTGCTCACCGGCACGGCCCTCGCCGCGATCCCGATGGCCCTCGTCTTCCTCGCACTCCAGCGCCATTTCGTCTCCGGGCTCCTCGCCGGTGCCGTGAAGGAATGATCCCCGCAATGACCCTGAGCACCACCCGACGTGTCACATCCGGCATGACCATCCTGCCCGTCACCACGGCCGAACTGCCACCGGCACGCTACGAGCCACTTCTCGACGGCGTCCGAATCGCGGTCCTCGGCCACGCTCTGGGCTTCGGCGCGCAGTGGACGCTGACCGAACTCGGCGACGGGCAGGCCCTGTTGGAGATCCGGACCGACGGCGGGCCGGCGCCGACGGAGGTGCGGATGAGCGTGCCGCTCGGCGACGCGGCCGGCTACTGGCACCCGGGCGCCGGCTGGGAGCGCACCCTCGTCGCCGACTGGGCGGGCCGCTCACGCGTCAGCCTCGTCGACGGCACCGCCGCAGGCTGCCTCTACGACCACGACGGCCGCACCCGGCTCACCTTCGCCGTCGCCGACCCGGTCCCCGAGACCGATGTCGTCTTCGGGGTCTCGGAGGAGAACGACACCCATGTGGTGCACCTGCACCTGGCTCCCGCACCCGACGGCACCCCGCGCCGCATCCTGCTCGCCCGCTCCGCGCCCACGGTCGCGACGGCCATGCGCGGACTGCGGAAGTGGTTCGCCACGCAACCGCAGTGCGCCCCCATGCCGGTCCACGACAGCGCCAAGGCGCCCGTCTACTCCACCTGGTACGCCTTCAACCAGCGTGTGGACGCCCCATCGGTCGAGGCCGAGGCCCGCGTCGCCGCCTCCCTCGGCTGCGAGGTGCTCATCCTCGACGACGGCTGGCAGGAATACGGGAGCGGCCGCGGCTACGCAGGGTGCGGCGACTGGCGCCCCGACCCGGCGAAGTTCCCCGACTTCACCGCGCACGTGTCCGCCGTACGCGCGCAGGGCCTGCGCTACCTGGCATGGGTCGCCCCGCTGCTGCTCGGCCCGGGCGCCGACTGCGCCGGACAACTCGCCCCCTACGCCCCCGCGCCCGCCGGCGTCCCCGGCGCCCACGTCCTCGACCCGCGCCGCCCCGAGGTCCGCGACCACGTCATCCGCCTGTGCACCCGGCTGGTCGCCGACCACGGCCTCGACGGGTTCAAGATCGACTTTCTGGACGAGGCCATGGCGTACCGCGGCGACGGCGCGTACGCCCACCACGAAGGCACCGACATCAGCGATGTCGGCCAGGCCATGACCGTGCTGCTCACCGACCTGCGCACCGCGCTCGAAGAACTGCGGCCCGACGGCGGGCTGCTGCTGGAACTGCGCCAGCCCTACGTCGGCCCCGGCATGGCACCCTTCGGCAACATGCTGCGCTCCTTCGACTGCCCGGGCGACGCCACCGGCAACCGGGTGCGCACGCTCGACACCGCCCTGCTCGCCGTCGGCGGCGCGGTCCACGGCGACATGCTCCTGTGGGACCGCGACGCGCCCGCACACGCGGTGGCACGGCAGCTGATCGGCTCCCTGCACTGCGTCCCGCAGATCTCCGTACGGCTGACCGGCCTGTCCCGCGAGCACCGCGAGACGCTGGCGTTCTGGCTCGCCGAATGGCGGCGGCTGCGGCCGGTGCTGCTGCACGGGGACGTCGAGCCCGGACGGCCCGACGAGCTCTACACCCTGGTCACCGCGGCACGGGGAACGGCCTGCGTCACCACCGTGCACAGCGACCGGATCGTGCCCGTCGACACCACCGCGTACGACGACATCACCCTGGTCAACGGCACGGCGTCGGACCGTCTTGTGATCGAGGTGACCGGCGGGCAGCGCCCGTTGCGCATGACCGTCCGTGACGAGCGTGGACGTATCATCGACGACTGCGAACGGTCGCCGGCACCGGGGCTGCACAGCGTGCCCGTACCTCGCTCGGGGCTGGTGGCACTACGGGTGACGGAGGGAACCGTATGAAGGTCGGCATCACCGAGGTCGCGGACCGGGCGCAGGTGAGCGAGGCCACGGTCAGTCGCGTCATCAACCGGCGCCAAGGCGTGTCGCGCAAGACCCGCGAGGCGGTCGAGCAGGCGATGGCCGACCTGGGGTACGAGCGGCAGACGCGGGGTCAGCTCATCGCGGTCATCACCGAGTTCGTCTCCAACCCGTTCTTCGCCGACGTCTGCGAACGGATCGAGTCCACCCTCGCCCCCCACGGCCTGAAGACGGTCCTGTGCCCGTGCTTCCCCGGCGGAGTGCAGGAGCTGGACTTCGTGACCTCCCTCGCCGACCGGGGCGTCGCAGCCGTCGTCTTCCTCTCGGCCAGCAACACGATCGAGGGCGCGGACCCGGCGGCGTACGAACTCCTGCGGTCCCGCAGGATCCCGTTCGTCGGGGTCAACGGCCAGTTCGAGGGCGGGGGCGAGGCGCCGGTCTTCTCCACCGACGACCTGCTGGCCGCCGAACTTGCTGTCGACCACCTCCACCGGCTCGGTCACCGCCGCATCGGCATGGCATCGGGCCCGGTCGGCAACCGCCCGGCGGACCGCCGCGTCAGCGGCTTCGTCTCCTCGCTCGCCAGACGCGGTGTCGAGGACCCGGAGCAGTGGGTGGTCCGGCAGTCCTACACCGTCGAGGGCGGCCAGTCCGCCGCGATCTCGCTGCTGGGCCGCGGCGCCACGGCCATCGTCGCCGCCAGCGACTACATGGCCCTGGGCGCGATCCGCGGCGCGCGCCGTCAGGGGTACGACGTCCCGGGCGACGTGTCGGTCGTCGGCTACGACGGCGCCATGATCATGGACTTCGTCGACCCTCCGCTCACCACGGTCCGCCAGCCGGCCGACCGCCTGGCCTCGGAGGTGGCTCGCAGCATCCTCGCCCTGGTCGGCAACCGCGACGTCCCCGTCGGCGAACTCCTCTTCGACCCCGAACTGGTGATCCGCGCGAGCACGGCGGCGCCGAGGATGGAGTGAGGCGGGTGAGGGGGCGGGGGAACCTTCCGGGCACCGGCCTCGGCGCCGCGGAGTTCGGTACAGGCGATCCTGACGCAATGCGTCGCGCGATGGCGGTCTGTCTCGCATCCGGCTGGGGCTCGCACAGGTTTGTTGGCCGTACTACCGGCCGTGGAACAGCGCATTGGCTCGATCACCCCACCGACGAACGCCGCCGGTCTCGACCCGGCGTCCATCCCCGGCTCGTGTCCTCGTCCTCTCCGGAGGACGAGGCCGCCACCGGCGCCCCCACCGGTTCCGCCAAGGTCCTCCTCGCGGACGAGGAGGACCCGGTCGCCGAGGCAGGAGCGGACCGGTCGGCGGGCCGCTCACGGCGACGGCGGCCTTCTCGTGCGCGCGGCGCCAGACGATGGTGTCGCCAGTGAGGCCGATCACCCACTCCGGGGCGGCCCCGGGGGCAGTGACGTCAACGAGTGCGGCGCGCCGTGTTTCCGCCGTCCGTCGCTGCCACGGAGACGGTATCTCCGCCCCGTGGGCTCTGAACTGGTCGAGTCGGACGCGAAGTTGAAGATCTGTCGGCCCTCGGTATCAGTTGCCATTGCTCGTCCATACCATTGACCTAGAGGTCGGATCTATAGAGACTCTGCACGGAGGTTCGACCGAGAAACTGGCGGCAACTCCGCGTATTCATCGGGTGTTTCGTGGCTGGCGGATGCTTCGGAGGGGCTATGTCTCGGTTCGTGTTTCTTGGGGTGGCACTCGCGTTGCTCGGTGGTGCCAGCAGTCCTGTCGCCGCGGCACCGACGGCGGCGCCGGTGGTGGTCGACGTAGACGATTACGGAGCCGACCCCACCGGCCGGACGGACTCGACGCCCGCTGTCGCCGCGGCGCTGCGGCACGCCAAGAGCGTCGATCGGCCGGTCAGGGTCGTCTTCTCGAAGGGCACCTACCAGCTCTTCCCCGAGCGGGCCGAGACACGTGAGCTGTACGTGTCCAACACCGTCGGCGCCGACCAGCGTTACCGGGACAAGAAGATCGGGCTGCTCGTCGAGGACATGCACGACGTCACCATCGACGGCGTCGGGGCCAAGCTCGTCTACCACGGCCTTCAGACGGCGTTCGCGTCGATCCGCTCGACCAATGTGACCTTCAAGAACTTCTCCTTCGACTACGCGGCCCCCGAGGTCATCGACGCGACCGTCGCCGCCACCGGTGTCGCCGACGGGCACGCCTACCGCGTCCTGAAGATCCCGGCCGGCAGCCCGTACCAGGTGAACGGCACGCACGTCACCTGGCTCGGCGAGACCAGTCCGGCCACCGGCCAGCCGTACTGGTCAGGTGTCGACGGACTCCAGTACACACAGATCCACGACCCCAAGGCGCAACGGACCTGGCGCGCGGACAACCCGCTGTTCAACGACGTCGCCGCGGTCACGGACCTCGGCGGCCGCCGGATCCGGATCGACTACACCACCGAGGCACGGCCGACGGACGCCGGACTCGTCTACCAGATGCGCCTCATCGAGCGAACGGAACCGGGCGCTTTCATCTGGGAGTCCAAGAACGTCACGATGCGCTCGATCAACGCCTACTACCTCCAGTCCTTCGGTGTGGTGGGGCAGTTCAGCGAGAACATCTCCATCGACAAAGTGAACTTCGCACCCGATCCGAGGTCCGGCCGGTCGACCGCCTCGTTTGCGGACTTCGTGCAGATGTCCGGCGTCAAGGGGAAAGTCTCGATCACCAGGAGTGTCTTCGACGGCCCGCACGACGACCCGATCAACATCCACGGTACCTACCTCGAAGTCGTGGGGAAGCCCGGGCCGTCCACCCTCACCCTCGCCTACGAACACCCGCAGACCGCCGGATTCCCGCAGTTCGCCCCGGGTGACGAGGTCGAGTTCGCCTCCAAGCGCACGATGACCCCGCTGGCGGACGCGCACGCGGTGGTCACCGCGGTCGACGGGCCGAGCGGGATGGACCACACGAAGCCGCTGACCACGATGACCGTCACCTTCGACCGGCCGGTTCCCGCCGAGGTCGAGATCGGCGGCACGGTCGTCGAGAACATCACGGCCACCCCGTCGGTCGTCGTATCCGGCAACGTGTTCCGCAACGTGCCGACCCGCGGCGTGCTGGTCACCACCCGCAAACCTGTCCTGATCACCGGTAACCGGTTCGACGGGATGTCCATGGCCAGCATCTACGTCTCCGCCGACGCCTACCAGTGGTACGAGTCCGGGCCGATCGCCGACCTCACGATCCGCGGGAACTCGTTCACGCGGCCCAGCGGTCCGGTCATCTTCGTGGAGCCGACCAATCAGGTCATCGACCCGGCGGCCCCGGTGCATCACAACATCTCGGTCGAGCACAACTCGTTCGACATCGGTGACGTCACCGTCGTCAACGCGAAGAGCGTCGGCGGGTTCGCTTTTGCCGGCAACACTGTCCGGCGGCTGGACGGAGCGGATCACCCGCCGTACACCTCCCCGCTGTTCGTCTTCCACGGCAGTTCAGGCATCCGGATCGCGCGCAACCACTACGACAAGGGCCTGAACACCTCCGTGGTCACGGACTGACTTGATCACTCGGTTCGGTAACCGCGGTACGCCAAAGCGGCCTTCGTCTGAACATGTGCTCCGACCAAGGAACACACACGTCCAGCACGAAGGCCGTGAGCCGAACTGTCGTTGGTGGGCGAACGCCGCCGCGGCCATGGCCGCCTCTACGCCGCGGTGGCCCGTGGACGGATTGATGCCGGCCGGCTGCGGAAGGCACTGGCCGAGGTGCCGCTCCCGTGGGCTGCCGACGGCCGGGGCGTCAAGCAGCAGGTCCTGATCCCGCTTGGCTGCGGTGTCGATGAGAGACTGAATGAGCTGGGTGCCCATGCCGCGTCCCTGGTAGCGGGGATGGAGCTCGATGTGCCCCAGGTAGACCTCGGTCGAGCTGTACTCAACGATCAGGATGCCTGCGTCGGTGCCGTCGATGGTGATGATCTGCCATCGGTCCGGATCGAAATGGCTTTCGTGATAGTCGCGTTGGTCTGTCTCGTCCCAGCCCCGCACTGCCGCGACGTAGTCGCCCATAGCGGCTTTGTGGAGGTGGAAGCAGAACTCGCTGTCAGCCGGCGTTGCGAGACGCAGGCCAACGGCGCTCATGCCGCCACCGCCTCAGGGCGTTCGATGAGGTGGCCGCGTTCGAAGCGGGCTCCGGCGCGGACGAGGGCGACGAGGCGGGGTGCGTTCACCGCGCGCCAGCGGGCCTGGGCGGACTCGACCAGCTTGAAGACCATGGCCGGCCCGGCTGCCGACGCCCTTGGTGACCTTTGTCCGCAGCCGCACGGTCGCGAAGGTCGACTCAATGGGGTTCGCGGTCCGCAGGTGGATCCAGTGCTCGGCGGGGAAGTCGAAGAACGCCAGCAGCTCGTCCTCGTCATCGGTGAGGGCTGAGGAACACGAAGCGGGCCGTGTTCGCCTCACAGGCAGGATCGGTGTACATCTCGGAGTACCGAGCGCGCGCCAGCGGATTGGCGACCAGGACGTCGAAGCGGTTGTTCTGTGCGAATGCCGGCAGCTGCGGCATCCCCTCGACGATCCGCTGCACACTCGGCCGTACGGCCGGGCGGGCCGACGCCTCGCCCGGGCCGGCGTCGCGTTGCCGGCGAGCGAGGCAACCTCGCTCCTGCGCAGTCCGCTCACCCGGCGGGTGCCATAGACGGGCAGACCGGCCTGCTCGGGCGTGATCTTGGCACGGCGAGACTTCAGAAACGCGCTTATGTCCGCCCGATTGTCCATACCGCCGGCGTAGGTGCGCCACGCGGTCTCTCAGAGACCCTGCCATTACCCCCATCAGCAGTAACCCCCACGCTGTCGGTCCCTTCCCGCACGTGCCGCCGCTCTTCCCCAGCGCGCTCCGAGAGCCGTGATCGCGCCAGGGGTCAGGACAGCCGATCGCGTCTCACTTGTTGGCGGGGCGGGCCAAGAGGTCGGTGACGTGTTGGCGGACCGTTTCCCAAGCGGTGGGGTGAAGTGTGCCGATGGCCGTGTGGCGCAGGGCGTCGAGCACCTCTGCGGTGTCGGCGTCACAGACAGCGCTGTCGCTGAGGACCTCGTAGCCGTCGCGGACGGCGACACGAAGGAGGTGGGGTCCGCCCGGGTCGGCGTGCACGGCGGCGGCGACGACGAAGGGCGGCGGTCCGCCCGCCTCGCTCGCCAGCTTGCGGTACCCGCTGACGATCGGCTCACGCCAGCGGAGGCCGAGCAGCAGGTGACGCTTGGCCACCACCTCGGCGAGGTCGGTCTCGTAGACCCTGTCCGGTTCCAGCACCATGGCACGAGCGTCCAGTACGTAGGCCGCGGGCAGCAGGCAGCGCAGCGTGCTGCCGATGAGGTTGCCGCCGACCGTGGCCGTGCGGCGCACTGCTCCGGTCCCTATCGTGGCGGCCGCCAGACGCAGCACCTCCGGCACCCGGTCGTCGACCTGGTGCAACATGACGGCCGCGCCCAGCGCCTCGGGGCCGATCGTGTTGGCCTCCGGCAGATTGCGCAGCGACACGGCCTGATCGGGGAAGCCGTCCCGCTGCCAGGTGGCCCACACGAGTGTCGCCCCGCCTATCGGGACCGCCCCCTCAGCCAGGCACTCCTGTGCTTCGGACACGGACGTGGGCAGACGCAACTGCACGGCAACCGACCTGCCTTCTCGGAAAGTTGGCGGTGGATGAGGGGCCATGACACCTCAGCCACGTGATCACTGACATGGCGCATTCTTACCCACACGCGCGGGGCGCATACAGGGCTCTCTTCTTCGCTCTGTGCGCCCCTGCTGCGCGGGGCGCAGTTCGGCGGCCTCCTCGCGCCCTATGCAGGGTCGTGTTCGACCTCTGTCCCGGAGCCGGCCGAGCCGGCCACCGCTCGTACCGGGGGACTGCGCCACCTCGACCACGTCTGGACGAGCGCCCACTTGGTGGTGACATACGTGGTGAACGCCCTCCGGTGTTCTTCCGTATCCCTTCTCGTACGTCTGTCCGCCCGCGCGGGCAGGAACAGCCTGGATACGGAGCAGCGACGTGCCACAGCAGCAACCGCGATCACGCCTCGGCCGCACCTCGACCGGCGCCCGTCTGGTCCGCGGCGCCGCACTCGCCGGAAGCCTGGCCCTCCTCCCCCTGGCCGCGGCGTGCAGCGGGGGCGAGGGCGAAGCGGCGGCGGAGCGCAAGTCGTCGAAGACGCCGGCGATATCCGCCCAACAGGCCCAGGCCGTGGCACCGGCGAAAGTCGAAGTCATCGCGAGCCTCACGAAGTGCAAGGTCAAGATCCGTGTCGAGGCCGAAGAACTGCGTGAAGGCATCTGTCACACCAAGACCGGCGACTACCTCATCACCACGTTCCCCGAGGAGAAGTACAAGCAGACGTGGCTGGACACCATCAGCATGTATCAGGGCAACTATCTGGTCGGATCGCGCTGGGTGATCAGCGCCCAGCCGAAGGTGCTCAAGGAGTTCCGTCCGACCGTCGGCGGCACCATCATCCACATGAGCGGTATGGGACCCAGCGCCGCCCCGAGTTCGTCCTGACGGGGCAGGCGCCTTCGTTGGTGCCTTCACGGGCCGGTGTGGACGTATGAGGCCCACTGGGCAGGGTTGCCCGGACAGGCGTCACGCAGTTCGCGCGTGACTTGGTGCAGCGCACGTGCGGTGCGTGTGAGGTTCAGCCGGTCGCCGTCGGACGCCAGGTCGTAGACCCGTCTGGCGATGTCCGCCGCCGGCTGGTCGGCAATCCTCCACAAGGTCGCGATCACCTGCCGGTATCCGGCGAGTTGCAGCGCACCGGCCATGTGGATGCTTTCGTCGAGCAGGTTGATGCTGCCGACTGCGGTCTGGCAGGCGGACAGGAACGCCAACTCCGCACCGGTCAGCCGTAGTGCGGCGACGTCGAGTACGGTGAGCGGGCCGTCGTGCAAGTAGAGCGCCCCCGCGGAGGGATCGTCCACCCGAAGCCCACCGTGGCAGGCGAAGTGGACGTAGGCATGGCTGCGAAGGTCTCCGATCACCTCGGCCCTGGTCGCCTGCGCCCCGACCCGGGTGGTGTGCCGGCCGTCGAAACGGGCGCACACGAGGTCGGCTTCCTCGCGCGCGCCGGGCAGCGCCCCGAGGCCCGCGAACGGGGTTGTCGGCATGGCCACCACGAGCATCCGGTCGCTCTTCGGGGCGCGGGTGTGCGGTTCCCTGGCCGTGGCCAGCGCGTGCAGGGTGGGCACGTACGAGGAGACGGCCCGGTCGAGGACTGTCCGCCCGGCCGGTTCGTCGGACGGGTCGTGATAGCCGGCCGCATGCAACGGCAGTACGGTCAGCGGGCCCGTCGGGCACCAGGTGATGCGCGGCAACTCGTCTCCTCGCGCGTCCCCCAGCCGGGCCAGCACCGGTTCGGCGACGCTGTCCCACAGCCATTCCAGGGTGGCCAGCACGGTCTGTTCCGCGGCCGCCCGAGCCGGGCCCGGGGTGCCGGGGTGGTCCAGGGCCTCCCGGGCGGCCAGGTACACGTCGCCCCTCGTGTGCGCCTCGGTGTACAGGTCCGCCAGTTCGACAACGGTGACCGAGCCGTCCGCGACGATCAACGCGTCGCACCGGGTGACATGGAGGTTCACGATCACCACTGGGTGCTCGCCCAGCTCCCGGCACAGCGTCTCGAAGGACGGCGTGCGCAGCAGGTCCGCCTGGCCCGGCAACGCCCTCGCCTTGGCGAGCAGGGTGTCCCATTCGTCGGCGAGCCGGATCCTTTGATCGCGGGCCTCCTCCGGGTCGCGTGTGTCGAGTTCGACGGCGAGGGTGCGGAGCCGGTCGGCGAGCTCCGGGGCGACGGCCCGCAGCGCGGAGAAGTCGTCCCGGAGGCCGAGTGCCTGTGTCCAGAGCACCGATCTGCCCTGTTCCAGCAGGGTGACGGCACGCTCGGGTTCCCCGGCGGACAGTGCGGCCGCCGCGCTGGCGGACGCCAGCCCCTGCCATTCGCGCAGGGAGTGTTCCCTGGTCGCCCGGCTCGACCCGACCCAGGCCAGCCTGGGCAGCCGTGTTACGGCCTGGGTGAACCCGGCAAGCGCGGTGCCGTGCCGGCCTGCCTGTTCGCCCAGCAGGCCCCAGAACAACGCCGCACGCGCACGGATCTTGGTCTGGCCCACCGGGTCGCCCACTGAGGCCCGGTAGGCGTCGAAGGCTCCGTCCAGGTCGGCCTCCGACTCGCTGACCGTCCAGCGCAGGGAGAGGGATCGGCCGAGACTGAACAGGGCCGTGGCGCGCCGAGGGTGGCCGTCCGGCGTGGCCCGCAGTGCGGCGTCGGTCGCCGCGACGGCCTCGGCGATGTCCCCGACGGCCCCGGTCCTGGTGAACCGCAGCTGCAGTACGGCACTCAGGCTTCCCTGCCGCACGGCGAGTTCCTGGTCACCCGCCGCAGTCGCCTCGACGGCGGCGCGTGTGACCGCGACGGCCTCGTCCAACACCTCGGAATCCGGCGCGAGTTCCGCACGCGCCATCAGCGTCCTGCCCAGTCGGCTGAGCTTGATCGGCAGGTCGGCATGGTCGGCCGGAGTCTTCGCCACGAGGGCCCGCCCGAGATCGGTGGCCTCGTCGATCTCCGCGAGGTCACCGGACCTCTCGAACCGGGCGCCGAGGTTGCCGGCCAGGTTCAACAACACGATGGCCCGGCTGGGTTGATCGTGGGCCATCGCATCGGCCACCGCGCGCAGGTCCGCGATGGCCGCGTCCAGATCGGCCAGATCTCCCACCCGGTCGTACCGCATGCGCAGGTGACCAGCCAGGTTCTCCCGGTAGGTGAACACGCCGGGGTCGTCCGCCTCGGTCGCGGCGACCGCGCGCCTGCTGACGTCGATCGCCTCGGACAGGTCCGCGAGCCGCGCCAGCCGTTCGAAGCGCGCGCCGAGCACACGCGCCAGTTGGGACAGGGCCTTTCCGAGGTGGGGATGGTCGGCGGGCAGCAGCGCCACCATGCGTCTGCCCGAGTCCATGGCCTCGTCGAGGTCGGCGAGGTCCCCCTCGCGCCGGAACCGCACCATCAGTGTGTTGCCGAGTGTCCCCAGTCGGCTGACCACGTCGGGGTGGTCGTCCGGGGTTGCCCGCAGGGCGAGTCGGGCGGCGTCGACGGCCGCGTGCAGGTCCTTCGGGTCTCCGAACCGCAGGTATCTGGTCTGGTGGCTGATGGCGACGTTCGACAGGTACAGCGCCCGGCCGGGGTGGTCCGACGGAGCGGCCGCCACCGCGGCCTGCTTGCTCCGCAGGGCCTCTTCCAGATCGGTGGTCCGATCGAACCGCTCGTACCTGGCCTGCAGGGCCACTGCCAGGTCGGCCAGTCGAGCGGGATACCGGGAATGGTCCTGCGACGTGCCCGCGACCACCGCCCGCAGCAGGGAGACGGTCTCGTCCAGGTCGGCGACGTCGCCCAGTCGCTCGTACCTGGCATACAGCGCCTTGCCGAGGTTGGACATCCGCCGGATCCGGTCCGCGTGCTCCTCGGGCAACGCCGCCAGCACCGTTCTGCCGATGTCGACGGCCTCGTCGAGATCATCGAGGCGTCCGAACCGTTTGAACCGGTCGTCGAGGTCCGCGCCGAGATTCGACAGATGCTGCGTCCGGGCGGGATGGTCGACAGGCAGTGCGGCGGCCGCGGACCGGGACAGTTCGATCGCCTCGTCCAACAAAGCGGGTGGACCCCCGCAGCCGAACCTCGAGGACAACACAATGGCGAGGTTGGCCTGCATCGAAATGCGGCGCGGGTGATCGCGCGGTACCGAGTCGACCGCGGCTCGCAGAAGCCGCACGGCTTCGTCGAGGTGGGCCACGTCGCCGGTGTGCTGGAAGCGGTCCCGCAGCGCGGATCCGAGGCTGCTCTGCAGGAGGAACCGGTCCGGGTGGTCCGGAGCTGCCGTGTCCAGCGCGCGGTGCAGCAGGTCGGTCGCCTCGGCGAGCACCGCCCCGTCACCGGTCCGCTCGTGGCGCTTGCGCAGCGAGTTCCCCAGGTTCAGCAGCATGGCGACGGAGTTCGGGTGCCCGGTCGGAACTCGGGCGAGCGCGGCCCGAAGCACCGCGATCGCCTCGTCCAGGTCGCGGTCCTCTTCCGTTCTCATGTATCTCTCGGTCAGTACGAGACCGAGGTTGCCCAGGCACAGGGCCAGCATCGGATGCCCGTCCTCGGTGATCGCCACCGCGGCGCGCAGCAGGTCGGCGGCCTCTGTGAGGGCCGAGAGCCGGTCCGTCCTGTCGAAGCGCGTTTTCAGCGTGTTCGCCAGATTCATCAGGGCCATGCCGCGGCCCGGATGGCCGTCCGGGGTGAGGGCCACGGACGCCCGGCCCGCCGTCTCCGCTTCGGTGAGATCGCCGTCCGCTCCGGCCCGCTCGAACCGCTGGAGGAGGGCGAATCCCAGCGTGGAGAGGCAGTTCCATCGGTCCGGGTGATCCACCGGAGTGGCTCGCGACGCGGCGGTGAGCATCTCGACCGCCCCCTCCAGGTCCCGCGTGGAGCCGGTCAGTTTGAAGCTGCTCAGCAGCAGCGTGCCGAGATTGCCCTCGAACACGGGCCGGTCGGGGTGATCGTCCGGGGTGTGATCGAGCGCGGCACGCATGGTCCGCATCGCGGCGTCGAAGGCCGCGGGAGAACCGGTGCGCTCCGCCTGATCGTATTGCCCCGCGGCGAGCGCGACGAGGTAGCCGCACAGGTCCGGGTCGTCCGGGCCCGCCGCGTCGACCGCCGCCGCGGCGGTCGCCACCGCCTCGACGAGAAGGTTCTCGTCTCCGGTGACACGGGCCGTCATCCGTTGTGCGTCGGCAAGGCAAGCCAGATTGAGGGCCTCACCCGTCGCCGCGGCGGCCGCTCGGGCCAGCGCGACGACTGCCGCCAGCACACCGGGATCGTGGGACAGGTGCATCAGCATGCCCGGGTAGCTCATCCACAGGCGTTCGTCGAACGGTCCGAGATCGGGCTGTTCGTCCAACCAGGACCGCGCTTCCGCCGGCAGCTGCGGCCGGGCCAGTACGAAGCACAGTTGGGCGAAGTCACGCTCCCACTCGGCGTAATGGCCGATCGGCAGCGTGGCCTGCCGCCGCCAGTGCAGGGTGCCGACCGCGACAGCCACCTCCGGTGGAGTCGGCTCGGTCTCGTACAACGGGAACATCGCGGCCGCCGCGGCGGCGAGCACCGCGGGATCCGCCAGATCCGTGCCGGCCCGCAGCCGGGCCAGTGCTTGGGCGCGGTCGGTCGACAACTTCCCCCCGATTTTTCCTGGTTGACCCGATAGCGTTGTCCCAGAAGGAAAGCACAGGGGGAGGGCATGTGGACGGTGAACTCGACGAGGCCGGTGCCATGGCACTGTGGTGTGCCGGGTTGCCGGTCCTGCGCGAGAGCGCGGCCGAGGGATTCTGGACCGACAGACTGGCCCGGGCCGAGGCACGGGTACGCGACGGCGCGTCGCCGCTGGCGATGTGCCGGAACTTCGGGCTGGCCGGGGCGGCGCAGCCACCCGACCCCCAGCGTGCCGAGCCGGGGTCGGACGTGGTGTTCGCACCGGGAATCGACGCCGTTCCCTCGGTTGGGCGAGGCAATTACCGTTGCCCGCAACGCCGTTGCCCCCGACGTGCCGAGCGCGACGATCGGGGCAGGCCGCCGGTGTGCGCCCTGTTCGACGGCCTGCCGATGACTCCGGCACCATGACGACGCTCCTGTCGTCCATCGGGGGCAAACTGGCCGAACGGTGGGCCGCGACGGTGCTGCTGCCGGGAGCGCTGTTCGTGGTGTCGGTCCTCTGTGCCGACCTGCTCGGGCACGCTGATGCTCTCGACATCGGTTTGGCGCAGACCAGGATCACCCAGTTCATGAACGGCTCCGAGGTGTCGGTCGGGGTCCGCGTGGTCGGCCTGCTGCTCGGTGCGGGCGCCGCGGCCCTGCTCGCGAAGGCGACGGGCAGACTGGTGCAGGCGGTGTGGTTCGGCCAGTGGCGTGGCCCACTCGCCCGCGCATTGGTGCGGCTGCGCCGCAGGCGGGCGGTCGCGGCCGCGGAGCGGGCCGGTGTGCGCCCGGTGCCCGAGTACCTGCCGAAACGGCCGACCTGGATCGGCGAACAATTCCGGCTGGCCGACGCCGGGATCGCCGCCCAGTACCACGGGTTGCGGCTTGGGCTGGTGTGGCCGCGGCTGTGGGTACTGCTCCCCGAAAGTGAGCGCAGCCCGGTGCAGGCCGCCAACGCCGAGTTCCAGTCCGCCTCCGTGGTCACCGGATGGGGGCTGCTGTATCTCGTGGTCGGCATGTGGTGGTTCCCGGCCGCAGTCATCGGGACATGTGTCGTCGGCACCGGATGGGTGCGGGCCAGGGAGCACGCCGTCACGCTGAGCGCACTGATCGAAGCGACCGTGGACACCCACCTGACGATGCTGCTCACCGCCCTCAATCAGCCGCTGCCCAGCGCCGGGATGACCACGGAACTGGCCGATCGAGTGAACGACCAGATGCACAAGGGCAGATGACCCTCGACTCGGGGGATGGTTTCCGCGGCCGACAGCCGTGCGCAGACCTCCGCCGCCTGGAACGGGCGTCGGCGGAGGTGTTGTTCTGCATGCACCGGATGCCCTGAGTGGACCGGGCCATCCGATCCGCACCCATCCGTTACGACAGGCACCCTTGACAGCGTGCGTACTGTTTCGCAACGTTTGAGCCCCGTCATTCGGTTCGCGCCTCGGTCATCCACCGTGGAGCGAGCGCGCGTACACGGCGTGGACGAGCAGAGGGCCAAAGAAGTGGCAGGACGCGGACAACGCGTCATGGGGGAAATGGGGGGACGGTCGCCCATGCGATCCGTGAACAGGGATCCACACGCCCTACGGGCCTGCACAGCGACCGGTACCTCCCTCGCGGAGCCTGCGGAAGGGCGGTTGATCTGAGGTGGACATCACGACACACAGACCCGAGGAGCTGAGCACCACGCTTCGCCGGGCCTGGCACGAGACGATGGACGAGTCGCCCGATTACGGCAACCCCTTCCTGGCACCGGAGTTCGCGGCCGGGATCGGCAGGTACCACGGTGGGGCGCAGGTGGCGGTCCTGCATGAGAACGGCGAACCCGTCGGCTTCTTTCCGTACGAGCGCAACTCCTTCGGCGTCGGCCGGGCCATCGGTCTCGGCCTCTCCGACTGCCAGGCCCTCGTGCACCGCCCCGGGGTCACCTGGGACCCCCAGGAACTGCTGCGGGCGTGCGGACTGTCCGTCTTCGAGTTCGACCACCTCGTCGAGGAGCAGAAGCCCTTCGGCAGATACGTCACGGGGACGTTCGCCTCACCGGTGGTCGATCTGAAGGACGGCGGCGGCACTTACGCGGAGTGGCTGCGCGCCGCGTACCCGGGGCTGGCCAAGACGACACTGAAGAAGGAACGCCGCCTGGGGCGCGACGTGGGCGAGTTGCGGTTCGTCTTCGACGAGCGTGATCCGAAGGTGCTGCACAGGCTCATGGAGTGGAAGTCCGCCCAATACCGCAGGACCGGACGGATGGACCGGTTCGCGCGGCCGTGGATCGTGGACCTGGTGGACCATCTGTTCCAGGTCCGCGACGAGCACTTCACCGGCGTGCTGTCCGTGCTGTACGCCGGCGACCGGCCGGTGGCCGCGCACTTCGGGCCGAGATCGCGCACGGTGTTCGCGGCCTGGTTCACCGCGTACGACCCCGAGTTCCACTACTACTCGCCCGGGCTGATGATGCACCTTCGGACGGCCGAGGCCGCGGGCCGGCACGGTGTGCGGGTCATGGATCTGGGACGCGGCGACAAGGAGTACAAGGACTGGCTCAAGACCCGCGAGCTGCGCGTGGGCGAAGGATTCGCGACCCGCCCGCACCCGGTGGCGGCGGCCCACCGGCTGTGGCGCAGACCGGTGCGCGGCCTGCGGAACACGGTCCTGGCCCATCCCGCACTGCGGGAACCGGCCGACCGCCTGCTGAAGACGGTCGGCACGCTGCGCACGTCGGGCCGGGTCGACTTCGGCGGAGCGGGACCGCGCGCACGATGAGCAGGGTTCCCCCTGCCGGCTTTCGCACCGTGTTCCCGTTGTCCCTACCGCCCGTCGTCGCGGCCTCCCCGACCGCGACGGCGAGAGCCTGCCCGGCCGCAATCCCGGTCGGCCCTGACCGACGCTCGTGAGAGCGCGCTGTGTTCCTCGGACGACCCTTCGACGGAAGAGGTGACGATGCCGTACGGATCGCGGCTTGCCGCGATGATGACGCGGCGGCTCGGACGCGAATGCGTCTACACGCCCTCGGCACGGCTGGCTCTCTATCTGGCGCTGCGGCACTGGTGCCGGCCGGGTGCACGGGTGCTGATGTCACCGGTGAACGACGACGTGATTCTCTTCGTGGTCCTCGCGGCCGGGCTGCGCCCGGTCCAGGCCCCCGTGTCCGTATGGGACGGCAACATCGACCCGGCCGCCGTACCGGAATCGACCTGGCGAAGCGTGGACGCCGTTTTGACCACAAGCCTGTACGGGATGCCGGACCGGGTCGTGGAACTGCGGCGTCGTTGCGAGGAGTTGGGGATCCCCCTGTTCGAGGACGCGGCGCACGCGATCGGCACCCACGTGGACGGGCAGCCGATCGGGACCTTCGGGAAAGCGGCGGCGTTCAGCCTGTCCAAGCACGTGGCGGCGATGGCCGGTGGCTTCCTCGCCGTCGAGGACGCCCGCACCCGGCGGGAGTTGGAGCTGCTGCGCGACGATCTCCTGGTGCCGGGCCGCCTCCGCGGCGACCTGGCTGTGACGCTGCGGCCGCTGGCGCGCTCCTCCGTACGCACCCTCCGTCTGGTGCGTCCTGTGTGGCGGACGATGCAGCGCCTCGGGATGCTGGAACGCGACGACTTCCGCATGGCCCTGCACGCGCCGCGGCTCTCCGGCTGCGCGCGCGAGGCGCCGAGCCTGACCGCGTACGAGCCATGGGTGCGTGTCGATCTGCACGGCTTCCGGTCCCGCCACGGGGCCTTGGTCCGCGGGCAGTTGAGTCTGAGGTTGGCGCGGCTCGACGACGACCTCGCCCGGCGCAGGGTCGGTGTCTCGCTGCTGTCGGGTTCCACCTGGGCCTCCCCGGTCCTGCGTGACCGGACGGCGCACGACGGCCCTCTGCCTCTCTTCCGGGTGCCCCTCCTGGTCCACGACCGCGACGCCCTCGTGGAACGTCTGGTGGGACGCGGCGTGGTCTGCGGGTACGTCTACGACCCCCCGCTCGACGACTACGCGGGCGCGGAGTTCGTCGACCCGTCGCCCGACCCGTCGGCCGCCCGCTGGTTCGCCTCACATGTGCTTCCGGTCGATCCGCTCCTGGCCCGCAAGATCACCAACGCCCTGACGAGAGAGCAGACGACAACCGCGCGCCCCCCGGCCCCCACCCCCGTCCCGGACGCCATGCCACCGACACCTCTGGGTCACTAGGGCCTGTCCGGCGGATCATGCCGGAGACGCGGGTTCTGGCACGCCGATCTGCGGCGTTGTCGTCGGTTGCCGACTCCCCCAAGTTCTCGGCTTCGCTCGAACAGGGGGGACCCCCATCGCGTCGACGCCCTCCTCCGCCTTGCAGCTCGACGCACCAGACCCCGCTCACCTGCGCTGACAGGGCGCCGCTGCTTCCCTCCGACCTGATCCGCCGGACAGGCCCTAGACGAATCGGCAGACCGGCAGACCGGCGCGGGTGTCCGTGCCGCCCGGACGGTACGTATGTTGGCATAGCTATTGGCTCATATGTATTATGTGCACGTGACCGACTCCAGCGCGCCCTTGCGGGACATCGACCAGGTGGCCTCCGGCCTCGCGGCGTGTCTCCCCGCGCTGCATAGGGCCCTGGAGCGGCGGATCACGGCCGAATACCCGCATCCCAAACCGCCCGAGGGGCAGCTCGCGCTGCTGCGGTTCGTCTCCGAGCGGGAGGGCGCCACGGTGCGCGAGGCCGCCGAGGCGCTGCTGATGAAGCCCAACAACGTCAGTGCCCTGGTCACTCACCTCACCGAGCGGGGGCTGCTGGAGCGCAGGCAGGACAGCGTCGACAAGCGCGTCGCCCACCTGCACCTCACGGCGACGGCCCGTCGACGGCTCACCGAGGTGCGCCATCTCGAGACCGTCCACATCCGCCAGGCGCTGATGTCCCTCACCGACGGTGAGATGGACGCTCTCGGCTCGGCCGTCGGCGCGCTCACGTCATTGACGCGCCGGCTCCACCCCGCGGCCGACTGAGCGCGGGGTTTCCCACGGGCGGGCGTGACCGCGCCGTGGGGGCCGCCCTTTCCGTACCCGTGGATCGCTCCACCGCGCCGGAGGAACCCTGAGCCCTCCGCAGCAGGGGGAGGCCTTCGTGTGCCCCTCCGCCGTACGAGGGCGCGTGCATTCCCCCGCCGCGCGAGAGGTCTCGTACGCCCTCCGCCGGTCTCTCCTTCCGTGGGTCGGTTCCCCCCCTTTCACCACCGCTTCATAGACACAGACACAGACAAGGCTCCTCCATGTCGTCCACCTCCGTGGATCAATCCGGTCTGCCCACACGCTCCCCGTCACCGCCCGCGGCTTCCGGTCGCCGGTCCAACCCCTGGCTCACTCTGTGCGCGGTCGCCTTCGGCCTGTTCATGGTCCAGCTCGACGCTTCCGTGGTGGCGATCGCGAACCCCGAAATCGGTCGTGAACTCAACGCGTCCAGTGCGGAGTTGCAGTGGGTGACCAACTCCTACCTGCTCGCGCTCGCCGCCAGCCTCATCCTCGGCGGCAAGCTCGGCGACCGTTTCGGCCGGCGCACGTACTACCTGGTGGGCGTCGTCGGTTTCACCGTCGCCTCGGTGGCCATCGGCTTGGCCGGCTCGATCGAGGGCGTCGTCGCCTTCCGGGCCCTGCAGGGAATCTGCGGCGGCCTGTTGATGCCCAACACCCTCGGCATGCTCCGCGCCACGTTCCCGCCGAAGAAGTTCGGCATGGCGGTGGGCATCTGGGCCATGGTCTCGGCCGTGTCGACAGCCCTTGGCCCCATCGTGGGCGGCCTGCTCGTCGAGAACGTCAGCTGGGAGTCCGTCTTCTACATCAACGCGCCCATCGGCGTGGTCGCCGTCGTGTTCAGCGCCTTGGTCCTCCCGCAGAGCAAGAACTCCACCGGACGGCACGCGTTCGACATCCTCGGCGTCATACTGCTCGCCCTCGGCCTGCTCAGCACGGTGTTCGGCGTCGTCAAGGGCGAGACCTGGGGCTGGTCGTCGGCCGGCACATGGGGCGCCATCGGCGCCGGCGCACTGATCCTCGTCGTCTTCGGCTGGTACGAGACCCGCGTCGAGCACCCGCTGCTGCCGATGCGCCTCTTCCGCAGCCGGGCACTGACAACCGGCGCGATCATCACCGCGCTGAACTTCTTCGTGATGCTCGGCGTGATCTTCTTCGTCATGCTCTACCTGCAGAACGTGCGTGGTTTCTCGCCCGTCGAGGCAGGTATCCGTACCCTGCCGCTGAGCCTGGCCTCCCTGGTCGCCTCACCGCTGGGAGCCGCCCTCACCGGTCGCTTCGGGGCCCGCTTCACCATGCCGCTCGGCATGCTGCTCCAGGCCGGAGCCTGCTTCGGCATGCTCACCTGGCAGACCGACTCCTCGTACACCACGATGTGGCCTCCGTTCATCGCGCTGGGCCTAGGTGTCGGCATGGTGCTGGCCGCCTCCTCCGACGCCATCGTCGGCAATGCCCCGGTCCAGGACGGAGGTGTGGCCGGCGGACTGCAGGCCACCACGCTGCAGATCGGCGGCGCACTGGGTACGTCCGTACTGGTCTCGGTGATCAGCGGCAGGGTCGGCTCGACACTCGGCTCGGAACTGACCGAGGCGGGAGTCCCGTCCGCGATGTCCTCGAAGCTCGAAGCGGCCAAGGACGCGGTGGCGATGGGCATCTCCCCGGTCTCCGGCGACATGCCCGCCCAGGTCAGGGCGGCTGTGGTCGAGGGGAGCGGTCAGGCGTTCCTCAACGGCATGCACGCGGCCGCCGTGCTCACCGGCGTGCTCTGCATCGCGGGAGCCGCGCTCGCCGCCGCCGGGATCCGACGGGCCACGGAACCCGTACCTGTGCCCGTACCTCACTGAGCGACGGGCGACGGTGCCCCCATGGACGGGGGCACCGTCGCTCTCACATCGCGAGCAGTCGGTTGGCCCTGACCGCCATCATCGCGCGGACCGGACGCACGGGCAGGGACTCCCCGATGCCGCCGGAGCGGATGCCTGCCCCGGCCGGCGCACCGAAGTCAGGACAGGCCGGCGGAGGCCAGCCACGACTTCGCCACGTCCAGCGGGTCCTTGTTGCCGTCCTGGACCTCACTGTTGAGCTGGACCAGGGTGTCCGTGTCGAGCTTCGCCGATATGGCATTGAGCACGGTGACTCCCTCGGCGGGAAGGTCGCTCTTGTACGCCAGCGGGGTCACGTTCTGGAAACCGAAAAGACTCTTGGGGTCCTGCAGGACCACAAACTTGTTCTTGGCAATTCCGGGGTCCGTCGAGAAAATGTCCGCAACCTGGATGTTGTTGCTCTTGAGAGCCGCCGTCGTCAGCGGACCGCCCGCGTCCAGCGCCTTGAAGGACTTGAATTCGAGGCCGTATGCGGACTTGAGGCCGACCAGCCCCTGCTGGCGGGTCTGGAACTCCGGCGACCCTCCAATGACCAGGTCCTTTGCCACGTCGGAGAGGTCGGCGATCGTCGACGAAGAGGTGAGGCTGTACTTCTTGGCCGTGGCCTCGTTGAGTGCCACCACGTCCTTGTCCTGCGCCTCGGACGACTCCAAGAGCATCAGCTTCGCATCGAGTTCGGCGCTGATGGCCTTGTTGGTCTCCGCGACCGACGCCGGCGCCGCCTTGGCGTCCAGATAGGACAGCAGGGCGCCGTTGTACTCGGGCAGGACCGTGATCGTGCCGTTCTTGATCAGACCGTAAGTGGTTTCCCGGCTGCCGATGTTCAGCTTGTAACTGACCTTGATCCCCTTGGCCTTGAGGGCCTCGCCGTAGATGTCGGCGAGCAGGATGCTCTCGGGGAAGTTGTTGGAACCGACCACGACCGTACCGCCCTTGGCGGCGTCGCCGGCCAGGGGGTCGTTGCTGTCGGAGTCGTCGGAGGAGCCGCAGCCCGTCAGCGCGGCCGCGGCCACAACCAGCAGGGATACGGCATACGTTGCGGACGAGCGGTTGTTCCTGGCGTGGGTCACGTTGGTCATCCAGACTTGTGCTTGGTCGGGGCGCGGCCGGAAGGTGTGGCTGATGACGATCCAAGCGAGCGCAGTAACGCACCGTCAAGACACGAATAGATCACCGGTGGAGACCGCACGGATTCACCCCGTGTGCGCAACCTGACTGAAACGGGAGCGAATCAGACGTCTCCCCGTGTCGGTTTTTGGTTGATCATGGCCGTACTCTTACGGCAGCCGCTAATGTTGGCCGAGTCGGGGGACCTGGTTCCACTTGCTCGGCCCGAGCGCGTTGACGCGACCTGCAGTCCACGCAGCCCGGGCGGCGGGCTTCCATTGGGAATGAAGTCAAGGAGGTTTGGTGCCCGCGCACAGAAAGGCCGGCCGGGGGCCGCTGACCACGGATCCCCGAATAGGCCGGACGCCCTCCCTCCTCGACCGTTGGCCTTTCCGCCGGAAACTCAACGTCCTGGTGATCGTCCCCCTCGCGGTCGTCTCGGCGATGCTCTCCTACATCGCCTACGCCGAGATCGGCCTCGCTCGTTCCGCCGCCGCCACCGCCCAGCTCGTACGCGACAGCGCGCAGGTCACCAAGCTCATCGACGAAGTGCAGACCGAGCACCGGCAGGCGCTCCTCGTCTCCCTGCGTTACGAGGCCGCCGGCTCCGGCGACAGCTCGCCCGACACCTCCTCCTACCTCCAGGCGCAGCAGAAGGTCGCCACCCAGACGGAGGCCGTGCGGGACGCCTACGGCGACCGGCTGCCCGATGCCGAGGCCCAGGCACTCAGGGAGTTGGAGGGCCTGGACAGCCTCCGCAAGACCATCGAAGGGGGCCCGATCCCCGCCGACAACATCGACCCGGCGTACGGATCGGTGATCGAGGGCCTGATCAACGGCCTCGGGCTCGGCCGGTCGGGCGGCGAGTCCTCGGATTCCGCGGGCAATCTCCTTGACGCGCTGCTGCGTGCCGACACCGCTCACGCGTCCTTCGAGACCAGCGTCTTCGCGGCCCGGACCCGGGACCCCAACGCGCTCATCGAGTACACCGGGGCCGTCGGCGACTACGAGCAGTACACCTACCAGGCCGACCGGTTCACCCGGTTCGCGAGCCAGGAACAGGGCGCCGAGCTCGCCTCGATCGAACACAGCCCGTACCAGAGCGTCATCGCCCAGCACTATGCCGCTCTCCAGGTCGACCCCAGTGCCCTGGTGGCCGAGAACTCGGCGCAACTGCGCGCCGCTCTCGACGACGCGTTGACCGCGGACCCCACCTATGAGCGCCAGGCCCAGAACCGACTGAAGATCACCGAGTCGCTCATCAACCAGATCGCCACCGACACCCAGGACGCGTCCAGCGATGCCTGGTGGCAGGTGCTCTGGCTGGTCGGGGCCAACTTCCTCGCCTTCGCGGCCTGGATCCTGTTCTCCGTACTGATGCGCCGCTCCGTGGTCCGTACCGTGCGGAGTCTCACCGAGGCGGCCCAGCACGTGGCCGCCGCGGCCGAGAGCGAGCTGGCCCGGGTCGCGGACGACGACGCCGACGACGCGAGCCCGCCGCGACTCGAAGCCGTGCCCGTGCCGGTCCGCGACGAGATCGGTGAACTCGCCGAAGCCTTCAACCAGGTTCAGGTCACCGCGACCGCCCTGCTGGAACGCCAGGTCATCAGCCGCCGCAACATCGCCGAGATGTTCGGCAACGTCGGCCGCCGCGTCAGCAACCTGACGGCTCGTCAGCTGGCGCTGATCGACTCGGTGGAGCGCGGCGAGACCGACCCCGAGGTACTGGACCGGCTCTACCGCATCGACCACATCGCCGTACGCCTCCAGCGCAACGCCGACAGCCTGATGCTGCTCGCCGGAATTCGCGAGACGGGCCTCAACACCGGGCCCATGCGGCTCAGCAACATCGTCCGTGCGGCGCTCGGCCAGATCGAGGGCTACCAGCGCGTCACCCCGCACGCCGAGGGCGATGTCACCGTCGCCCCCGACATCGTCGGCGATCTCATGCTGATGCTGGCGGAACTGCTGGAGAACGCGGTGACGTTCTCCCCGGCGTCCAGCGGCGTCGAAGTCGTCCTGCGTCCCCGGCAGGGCTCCGGCGGCGGCGCCCTGATCGAGATCATCGACCACGGCCTCGGGATGAGCGCCGAGCGGCTGGAGGAGGAGAACGCCCGCCTGATCCGCCGCGAACGGCTCGACCTGGCCCCGACGGAGGTCCTCGGCCTCTTCGTGGTCGGTGGACTCTCCCGGCGCTGGGGCATCGAGGTCGTCCTGACCCGTACCCCGGGCGGCGGCGTCACCGCCACCGTCGCCGTGCCTTCCTCCCACCTCCTGCTCGCCGACCCGACCGGAGCAGCGGCGCGCGCCCCGCACATCCTGCCGCCGCCCCGCCGCTCCGGTGGCAGCGAGCCGCGCCCCGCGGCGGTGGACCCGGAACCCGGGCCCTCGGCGCTGCCCCGCCGGATTCCCTCCCGTACGCGGGATGCGGATTCCTCGGGGCACACCCCCCGGTCGGAGGCCCCGGCCGAGGGCGCCGGGACGCCCGGCGGCGCCCCCGGAACCACGGACGCGGGGACAGAGCGGAACGCGGGCGGCGCCGCCGCCCGCGAGACAGCCGGCCGCGGTACGCCTTCGATGCCGCCCGGCGGACCAGCCCAGCCGCACGCCAAGGGCGCCGACGGCGGCCCCGGCACGGCCCCGTCGAGGTCGAGCGCGGTCGGGTCGGAGTCGGGCACGGCTCCTTCGAGGTCCGGCACCGCCTCGTCGAGGTCCGGCGCGACCCCGTCCAGGTCCGGCGCCCTCCCGCCGAAGTCCGGCGCGGGTTCGTCCTCGAGCCCGGGCGACGGAGCCAGTCCGCTGCGGCGGCGGGTGCGCGGAGCGACCCTGCAGGCCACCACCGCGTCGACCCGCCTGCCCAAACAGGCCATCACCAACCCACGCCCGCCCGCCTGGCAGACCGCCGACGCGGAAGCGGCACGATCCGAGATCGACGAGTTCGAGGCCGCAGTCCTGCGGGCCGACCGCGAGAGCGCGGCCGAGGACGGGATCAGCGCTACGGCCCATTCAGGGGGCCGTAGCGACACCTCGGGCGAGCACAGCACAGAGAACAACAGACCCTCATTCCCGGAAGGCATGAGCAAGTGACGATGTGGACAGGTGGACCGGAGTCCGCGGACGTGGAACCCGCGACGGACGTGAAGGCCGCCGCTGCCGACTTCAATTGGCTGCTCAATCGTTTTGCCACCGAGACCGCCGGGGTCGTCGACGTGATCGGTGTGTCCTCCGACGGTCTGTTGATCGCGGTGTCCCAACTGCGCGGCAAAGCGGACTCGGAACGACTCGCGGCGATCGTCTCCGGGATCACCAGCCTCGCCTCGGGCGCGTCCGGGAACTACGGACTGGGCGCGCTGAACAAGGTCATCATCGACCTGGAGGAGGGGCACGTCCTGGTGTCGGCGCTCGGCACGGGCGCGGTGCTCGGAGTGGTCGCCTCGAAGGAGGCGAAGCTCGGCAACATCGCGTACGAGATGACCGTCTTCGCCAACCGCGCCGGTGCCGCCCTGAGCCCGCAACTGGTCATGGAGCTCAAGAACACCGTGGGGATCGCGCCGACCCGTTGACGGCCGACGGGGGCGTCGCGAAGGCCGCGACGGCCCGCGAGTGAAGGATGAGGACGAGATGACGGCCGGCGAGCCATCAGCCGCCGACGACGACGCGTGGGGTGTGGACCCCCCCGCGTCGATCGTCAGGCCATTCCTGCTGACCGCGGGGCGGATCGCGGGCGGTGACAGCCTCGTACCGACGATCCCGATCGAGACTCAGGTGGTCGCGACGGAACTGGGGCTGGCCACGCTGCAGGCCTTCGTCTTCGACCAGCACCGCGACATCATCACGGTCTGCCGCCAGCCGCAGTCGCTGGCGGAGATCGCGGCGAAACTGCGGATGCATTTGAATGTGATCAGGGTGCTCGCCGACGATCTGCGCGCCGACGGTCAACTGGCCTTGTACGCACCGCAGGCCGACTCCGCCCGCGACGCCACCGTATTGCGAAGGGTTATCGATGGTCTCCGAGCTATCCCCGACTCCCGGGGCGCGATCCGTGAGCGCTGACACCGAGGGTCCCCGGCCGCCGATGCCGGTGAAGATGGTGATCGCGGGCGGCTTCGGCGTGGGCAAGACCACCACGGTGGGCGCCATTTCCGAAATCGAGCCGCTCACCACCGAGGCGTCCATCACCTCGGTCGCCGCGGGCATCGACGATCTCTCCCACACCCCGGAGAAGATGACGACCACCGTCGCCATGGACTTCGGCTGCGTCACGCTCGACCCGACCCTGAAGCTCTATCTGTTCGGGACCCCCGGCCAGGAGCGCTTCGGGTTCATGTGGGACGACCTGGTCGACGGCGCGCTCGGCGGGCTCGTCATCGTCGACACCCGCCGGCTCGACGACTGCTATGCGGCCGTCGACTACTTCGAGCACCGCGAGATCCCCTTCGCGGTGGCCGTCAACGCCTTCGACGGCAAGATCGAACATGATCTGAACGACGTACGGTGGGCCCTCGACGTCGGCGACCACGTGCCGCTCACCGTGTTCGACGCCCGAGAGCGCGGGTCGGTGCGGGACGCGCTCCTGGTCGTCCTCGAACACGCCCTGGCCACCGCGGAGCAGTGAGCAGACGAAGGGGAAGGCCGCGCACCGGGCGGGCTCTCCCTTTCGTCTGTCCGTCAGGCCGTACGGCGCCTGCGCACGCCCGGGGAGACCGCCACCCGGGCCACGGCCCAGAACAGCACCAGGACGAGCAGCGCCAGGAGGGCGGTGAGGGCGGCCCCGCCGGCCACCTTCTCGTAGTTGCGCTGGTAGAGGCCGTCCACGATGTAGCGGCCGACCCCGCCGAGGCTCACATATGCCGCGATCGTCGCCGTGGACACGATCTGGATCGCCGCCGAGCGCAGCCCGCTGAGAATCAGCGGCAGCGCCGCCGGCACCTCCACCTGGAGCAGGATCTTCGGCTCCGACATGCCCATCCCGCGGGCGGCGTCGACGGGGGAGGGGTCCATGCTGCGGATCGCCTCGTACGTGGTGATCAGGATCGGCGGGATCGCCAGCACCACGAGCGGGATCATCACGGGCAGGATGCCGAGGCCGAGCCAGACGAACATCAGCACCAGCAGCCCGAAGGTGGGCAGGGCGCGCGCTCCCGAGGACACGAAGGCCAGCGCGTTGCCGCCGCGGCCGGTGTGGCCGGTGACCAGTCCGATGGGCAGGCCGATGGCCGCGGCGATCGCCAGCGCTTCCACCGAGTACTGGAGGTGCTCCCACACGCGCTGCGGGATGCCGTCGTAGCCGTGCCAGTGGGAACCGTCGGCGAAGAAGGACTGGATGAAGTTGAGTACGTTCACGAGACCTTCTCCGGCGTGTGGGTGGCGCCCGCGGTCGTGGACGTACGGCCCGTGCGGGCGGCCTTGCGGCCCGAGGGCGGCTGCCAAGGGGTGAGCACACGTCGCAGCAGCACGAGCAGGGCGTCGACCAGCACCGCGAGGACCGCGGTGGTGACCACCGAGTTCACCGCGAGGATGGGCCGGTGGTAGAGCATCGCGGTGGTCAGCAGGTTGCCGAGCGCCCCTTGGTTGCCGATCAGCGCGCCGACGCTGACCAGGCTGATGCTGGAGGCGGTCGCCACCCGCAGTCCGGCCATGATCGCGGGCACGGCGATGGGGAGTTGGACCTGGAGGTAGCGGCGTACCGGACCGATACCCATGGCCGCGGCTGCGGCGTTCGTCTCCTCGGGGACCGACCGGACGCCGTCGACGACCGAGGGGACGAGGATCACCAGGCTGTACAGGGCCAGCGGGATCATCACGGTGAGCCGGCTCAGCCCGGTGTAGTCGATGAGCACCACGAAGAACGCCAGCGACGGGATCGCGTACAGCACGGTGGTGATCCAAAGGACCGGCGGATAGATCCAGTTGATGCGGACGCACAGCAGGCCGATCGGCAGCGCCAGCAGGAAGCCGACGAGCACCGGGATCAGAGCTTCCTGCATGTGCCAGGAGATCAGGCCGAGATAGCTGTGCTGGAGGTCGCTCGGGATGTCGAAGAAGCCGTTCATTTCGCGGCCTTCACCTGGGACGGGCCCTTCGGGGAGTCGGCGGCGCGCTGCCGCCGGGCCGCGCGGATCGCCGTGGCGACCGTGTCCTGCCCGGCGAGCCCCAGCACCCGTCCCGCTCCGTCCACGGCGACCGCCTGACCGGTGGGCGACAGCACCGCCCGGTCCAGGGCGACCCGCAGCGAGTCCCGGCCGACCTCGAAGCTCTGCCCGTACGGCTCGAGGCTCTTGACGTCACCGGCCCACGTGGTGAGGTCGGCCCAGCCCAGCGGCTTTCCGCCCGCGTCGGTGACCAGGACCGGCCCCTCGCCGCCCGGCTGCCCGGCGATTCGCTGCCAGTCGGTGCCGACCGGGAAGACCCGGGAGCGGTCGACCTCGAGGTCGCGCGTGGACAGGAAGGACAGGCCGCGGATGCCCCGGTCGCCACCGAGGAACTCCTCGACGAACGCGTCGGCGGGCGACGACAGCAGTTCGTCGGGGGCGGCGAACTGGGCGAGTTTGCCGCCGGTGCGCAGGACGGCGATGCGGTCGCCGATGGTGATGGCCTCGTCCATGTCGTGGGTGACGAACACGATCGCCTTGCCCAACTCGCCCTGGATGCGCAGCAACTCCTCCTGCAGGCCCCGGCGGACGACCGGGTCGACCGCGGAGAACGGCTCGTCCATCAGCAGGATCGGCGGGTCCGCCGCCAGTGCGCGGGCGACCCCGACGCGCTGCTGCTGGCCCCCGGAGAGCTGGTACGGATAGCGGCGCGCCATGCTCGGGTCGAGGCCGACCCTTTCCATGAGTTCGGCCGCGCGGGCACGGGCGCGCTGCTTGGACCAGCCGAGCAGCCGCGGCACCGTGGCGATGTTGTCGAGGATGGTGCGGTGCTGGAAGAGCCCCGCGTTCTGGATGACGTAACCCATGGACTGGCGCAGGGCGTTGACCGGCTGGCGCTGGACGTCCTCGCCCTTGACCCGGATCGTGCCGCTGCTGGGTTCGACCATGCGGTTGATCATGCGCAGCGTGGTGGTCTTGCCGCACCCCGAAGGCCCGACGAGCACAGTGATGGAGTGGTTCGGTATCTCTAGGGACAGGCGATCGACGGCCGTCGTGCCGTCGGCATATCGCTTGCTGACCTCTTCGATGGCTATCAAGCGTCGAAACCCTTCGGGAACGCTGTGATCGGACGTGACCGGATCACGTGCACGAGGGTGCGTAGTCTAGCCAGTTGGTGCGTGTGTTCGGTTACCGCAGGGTGGTCGGTTGCAGGTGGCGCCGCAGGTGGAGCAGGCCGCGCCGCGCGAGCCGGTCCGGTGAACGGGGGGCGCTCCGCCGCGCGAGTGACCTCCGGGCGTGGCGGCGCGAGGGCGGCATCACCCCGGGGAAGACTGTCGCCCTCATGCTGCCCTGCCGTCGTGGGACGTCGTCCCCGTCACCGCCCGGAGAGACCTCGTGCGATTCCCCTTCCGCCGGGCCGCGCCGGCCGTCGCCGCCGTACTCGTCGTGTCGAGTGCCCCTCTCGCGTCCGCCACGGCGGACGACGTGGTCGTGGACCCGGCCCAGTACGTGAACCCCTTCGTCGGAACCGCCCCCGGAGGGGCGGATTTCGGCCATGGCGGTGGAGCCGGGAACACCTTCCCCGGAGCGACGGCGCCCCTGGGCGGGGTCCAGTGGAGCCCGGACACGGTGACGTACCAGCACGGCGGGTACGCGTACGGGGACAACCGGATCAAGGGGTTCAGCCTCACGCATCTGTCCGGCGCGGGGTGCAAGGACTACGGCAATGTGCCCTTCATGCCCCTGCTCGGCGCCGACGCGGCCGGCCAGGCGACCTTCTCGCACACCAACGAGTGGGCGGAGCCCGGAAGTTACGGGGTCACCTTCGACAACGGCATCGGTACCGAGCTCGCCGCCACCCAGCGCTCCGGCGTCGCCCGCTTCACCTACCCGGCCACGGACGACCGCCCCGCCGCGCTGAGCGTCGACGCGGGCAAGGCGTTCAACGCGGCCACGGGGGCGGTGGACATCGGCACCGACACCCTGTCCGGGCACACCGACAGCGGCGGCTTCTGCAAGTCCGGCAACCGCTACCGGCTCTACTTCCACGCCACCTTCGACCGACCCTTCGCCCAAGCGGCCCACCCTGACGGCAAACCGGGCGCGGCCCTGGTCTCCTTCGGCCCCGACGTGCGCACGGTCACCGTCCGGGTCGGCGTCTCCTTCGTCAGCGTCGAGGGCGCCCGCCGCAACGCCGCCACCGAGCAGCACGAGGACTCGTACGACGGGATCAGGCAGGCCGCGCGCGCCCGCTGGAACGACTGGCTCGGCCGCATCGCGGTCGGCGGCGGCACCGACACCCAACGCCGGGTCTTCTACACCGCCCTGTACCACTCCCTGCTCCACCCCAGCACCTTCAGCGACACCGACGGCCGCTACCCCGGCATGGACGGCGTCATCCGCCGCACCCGCCCCGGCCACGTCCAGTACGCGAACTTCTCCGGCTGGGACGTCTACCGATCCCAGGTTCAACTCCTCGCCCTGCTCGCCCCGCGCGAAGCCTCCGACATCGCCCAGTCCGTCCTCAACCAGGGTCTCCAGGCGGGTTACTTCGACCGCTGGACCGTCGCCAACGGCGGCACCGGCGTGATGGTCGGCGACCCGCTGCCCGTCATCGCCTCCGCCGTCCACGCTTTCGGCGCCACCGACTTCGACGCCCGCGCCCTGCTGCGCGCCGCCCTGGCGGGCCGCCAGGACAAACGTCAACGACCCGGCCACGAGCAGTACGACGCCCTCGGCTATGTCCCCGCCGGCGCCCCGGGCGTCTGGGGCTCGGCCGCCACCACCCTGGAATACGCGGCCTCCGACTATGCGTTGGCCCAGCTCGCCCACCGTCTCGGCGACACCGCCGCCCACGACACCCTGCTGCGCGCCTCCGGGAACTGGCGCAACCTCTTCAATCCCGCCACCGGCTATCTCCAGCCGCGCGCGGCCGACGGCAGCTGGCCGCCCTTCACGCCCGCCCAGACCACGGAGTACGTCGAGGGCAACGCCGCCCAGTACACCTGGATGGTCCCGCACGACCTGTCCGGCCTCTTCGCCCTGATGGGCGGGAACGCCGCGGTCACCGCCCGCCTGGACACCTTCTTCACCCACCTCAACGCGGGCGGCACCCAGCCCTACGCCTACCTCGGCAACGAGCCCTCCTTCAACACCCCTTGGGCGTACGACTACGCGGACCGCCCCGACCGCGCCCGCGACACCGTCCGCCGCGCCCTGGCCACCCTCTTCAGCGACCGTCCCGACGGTCTCGTCGGCAACGACGACCTCGGCGCCATGTCGTCCTGGGCCGTCTGGGCGAGCCTCGGCATGTACCCGCAGGCCCCCGGTACCGACCACCTCGCCCTGGCCGATCCCGTCTTCCCCACCGCCACCCTGCACCGTCCGGGCGGCCCCGGGATCGAGATCACCGCGGCCGACCCCTCGGCCACCGTCCGCGACGTCCGCACACTCATGCTCACCGCCCAGGCCCGCAAGGGTTCCTGAAGCCGGGGCCGAGGGGTGTCAGACGGCGACGACCCCGACCCCGGCCTCCTCGAACCGGCGCACCATGTCCAGGCCCACCGCCGCGTCCGTGACCAGCGTGTCCACCGACTCGGCCGCGCAGATCCGGGCGAAGGCGCGTCGGCCCAGCTTGCTGGAGTCGGCGGCGACGATCACGCGTGCGGCACGCTCGCACAGGAGCCGGTTGATGGCGGCCTCGGCCTCGTCGTGGGCGGCCGCGCCGTGCGTGACGTCGAAGGCGACCACGCCCAGGACGGCGACGTCGAGGGTGATCTGGCTGAGCACACCGTCCGCGAGGGGCCCGATCAGCTCGTACGACTGGGGACGTGCGACTCCTCCGGTGACCACGATCTTGAACTGGGGGCGCACGGCGAGCTCATTGGCGATGTTGAGCGCGTTGGTCACCACGGTCAGCGCGGGCGAGCCGGAACCGAGATCGGGGCGTACGGCCAGGGCGCGGGCCACCTCGGTGGTGGTCGTGCCGCCGGTCAGGCCGATCGCCTCGCCGGGTGCGACGAGCGCGGCCACCGCCGTCGCGATGCGCTGCTTCTCGGAGGCGTGGCGGGCCGTCTTGTAGCGCAGCGGCAGTTCGTACGACACCCCGTGCACGACCGCGCCGCCGCGTGTGCGCACCAGCATCTGCTGCTCGGCGAGCTGGTCGAAGTCACGCCGGATGGTCGCGGCCGACACCCCCAGCTCGCCCGCGGCCTGCTCGACATCCAACCGTCCCCGCTCCACGAGCAGTTCCAGCAGCGCCTTCCAGCGGGCGTCGCGCGACATCCGCACACTCCGTTCCTCGATCCTCCGCGACCCTAACGCACCGCATTCCAGGAACCCGGATTGCTTGATTGTGATTGAAAGCTCGCTATATCTTGCAAGAAAGTGCATCAGTGGGAGGGGTGTGGCATGACTGGCATGACTGGCATGACCCATGTCGAGAACGAGCTGAGCAGCCAGCCCGAGTGCTGGATCCGCGCCGCCGAGCAGGCCACGGCGCATGGCGGCGCACTGCCCGGGGCGGGGGAGCGGGTCGCGTTCGTGGGGTGCGGGACCTCCCTCTTCATGGCTCAGGCCGCCGCTTCGCTGCGCGAACGGTCCGGACAGGGGGAGACGGACGCCTTCGCCGCATCGGAATTCCCGGACACCCGTTCGTACGACCACGTGGTCGCCCTCACCCGGTCCGGGACCACGACCGAGGTGCTCGACACGCTCGCGCGGCTACGAGGACGTACACGCACGACCGCCATCACCGCCGACCCCCAAACCCCCGTGACACAGGTCGCGGACGACATCGTCGTGCTCGACTTCGCGGACGAACAATCCGTGGTGCAGACCCGGTTCGCGACCACCGCGCTCACGCTGCTGCGGGCCCACCTCGGGCTGCACACCGATGCCGTCGTCGCCGACGCGCGCACCGTGCTCCAGGCCCCGCTGCCCGAAGGGCTCGTCGACCGCACGCAGTTCACCTTCCTCGGCCGCGGCTGGACCGTCGGGCTCGCTCGCGAGGCCGCGCTCAAGATGCGCGAGGCGGCGCTGGCCTGGACCGAGGCCTACCCGGCGATGGAGTACCGGCACGGGCCCATCAGCATCGCGACCCGCTCCACCGCCACCTGGATGCTCGGCGAGGCACCCGAGGGGCTGGCCCAACAGGTGCGGGCCACCGGCGCGTTGTGGGTGGCCGGCGCACTCGACCCGCTCGCCGAACTCGTCCGCGCGCAACGGCTCGCGGTCGCGGTCGCCGCCTCCCGGGGGCTGGACCCGGACCGGCCGCGCCACCTCACCCGCTCCGTGATCCTCGACGGCACGGCTCGCTGAGTCGGCTCAACCATCCGCAGAAGAGGAGGAGTTGTGTCACTCGCAGCCACTGGTGACCTGGTCGCCGCGGCGGCCGGGGCGGGTACCGCTGTCGCCGCGTTCAACATCATCACCCTGGAGCACGTCGAGGCCGTCATCGCGGGCGCCGAGTCCGTGGCGGCCCCCGTCGTCCTCCAAGTCAGCGAGAACGCGGTGAAGTTCCGCCACGGACGGCTGCTCCCGCTGGCCCGTGCAGCCGCCGCGGCGGCCGAACGCGCCGCGGTACCCGTCGCGTTGCACCTCGACCACGTCCAGAGCGACGACCTGCTGCGACAGGCACCCGGCGCCGGATTCAGCTCCGTGATGTACGACGCCGCGCGGCTGCCGTACCAGGACAACCTTGCCGCCACTCGGTCCGCGGTCGACTGGGCGCACGCCCAAGGGATGTGGATCGAGGCCGAGTTGGGGCAGGTCGGCGGCAAGAACGGCGAGCCGCCGATCGACGCGCACGCGCCGGGTGCCCGCACTGATCCCGGCGCGGCCCGCGCCTTCGTGGCCGACTCCGGCGTGGACGCTCTGGCCGTCGCGATCGGCAGCTCGCACGCCATGACCACGCGCACCGCCGCCCTCGACCACGGCCTGCTGAAGCGGTTGACCGCGACACTCGGCGTGCCCCTCGTCCTGCACGGGTCCTCCGGAGTGCCGGACGGCGAACTGGTGACAGCCGTCGCCGGCGGCATCGCCAAGGTCAATATCGGAACGGCCCTGAACATCGCGATGACCGGCGCCATCCGGGAGTTCTTCGCCGCCCACCCCGAGGCGGTCGACTCCCGCACATACCTCGGTGTGGGACGGGAGGCGATGGCGCGGACGGTGGCGCGACTCATCGGCGTACTGCGGGGGTGACCTCAGACGGCGTCGGTATCGACCAGCTTCTCGAAGAAGAACTCGTGCTTGAGGAAGGACACGTCGTACTCGCCGCCGGGATAGGGCGGGATCAACTGTGCCGCCTGGAACAGCCGCCAGCCGTCCTCCAGGGCATGCACCCCTGTCCTGTACGGCGGCTCGTCGCTGTCCCCGGTCGTGGGCGACGTACGGCCGGTGCCGTCGTAGACCGACCAGCCCGCCACCTCCGCGTCCAGGGCGGAGGTGGCGAGGTAGAGGACCAGGATCTGCTGACGGATGCTCATGCGACGGCCCCCTGAGGGCGGTTGGAGACCCGAGTCACCCAGTGGTCCAGGTCGAAGGAGTCGTCCCCGGTGAGCGAACGCCACAGCAGGACGCGGTTGTAGACCTCGAGACGGCCGGTGGCGGGTTCGTACCACGAGAACGTCGTGGAGAGTTCCTCGGCGACCCGCGGATCGCCCAGGTCCGAGGTGTCCCACAGGCGGCACTGCCGCACCGTCGGATTGAAGCGGATCTTGAACATATAGCGGACCGCATCGCTGTCGTTGCGCCGCCCACCGTGCCACAGGCCATGGTGCAGAAACACCACGGTGCCCGCCGGGCAGACCAGCCGGCTCTGCCCGCGCAGATTCTGGTAGCGCCCGGTGTCCGTCTCGTTCGTGCGCCGCAGATGGCTGCCCGGCACGCTGAGGGTGCCGCCCATGTCGAGCGTGACGTCCTGCGGGTAGTACATCAACTGGACGTCGAAGGCGTCGGAGCGCACATCGATGATCGCGTCACCGTGCAGCGGCTGCGCCCGCCCCTCGCGGGGCTCGCGGATGTGGACGTAGTGATGGTCGACGGCGGGGTCGGGTCCGACCAGGCTCCGCAGCGCCCCGGCCACGTCCGGGATCCCGAGGAGCCGACGGACGAAGGACCCCTCGGGGTAGGCGTCCGGCACGGTGCTGCCGTACGGCACGTCGGGCACGCCCTCGCGCAGGACGTCGATGCCCTCGGTGTTCATCCCCGGCGGCACCACGGCGTCCAGCCGCAGCGAGCCGTGGGCCACGAAGTGCGCCATCCGGACCGAACTCAGGAGTGGGGGGCCGGCTGTCTGCTCCCATGGGGTGGTCATGCGCCTCAACATAGGGTCGCCACCGTCCTCGGCGCGTTGGCCCGGCTCACCACCGCTGGTAGTTTTTCACCATGCGCGAGACGGAACTGCACCTCGGCGAGCCGCCCGCCGTTGTCAACATCGGCGTCGGCGTGCACGGCCTCGCGAGCCGCACGGACGTCTTCCGGCTGCCGGAGCTGTGGCAGCTGCACCTCTACCAGTACGACGCCGAGCTGACCGTCGACGGCACCGCGCACCTCATCCGCCCCGGCCGGGTGAGTCTCGTACCGCCCGGCACCACGGTCCGCTACCGCTACCAGGGCCGCTCCGAACACCTCTACGCCCATCTGCGCATCGTCCCCGTCGGCGCACCGTGCAGCGTCCCCGTCGTGCAGGACGCGGGGCCCGAACTCCCCATGCTCTCCGGCCTGTTGCTCAACGCGATCGCGGCGGCCCCCGGCACGCCCGAGCGCACCCGGGCCGAGATCTGGACCGCGCTGTGGCGCATCGCCCGGCTGACCCCGGCCACCGCCACCAGCCGTGGCCCGCATCCGGCGGTCAGCACGGCGATCGCCCACATCGAGGCGCACCTGGCCGCCCCGCTCGCGATTCCGGAGATCGCCCGCGCCGCCGGAATCTCCCACAACCACCTCACCCGGCTCTTCCGCACCGAGACCGGCACCACGGTCGTGGCCTACATCCGCCGCCGCAGACTCGAGCGCGCCCACCATCTGCTGCGCGCCTCGACCCTCTCCATCCCGGCGGTGGCCGCGTCCGTCGGCATCCCCGACCTGCAGGCCTTCAACAAAGCGTGCCGCCGCGAACTCGGAGCCTCGCCCCGTGTGCTGCGGGGTACCACTTCCTGACGCCCCGAGACCGCCGAGCTACTTCTTGACGGCCCTGAGGATCACGAACTTGGCGTCGCCGGCCACGAGTTCACTGTTGCCGAACAGTCGGCGCAGCTTCAGGTGATAGCCGAGGTGGCGGTTGCCGATGACCCACAGCTCGCCGCCCGGCCGCAGCGCACGGCGCGCTTCCGAGAACATCCGCCAGGCCGTGGTGTCCGTCGTCGCCTGGTGGGAGTGGAACGGCGGATTGTTCACGACGAGGTCCACGCTTCCGGCGGGGACCCCCGTCAGTCCGTCGCCGACGCGGAACTCCGCGCTGCCCTCGGCATTCGCCCGGTACGTCTCCTCCGCCGAGGCGACCGCCTGGTACGACTCGTCCACGAACAGCACCTCCGCCTCCGGGTTCTCCAGCGCGATCGCCGTACCCAGCACGCCATTGCCGCAGCCCAGGTCGACCACGCGCTCGGCGCCGCGGCTGCGCGGAAGGTGCTGGAGGAAGAAGCGGGTGCCGAGGTCGAGACGGTCGGCGCAGAAGACACCGGCGTGGTTGGTGACGGTACGGCCGGAGACCGCGCCGATGCCGTCGGGCAGCTGATAGCTGTACGGCCACGGGTTGGGCTCCCGCGCGGCCCCCGGATACGGGGTGCAGAAGATGAGCCGGGCCTTCTTCTCGGCCAGCGAGGTGCGGGTCGGGCCGAGGATCCGCTCGAAGAGGTTCAGCGTCGAGGTGTGGATCTCCTTGACCATGCCGGTGCCCACGACGACGGTCCCCTCGTGCACGCCGGGCGCCAGCCGGTGCAGCTGGTCCTCCAGCAGGGCGAGGCTCTTCGGCACCCGGACCAGGAGGACGTCGATACGGTCGGGCGGCGTGTCCCGGGTGGTGAGGAGACGTACCGCGTCCGCGTCGGCCCCGTTGCGGGCCAGATTCGCGCGCGTCGCCTCCTGCGCCAGGAACGAGTCGGTGATCTGCGTCGGCCGGTGCTCCGACAGCGCCGTGGCGAGCGCTCCCCACCGGTCGCCCACCACCACGACAGAGCCGGACAGCGCGGTGCCGCTCTGCGCGAGGTGCCGCAGCAGATAGGTGTCGGCGGCGTCCCAGGCACGCAGCTGGTCGCGGGGGTCTTCGGGGAAGCGGGTCAGCGCGTACTCGGCCCAGGGTGTCGTCATACGGTCGTTCATCGTGGGTCAAGGCTAGCCGAGCCCCGGACGCCTGCCTGCCTTGGTGAATGCGTGATGATGGGCCCCATGGAGAGCGAGCTGTTTCCGCGCGGCCGTACGCAGGTCGCGCCGGGCGCGGTGCACCTGCCGGACTGGCTGGGCGCCGACCGGCAGCGGGAACTGCTGACCGCCTGCCGCGAGTGGGCCCGCCCACCGGCCGGTCTGCGCACGGTCCGTACCCCCGGCGGCGGCACGATGACCTCCCGGCAGGTCTGCCTCGGCTGGCACTGGTACCCGTACCGGTACGCGCGCACCGTCGTCGACGGCGACGGCACCCCCGTGAAGCCCTTCCCGGCCTGGCTGGACGAGCTCGGCCGCCGCGCGGTGACGGACGCGCTCGGCGCCGACGCCGCGACAGCCGCGTACGACATCGCACTGATCAACTTCTACGACGCCGACGCGCGGATGGGCATGCACCGCGACAGCGACGAGAAGTCGGACGCGCCGGTCGTGTCGCTGAGCCTCGGCGACACCTGTGTCTTCCGGTTCGGGAACGCCGAGACGCGGGCGCGGCCTTACACGGACGTGGAACTGCGCAGCGGGGACCTGTTCGTGTTCGGCGGGGCGTCCCGGCTCGCCTACCACGGGGTACCGCGAGTGTACGCGGACACGGCGCCGCCCGAACTGGGGCTGACCGGCCGTCTGAACGTCACGCTACGGGTGAGCGGCTTCTAGGACCTGTCCGGTCGATCACGGCGGAGACGCGGGGTGGGGCACGCCCGCCCCCAAGCTCTCGGCTTCGCTCGAGCAGGGAGGTACCCCCTCCGGCGTTGTCGTCGGTTGCCGACTCCCCCAAGTTCTCGGCTTCGCTCGAACAGGGGGGACCCCCATCGCGTCGACGCCCTCCTCCGCCTTGCAGCTGCACGCACCCCACCCCGCTCACCGGCACCGACCACACACCGCTGCTTTTCTCCGCCGTGATCGACCGGACAGGTCCTAGGTGTATTGATCACGAGCGTTGTTGACACTGGTCGGGTCTTGAACGTGGCGAAGACCTCCGGTGGGGTGGGAGCTGTCT